>NZ_JALKAS010000001.1:638524-957786 GCF_023015695.1 Jannaschia sp. S6380
CATGGTGTCGGGCGGCGCGTCGGAGACGCTTCTGGACAGCTATGCCAGCGAGCGGGAGGCAGCCGCCGACGAGAATATCCTGGCTTCGACCCGATCGACCGACTTCATCACGCCGAAATCTCCGGGAAGCCGCGTGTTCCGCGATGCGGTGCTGTCGCTGGCGCGCGATCACGCGTTCGCCCGGCGGATGGTCAACTCGGGTCGTCTGTCGGTGCCGGCGCGCTATGCCGCGTCGCCGTTGAACGGACCGGACGCCCTGCCCGGCGGCCCCCACGGGACGCGGCCCGGATGCCCCTGCCCCGATGCGCGCGTCGGCAATGGCCACCTGCTGGAACGTCTGACGGGGTTCACGGCCCTGGGGCTCAACGTCGACCCGCCGAATTGCGACGCGACGCGCCTGCGCATCGACGCGGTCGACAGCCCGGACGTCGCCCGCCGCTATCTCGGCGGGGCATCGCAGGCCGTCTATCTGATCCGGCCCGATCAGCACGTGGCCGCCCGGTGGGCCGCCGTGGACAGGGCGGCTTTCGACGCGGCCTTCCGGACGGCGCAGGGGGCAGCGGCATGACCGACTTGATCACGAACCCCAACCTGGACGACCCCGACGCGGCCTATGCCATGTTGATCGCGGCGCATGATGGGCTGGCCGCGCAGGAAAGTGCGGCGCTGAATGCCCGGCTTATTCTGCTTCTGGTCAATCACTTGGGCGATCCAACCCTTCTGGAGCAGGCGTTGCAGGCGGCGCGGCGTTGAAACGCTCGACTGTGGCGTCCCGGTTCTTTACCTTGGGGAAAGAAGGGAATGCGCCAGTGCCTCTCACGGATGCCGAGCGTTTTCTGCATGAGATCACCCGTCTCACTCAGGCGGAGGAGCTCTGGCAGAAGCTGCAGGATCGCATGGCTGGATACGGTTTCGACCGTATCCTCTATGCCGCGACGCGCTTTCGGACCGATCACAGCACCGGCGACATCCGCGATGCGGTCATCCTGACGAACTATCCCAAGGAATTCACCCAAGACTATCTAGACGGCGGACTGTTCCGCAACGCGCCGATGGTCCGCTGGGCGATGGAGAATACCGGCACGCTGTCCTGGGGCGCGATCGCCGACCAGGCCCGCGCCGGCGCCCTGCCCCCCGAGGTGATGCGCGTGGTCGAGTTCAACCGCCAGCATGGGATCGTCGCGGGATACGGGATCAGCTTCCCGCGCATCTCGGCACGGACGGGCCACGGGATCGGGCTGGCGACGACGACCGGCACGCAGGACGATCTGGACGCGCTCTGGGCGGAGAAGGGGCCGGAGATCGAGCTGGTCGCGCATGTCGCGCATCTCACGCTGTTGTCGCTACCGCACGGATTGCACGGGCGCAGCCTGACGCCCCGACAGCGCGAGGCGCTGGAAATGGTGGCGGATGGCAAGACCGTGCAGGACGTGGCGATGCTGATGGGGCGGACGCCCACCACGGTCGAAAAGCACCTGCGCCTGGCGCGCGATGGATTGGACGTGGAGACGACGGCGCAGGCGATCCTGAAATTGGGGTTTCAGAACCAGTTCTTCCGCTATGAGCCGAGCGACGATCCGGCAAGGTAAGGAAAACCCGACTTACCTTCCCCAAGGTCAACTGGCACCCTGACAATGTCTTGTGAGTGATGGCCATTACGCCAGAGACTAATCGGACGGCGCAGTTCCGGCGCATTCACCGGATCCCGTCGGCCGCCGGATGAATTCCGGACCGGTGAGGTTCCGGGGCATTCTTCCCCGGGGCCGAGCCCAGTTCGGGGCGCTATTCTCTCCCCTTCGACGAGCCCCGAAACGAATGCGGCGCCAGGATTTTGACCCTGGCGCCGCCTTTTCGGTACGTCTGACCTGCGTCAGCCCTGAGCGGCCTTGGCAACCTCGGCCGCGAAATCTTCCTGGACCTTCTCGATGCCTTCCCCGACCTCAAGCCGGACGAAGCCCGTCACCTCGACGCCGGCCTCTTCCGCGGCCTGGGCCACGGTCAGGTCGGGATTGACGACGAATTGCTGGTTCAGAAGCGTGACCTCGGCCATGTACTTCTTCATCCGGCCCTCGATCATCTTCTCGATCACCTGCTCGGGCTTGCCGCTCTCGCGGGCGATGTCGATCTGAACCTGACGCTCCTTGTCGACGATCGCGGCATCCAGATCAGCCTCGGACAGCGCGGCCGGGTTGGCCGCCGCGACATGCATCGCGACCTGCTTGCCGAAGGCATCGTTTTCCGCCGACAGCGCGACCAGCACGCCGATCTTGCCCATGCCGGGGGCGGCGGCGTTGTGGACATAGGTCACGACCGACTTGCCCGACAGATGCTCCATCCGGCGGATGGCCATATTCTCGCCGATGGTGGCGATCTTGTCGGTCAGGATGTTCTCGACCGTCTTGCCGTCGATCTCCGCCGCTTTCAGCGCGTCGACATCGCTGACGTTCAACGCGGCCTTGGCGAAATCCGAGACCATCTTCTGGAAGTCGGCGTTCTTGGCGACGAAATCCGTCTCGGAATTGACTTCGAGCGCGACGGCATAGCCGCCCTCGACGGCAACGGCCACCAGGCCCTCGGCCGCGGTCCGGCCGGATTTCTTGGCAGCCTTGGCAAGGCCCTTGGTGCGCAGCCAGTCGACGGCGGCTTCCATGTCGCCATCGGTCTCGGTCAGCGCCTTCTTGGCGTCCATCATGCCCGCGCCGGTCGTGTCGCGCAGTTCCTTCACCTGTGCAGCGGTGATCGCCATGGTCCTGTCTCCTTGAAAATCAGATCTGGGCGCGGCCCGACGACCGCGCCCGATAGCCGTTCCGCGGCGAAGGCCTCAGGCCTCGGCCGGGGCTTCCTCGGCGGGGGCGTCGCCCTCGGGCTCCACGGCTTCGCCGGGATCGACGTTCTCGTCCACACCCTCTTCCATGGCGCCAATATCGACGCCGGCGGCGCCCAGCTGCGCCGACATGCCGTCGAGCGCCGCGCGCGCAACGAGGTCGCAGTAGAGCGCGATCGCACGTGCCGCATCGTCATTGCCCGGAATGATGTAGTCCACGCCGTCGGGCGAGCAGTTGGTGTCGACGACGGCCACGACCGGGATGCCCAGTTTCTTGGCTTCAGCGATGGCCAAGTCTTCCTTGTTGACGTCGATCACGAACAGGAGGTCCGGCAGGCCGCCCATCTCGCGGATGCCGCCCAGCGATGCCTGCAGCTTCTGCTGGTCACGCTCCATGCCGAGGCGTTCCTTCTTGGTCAGGCCCTCGAACCCGGTATCCATCGCTTCGTCGATCGACTTCAGACGGTTGATCGAGTTCGATACCGTCTTCCAGTTGGTCAGCGTGCCGCCCAGCCAGCGGTGGTTCATGTAATACTGCGCACAACGCTCGGCCGCCTCGGCGACGGGTTTCTGCGCCTGGCGCTTGGTGCCCACGAACAGCACGCGACCGCCGCGGGCGACGGTGTCGCGGACGGCCTGAAGCGCTTGGTCGAGCATGGGGACGGTCTGGGTCAGATCCATGATGTGAATCCCGTTCTTGGCACCGTAGATGTACGGGCCCATGCGGGGATTCCAGCGCTGGGTCTGGTGGCCGAAGTGAACGCCCGCTTCGAGAAGCTGACGCAGAGAGAAATCAGGCAATGCCATCCTGTTGATACCTTTCCGGTTTCGATCCTCGGCGAGGGATCAGAGCCTGGGCTCAACCGGTGGACCGTCGGGGGATGTCTCCCCCCGGGGCCCGCCCTCGCCTGTGAAGTGCGCGCGTCCTAGGCCATCGAAGGACGCGCTGCAAGCCGTAATGCGCATGTATCGGCTGCGTCCGACCCGCGCATGCGGGGGCCGGATGCGGTCAGGGGATGATGCGGCTGTATTTCTGCCCTTCGAGCGAGGCACCTGCCAGCAGGCCCGCCTGGCCGAAGATTACCGCGATCACCGGCGTCAGCAGCGAGGTCGTGTCGGTCGTGATCGCGCGCGCATTGGACGAGACCGCGTATTCCAGATCCGCGCCCGCGGTCCAACCCGGCGAGGTGCGGAAGTTCATCAGCGCGGGCTGCGTCATGAAGAACAGGGCGTGGCTGTACTGCTGGCCACCTGCCTGCAAACCGAAGGACAGCTCGCTGGTGGAATAGTAATCGACGGTAACATCGTCGATCCGCAGCGCACCACGGCCATAGGCGCCGCCAAGGCCGAAGCCGGCCTCGGTCACGACGGGCATCATCAGGATCCCGGCGGCCTTGCCGGCCAGGACCTGCGTATCCGGCAAGGTGGCGTACATGAAGTTGAAGGCGGCGTCAACGCGCCCGTCGATGCGTTCAGCGCCGGCACTGCCGACACCATTGCCACAGGCGGTGACGGCTGCGGTTGTCGAAGCCGCCGCGAGAAAGCGGCGACGCGTGAATGCGGTCATGGGGTCTGTCCTGTCCAAAGTCTGCTCATAAGCCGAGGTCTGACGCCCCGGTCTGCGCGGGCAGGATAGCAAGGGGGGGCGAAGCTGTCACGTGGGGAATGCGGGGTGGGTGTCGGGTTGTGGGTGGGTGGTGGGTTTGCGGGACGGCGCTGCCTCTCGTCGTTTATTTCCGAAAGGCTGCTTTTCCCCGAATGCATTTGTCATATCGTTAAGTAACTGAGTTCACATACCGAGGTTCCTATGCTCGATACGACTGGCTTGGCTGCGATCCTTGCCGCCTTCTTTATCGTCGCCGTATCTCCAGGCCCCGCGACGCTCGCCGTCAGCACGGTATCGGCCGCTTCCGGGCGTCGCAGCGGAATGCTATTCGGATTTGGGTTGGGTGCTGGGCTCGCATTCTGGGGCCTGGTGGCTGCAACTGGGCTGGGCGCGATGCTGCAAGCAACAACATACTTCCTGGCCATAATCAAAGTTGCGGGCGGGCTCTATCTCTTATGGCTAGCCATCGGGTCGGCTCGCTCCGCATTTCGTTGCAACGCGCTCTCCGACGATCCTGCTGACGGAAAGAACGCGATCAATGAAGGTCGCTGGTTCGTGCGCGGACTTATCCTGAACCTATCGAATCCAAAGGCCGTTATTGCGTGGATGGCGGCATTGTCTGTCGGCATGGGTGCTGAGAGTGGTTGGTTTGGCATCGCCGTTGCGACCGGAGCCTGCGCAGTCATCGGGTTTGCGATCTACACTGCCTACGCAGCAGCTTTTTCCATGTCTGCCGTCAGGCGTACCTATACCCGTGTTCGGCGTCAGGTTGATGGAGCGGTCGCCGCGCTTTTTGCTGTCGCCGGACTAAGACTTCTCCGTTCGGCCTTCTCGCGAGTTTAGCGACGATCCGAATCTCGTTGCATTCGTTTCATCGCCAAAGCAGTCGTTCGTGCCAACCGCAGCATCTGTTAATTTGGGCTCAAAACCGGACCCCCGCCCCCGCCTCCCCTACCCGTTCCCCCACGGATCATCGGACCGGTCGCGATCGGGGCCATCCCGCGCAATCCGTAGGCCGTCGGGCGCGACGTCCGGGAAGGCGCCGGCGAACCGGGCAGCTTGTCGTGCCGTCCAGCGGAGGGTGAATTGGGTGCCGTCGTCGGACGGCATCTCGGCCAAGACCGCGCCCTCCTCGTGCAGCCAGGCGCGGGCGCGGCCGGCGGCGAAGGGAAGTGTCAGCGCGGTCTCGGTCAGGGTTTCGGTCAGGTCGTCGGCCGCGCGGTCCAGAAGCGCGTCGAGCCCCTGCCCCGTCAGCGCCGACCCCAGATAGACGTCGTCGCGACGGGCGGCGAGGTTGCCGACCGTCTCCGCCGCGTCGGGCGGCAGCGCGTCGGCCTTGTTCCACATCTCGATCCGGGGGATGTCCGTGTCGACGCCCAGACCTTCGAGGATGGTCTCGACATCGTGGGCCTGTTCCTCGGTCTCGGGGTGGCTGATGTCGCGAACGTGTACGATCAGGTCGGCATCCAGCACCTCCTCCAGCGTGGCGCGGAAGGCGGCGACCAGTTGCGTCGGCAGGTCGGAGATGAAGCCCACCGTGTCCGACAGGATGACGTTGAGCCCGTGCGGCAGTTCGACCGCGCGCATGGTGGGGTCGAGCGTGGCGAAGAGCATGTCCTTGGCCATCACATCCGCCCCGGTCAGGCGGTTGAAGAGCGTGGATTTGCCCGCATTGGTGTAACCCACGAGCGCCACCACCGGATAGGGCACCTTGGCACGCGCGGCGCGGTGCAATTCGCGGGTCTTGGCGACCTTGCCCAGCTGGCGGCGCAGCTTGGTCATCTGTTCGTCGATGGCACGGCGGTCGGCCTCGATCTGGGTCTCGCCGGGACCGCCGACGAAGCCGAGGCCGCCGCGCTGCCGCTCCAAATGGGTCCAGGCACGGACGAGGCGCGTGCGCTGATAGCTGAGCGCGGCCAGTTCGACCTGCAGCACGCCCTCGCGGGTGGCGGCGCGATCGGCGAAGATTTCGAGGATCAGGCCGGTGCGGTCCAGCAGCTTGACCTTCCAGGCCTTCTCAAGGTTGCGCTGCTGGACGGGGGTGACGGCACCGTCGATCAGGACCAACTCGATTTCGTCGCCCTCGATCCGGGCGCGAAGTTCGTCGACCTTGCCGGACCCGAACAGCATGCCGGGATGGGGGCGCGGCAGGCGCACGATATCGCCGCCCGCGACCTCCAGCCCCGGCAGGGCATGGGCGAGCGAGATCGCCTCCTCCAGCGCGCGGCGGGGATCGCGGCCGGTGCGGTCGCCGGCGCGGGTGTCGGGATGCAGGACGAGCGCGCGGGTCGGGCGCGCCTCGGTCGAATGCGTGTTGTCAGGTGGATTCGACAGCCGCTTCTTCCCCGCCATCATAGAGCTGGATCGGCTGCGCGGGCATGACGGTGGAAATCGCGCTCTTGTAGACGAGCTGGGACTGACCGTCGCGGCGCAGCAGGACGCAGAAATTGTCGAACCAGGTGATGACGCCCTGCAGCTTGACGCCGTTGATCAGGAAGATCGTCACCGGCACCTTCTGCTTGCGGACCTGATTGAGAAAGGCGTCCTGAAGGTTCTGCTTGTCCGTTGCCATGCCGGTATTCCTGTCCACGCGCCCCGTTCGTCGGAGCGATCCTTGTACCACGCCGACTTTATGGGGCGCTCACGGAAAAGTTTCCACCCCTGAAACACATGAAACTTACGTAGCGTGGCAAGGGGCTGCCGACGCGGTCAGTCGCGCCAGAAGTCGGGGTTGAGAAGCGCGATCAGCGCCAGCGTCTCGAGCCGGCCCAGGACCATGGTGAGCGCGGCGATGATCTTGACCGGATCGGGCAGCGCATTCAGGGCGCCCTGCCCGCCCAGCACCATCTCGGCCAGCGGGCCGGTGGTGGTCAGGCAGGCGACGGCAAGGGCCAGCCCGCCCTCGAAATCGAGACCCGCCAGCGTCATCAGCAGCGTGACGCCCGCGATGGACGTGGCGAAGAGCATGAAGAACACCCACGCCCCCTCGATCCCGCCCTTGGGGATGCGGCCGAGCGCGCCCTTGCCGCCGACGACGGAGCTGGGATGCACAAGCAGGTTCATCTCGCGGCGGCCATGTTCGTAGAGGGTATAGATACGCAGCAGCTTGACGCCCCCCGCGGTCGTCGCCACCCCCCCGCCAAAGACCGCCAGCCCCAGCAGCAGAACGGTGGGCGTGCCCAGGCCCGACCAGTCCTGTGCCTGTTGCCAGTGCGCGCTTTCGAACCCGGTGGTGGTGAGGAAGGACAGAACCGTGAAGGCCGATCCCCAGAGCGCGCCGAACGCGGCGCCGGTATCGGCGATGGCGTCGACCTCGAACGCGCCGATCCAGTGGCGGGCGAACAGCGCGGCGGTCACGACGAGGACGATCAGGCCGGCGATCCGCAGCTCGCGATCGCGGCCGAGGTTCCGGATGCGTTCGGCGTTCATGTCGGTGGTGAAGGTCTGCCGGCTGAGCGCGAAGACCAGGAACAGCGCGACGGCCATCTCGCCCGGGATGGCGGCGGCACTGTCGGCCAGGCCGGTCCCGTCCGTGATGCCCGAAGTGGACAGGGTCGACATCGCGTGGATCAGGGCCGTGGTGCCGCCCTCGCCCAGCCAGACGAGGATCCCCCACAGAAGGAAGGTCAGCGCGACATAGGTGGGCAGCAGCGCCTGGACGGCGCGCACCACGCGCATTTCGGGATCGGCGGTGCGGTCGCGCGTGCGATCGGGGTCGAGGCCGGGCCGGATGGAGGGGTTGCCCTCCGACACCTCGAACCCGCCGAGGTTGAGCGGCGCCAGGATAGCGATGGCCGCGACCCAGACGACCAACCCGCCCTGCCAGGCGACCATGGCGCGCCAGAGATGCACGCTCTCGCCCAGGCGTTCGGGGGCGTAGAGGCTGCCGCCGGTGGTGGTCATGGCGGCGACCATCTCGACATAGGTATTCAGGAACCGCGTGTCGGCCACGATCTGCCAGAGCGGAAGTGCCGCCATCGCGGGCAGGACGGTGAAGGCGGCGAAAAGCGCCAGCAGATGGCTGCGCGTTACGTTGGACGAGGCACGGCGCGCCGTCGCCACGCCCAGCGCCGCCAGAAGCGCCAGGAGGAGCGTGGCCGAATAAAAGAAGGCGCGTGCCTCGGCATGGGCGTCCGTCACCGAGGCATGGATGGCAGGCAGGTACATCGACGCCGCCAGCGTGCCTGCCAGCAGAACGGGAAGCGGCACGCGGCGCAGCGGGCCGGTCATCGCGTGGGACGGGGCGCCGGCCGGACGGGCATCCGCGGGCGCGGCATCAGAAGAAGTCCACCTGGACCTGCAGGAGGCGCTCGACCTCCGGCACGTCGTCGGACAGCGCGAAGATGACGACCACGTCCCCCTCCTCGATCCGCGTCCCGCCTTCGGGTCGGATCACGCGACCGTCGGCCTTGGCGATGGTGCCGACCAGCGCCCCTTCGGGAAAGGCGATGTCGCGGATCGCGCGGCCGGTCATGGGCGAGGTCGAGAGAACCTGCGCCTCGATCACCTCGGCCTCGGCGTCGCCCACGGAATAGACGTTGCGGACCCGCCCGTGGCGCACATGCCGCAGGATCGAGCTGACCGTCGTCTGCCGCGGATTGACATAGGCGTCGATTCCCAGCGGTTCCATCAGGGGAACCAGGGTGGGGTCGTTGATCAGCGCTATGGTCTTCGAGCAGCCGGCCGCCTTGGCGCGGACGGCCGCCAGCATGTTGGTCTTGTCGTCGTCGGTGACCGTCAGGACGGCATCGGCGCGTTCGATATTGGCCTCGCGCAGCAACTCGATATCCAACCCGTCGCCGGACAGAACGATCGTTCGCTCCAGCGCCTCGGCGGCGCGTTCGGCGCATTTGCGGCTGCGTTCGATCATCTTGGCGCGGATGCGTTCGGGCGCGTTCTCCAGCGCCTCGGCCACGGCGAGGCCAACGTTGCCGCCGCCGATGATGACGACGCGTTCCTGCTTGCGGACCTTGTGGCCGAAGATCTCCTGCGTGCGGGTCAGGTCGTCGGAATGAGACAGGACGTAGATCTGGTCGCCGGCCTTCAGCTGGTCGTTCGGATCCGGCGCGAACAGCCGCCCGCCCTCGCGGCGCACGCCGACGACGACGGCGCGCAGGGTGCTGAACAGCTCGCTCAGCTGGCGCAGCGGCGTGTCGAGGACGGGGCAGTCCTGGTCGAGGAGCAGGCCGATGAACGTGGCGCGCCCCTCGACGAATTCCTCGACGTCGAACGCCTCGGGCGCGCGCAGGCGGCGCAGGGCGGCCTCGGCCACCTCGCGCTCGGGCGAGATGACGACGTCGATCGGCAGGTGATCGCGCCGGTAGAGGTCCGCACGGACGGCCGACAGGTAGGATTGCGCGCGCAGACGGGCGATCTTGCGCGGTACGGTGAAGATGGAGTGGGCCACCTGACAGGTGACCATGTTGACCTCGTCAGAATGGGTGGCCGCGATCAGCATGTCCGCATCCTCGGCCCCCGCGCGTTCGAGGACGTCGGGGTAGGACGCGAAGCCGGTGATGCCCTGCACGTCGAGCGAGTCGGTCGCGCGGTGCACCAGTTCGGGGTTGTTGTCGACGATGGTGACGTCGTTGCGTTCGCCCGACAGATGGCGGGCGATCTGCCAGCCGACCTGCCCCGCACCGCAGATGATGACCTTCATGAAGCGCCCTTCGCGGCCCTGGATCAGACGGTTTGGATAGGCGTGGCGGCGCGGGCGGTCAATGTCCGCACTCGGGCCGGACCGCATTGCCGCCGCGCGCCGAGATGCTAGTTTGAGCGTCATGAGATACTTGCTTGCCCTGGTGGCGCTGTCCGCCTGCGCCCCTGCCCCCGACCCCGTCTGGCTGAAGCCGGGCACGCCCGCCCTGGCGGCGGAGCGGGCGTTCCTGTCCTGCGCCGCCGAAGCGCGTCGCGACTTTCCCGAACGCGATCGGATCGCGACGGCGCCCCGCGTCGTGCTGGGCGGGCGGGTCTGCGACGGCAATATCTGTCTGGGCGGCTACAACGGCCCCGACATCTATTCCTACGACCGCAACGGGCCCCTGCGCGAACGGGCGCTGGCCGCCTGCATGGCGGCCGAGGGATACCGGGCCGCCGACCTGCCGGCCTGTCCGTGGGGCGAGGCGACCCTGTTGCAGAGCCAGCCGTTCGACACGACCGGCCTTTGCGTGATCGACGGGCGGATCGCGGCGCCCTCCTAGTCGTCGACCCGCGCCACGCGCGCCCCGCCCCGGCTGGTCGTCACGACGCCAAGCGACTTGAGCTTGCGGTGCAGCGCGCTGCGTTCCATGCCGACGAAGTTCGCGGTGCGGCTGATGTTGCCGCCGAAGCGGTTGATCTGCGTCATCAGGTACTGGCGTTCGAACAGTTCGCGTGCCTCGCGCAGGGGCAGGCTGGCCAGGCTGCCCGACAGGGTCATCTCGCCCGTGTCGCCGCCGCCATCGGTGGGGCTGGGCAGTTCGCCCGGCTCGATCGGACCGGTGCCGTCGCCCAGGATCAGCACGCGCTCGATCACGTTGCGAAGCTGGCGCACGTTGCCCGGCCAGCGCATCGTCTGCAGCAGCGCGTTCGTCTCCTCGGACACCTCGCGCAGCGGTAGGCCCTGGGCCTTGTTGAGCGCGGCGATGAAATAGTCGGCCAGCACCGGGATGTCGTCGCGCCGCTCTTCCAGCGAGGGGACGGCGATCGGGACGACATTCAGGCGGTGGTACAACTCCTCGCGGAAACGCCCCGCGCGCACCTCCTGTGCCAGGTCGCGGTTGGTGGAGGAGATGACGCGCAGGTCCACGCGCACCTTGTCGGTGCCGCCGACGCGGGTGAAGGCCTGTTCGACCAGGACACGCAGGATCTTGGATTGCGTGCCTTGCGGCATGTCGGCCACTTCGTCGAAATAGATCACGCCCTCATGCGCCTGCTCCAGCAGGCCCGGCTCGATCCCCTTCTCGGCGTTCTCGCGGCCGAACAGGACGGTCTCCATCCGCTCCGGTTCGATCGAGGCCGAGGAAACGGTGACGAAAGGTGCGCCGGCGCGGTTCGACTTGGCGTGGATGTAGCGTGCGGCCACTTCCTTGCCCGCGCCGGCGGGACCCGTCAGCATGACGCGCCCGTTGGAGTTCATCACCTTCTTGAGTTGCGCGACCAGGTTCTTGTAGGCCGCCGACTGGCCGATCATCTCGGCCGAGGACGCATCCTTGCGGCGCAGCTCGCTGTTTTCGTGGCGTAGGCGAGAGGTCTCCATCGCGCGGCCGACGACGACCATCAGCTGGTCGATGTTGAACGGCTTCTCAATATAGTCGTAGGCGCCCTGCTTGATGGCGGCGACGGCGATTTCGATGTTGCCGTGGCCCGAGATGATGATGATCGGGATATCCGGGTGGCTGCGACGCACGGATTTCAGGATGTCGATCCCGTCCATGTCGCTGTCCTTCAGCCAGATATCCAGGATCATGGCGGCGGGCGCCTCGTCCTCGATGGCCTTCATGCAGGCCTCGGCGGTGCCGGCGGTGCGGCAGAAATAGCCCTCGTCCTCCAGAATGTCGGAGACGAGGCTGCGGATGTCGTCCTCGTCATCCGTGATCAGTATGTCGCCCATGGTTCAGTGTCCCTCCTCGATATGGGGAAGCCTTATGACGGCTTCCGCTCCTTGATGTCCGTCGGCCGCGGGCGCCGCGTCGTGCAGCTCCAGCGTTCCGCCATGTTCCTCGATGATCTTCTTGACGATCGGCAGGCCCAGCCCGGTGCCCTTGTCGCGAGTGGTCACGTAGGGCTCGAACAGGCGCGCGCGGTCCTCGGGCAGGCCGATGCCGGTGTCCGAGATGCGGATCCGAAGCTGGGCACCGTCGACATCCAGTCGCACGCCCACGCGCCGCTCGAACTCCGCGCCCTGCTTGGCCTCGCGCGTCTCGATCGCCTCGCCCGCGTTCTTGATCAGGTTGGTGAAGGCCTGGCCCATCATCGTCTGGTCGAACTCCGCCATGACCGGACCGGCCGGAATGTCGGCCACGATCTCGACCGGATCCAGCGCCGCGCGCTGCAGCGTCACCGTCTCGCGCAGGAGGGCGGCGATATCACCACGCCGGCGCTCGGGTTCGGGCATGCGGGCAAAGCGCGAGAACTCGTCGACGATGCGCCGCAGATCGCCGGCCTGGCGCACGATCACGTCGGTCAATTCGGCCAGCTTGGCCGCGCTATCAGGTTCCAGTTCGCGGCCGAAGCGGCGCTTGACGCGTTCCGCCGACAGCTGAATCGGCGTGAGCGGGTTCTTGATCTCATGGGCGATGCGGCGGGCAACGTCGCCCCAGGCGGCCATCCGCTGCGCCGAAACGAGCTCGGTCACGTCGTCGAACGCCACGACATAGCCTTCCGTCGTTCCATCCGAGCCGAAGCGCGTGGCGATGCGGACCAGCAGGTTCTCCATCCGAGAATTGCGGACGACGCGGATCTCTTCCTGCACGGTGTCGGCGCGGCTTTCGCGCAACCGCTCGAACAGGTCTGCGTATTCGGGGACCACGCGGTCCAGCGCCATGCCGTAACGCTCCTCCTCCAGCCCCAGAAGGCGCTGCGCGGAACGGTTCATGAAGTCGATCTTTCCCTCCGGGTCCAGGCCGATGACGCCCGCCGTAACCGAGCCCAGGACGCTGTCGAACAGGCGCCGTCGGCGTTCGGTCTGCATGTTCGTCTCGACCAGCGCGTCGCGCTGACCCTTCAACTGCCGGGTCATCTGGTTGAAGATGCGGCCCAGCATCGCGATCTCGTCGTCGCCGCTATCCTCGCGCACGCGCACGTCGAGGTCGCCCTGCCCCACCCGCTGCGCCGCGCCCGCCAGGCGCCCGACGGGCCGCGACAGCCGTTCGGCGAACCAAAGCCCGGCCCAGGTCGCCGCCAGGATCAGGATCATCGCGAAGCCGAGGTAGAGCAGCCCGAACTCGAACAGCAGCCTCCCGCGGTCCCGCTCCAACTGATTGTAGAGCTGCGCCGTCGCCTGTGTCTCGTCGAGCAGTTCGAGGATGTCGCCATCGACCTGCCGCGTGACGTAGAGGAACCGATCGGTATAGCCATTCAGTTGAAGAAGGACGCGGAACTCGTTGATTTCCTTGTCTTCGATCAGGATAATCGCGCCCTCGCGCGCCTGCGTGATCTGCGCGGGCGTGACCGGCTCGAAATCGAACAGGTAGGACCGTTCGCCCCGGGCCCGTATCTCGCCCGCGCCGTCGATCACGAAAGCCTCCTCCAGCCCGCGCTGCACCAGTTCCTGGCCCTGACCCAGAAGCTCGCGCAAGTCGCCGTCGGCCATGAAGAACGACGCCCGCTTGGCCACGGTCAGGTATCCCGCCAGCGCGCGGGCGTCCTCGGTCAGGCCGTCGCGATGTTCCTGCGCGTACGCTTGCGCCGCTTCGACTGAATTGCCGAGCGCATTGCGTACCCGGTCCGAGAACCAGCCCTCGAGCCCGATATTGATGGTGATCGTGGCGAAGACCGCCGTCAGCACGGTGGGGATCAGCGCGATGCCGGTGAAGACGCCGGTCAGCCGCAGGTGGAGCTGCGATCCGGCCGATCCTGCGCGCCGCGCGGCGATCATCCGCGTCAGGCGGCGCACGACCAGCGCCGCGATCGTCAGGATATAGACCAGGTCGCCCAGCAGCACCGCGCGGAGCCAGCCGAAATCATCCTCGGGCTGACGAAAGCTGAGCGACATAAAGGTCAGGATCACGAGAACCGGGCCGAGCACCACGAGGGTGACGGCCAGAATCGTCTGCACCTGCCTGCGACCACTCCAGAGGAAGTGCCGCGACATGGCCTCGACTGAGGGGGCCGTGGGCCGCAAGATCGCCTCGTATCAATGTCTTACCGCGCGTCGTTCTTGCCGGATTGTTTCCGATCTGCAACGCCTGTGGCGGTTTTACATCAATTTGCGCCGCCGTGTCACGAGGATATCGAGATCGGTGATCTTCTTGCGGAGCGTATTGCGGTTGATGCCCAGCAGGTCGGCGCATTTCGCCTGATTTCCGCCGGTCGCATCCAACGCGATCTCGATCAGCGGCGCCTCGACGTCCCGCAACACGCGCTGATAGAGACCCGAGGGGGGCAACTGTCCGCCCTGCAATTCGAAATGCCGCCGAAGATGACGCTCGACCGCTTCCGACAGGTTGTCGGCGGCCGCCACGGCGCGCGGCCCTGCGCGACCCGTCTCGATCACCGCCTCGACCTCCGTACGAGCGATTTCCTCGGCGGGCGACGTCGCGACGAGGCGGCGGGTGACGTGTTCCAGTTCGCGCACGTTGCCGGGCCAGGGGTGCTGACGGATCAAGGCCATCGCCGGGTCCGAAAAGCGCCGGAGCGTTCCGCCATCGCGTTCGGCCCGGGTCAGGAAATGCGCGGCCAGCAGCGGAATGTCATCCACCCGTTCGCGCAAGGCCGGCACGTCGAGCTGCGCCCCGGCCAAACGATAGTAGAGATCCGCGCGAAAACCCGTCCCGTCGCCGCGGTCGAGATGCGGTGTCAGGTCGCGCTGCGTGGTGGCCATGATGCGCGGGCCGCTGCCGTCCAATGTATCCAGCATCCGCACGACGCGGCCCTGCGCCTCGGGGTCGAGGTCGCCGACCTCGTCGAAGAGGAGTGTGCCGCCGCGTGCGGCCGCAAGGATGTCGGCCGGCCCGTCGAACCCCGTCAGGTCGGCGGCGGTGGCGGTGACGAAAGGCAGCGCGCGCCGGTCGCTGAAATCATGTATGGCACGGGCGATCAGGGATTTTCCGGTCCCGCTTTCCCCTGTCACCAGCACGGGCAGGTCCGTGTTCATCACCCGCGCGATCAGCCGATAGAGCGCCTGCATCCGCGGCGTGCGCCCGACCAGCGGAAGGTCGTCCCCCTGGTCCTCGACGACCCCCCTTGCCGGTGCTGCGGCGCGCTTTTGCTCCAACGCCCGGGCCGCGCGCTTCATCAGGTCGGGCAGGTCGAACGGCTTCGGCAGATAGTCGAAGGCGTCCGCCTCGGCGGCTTGGATCGCCGTCATTATGGTGTTCTGCGCCGAGATGACGATGACCGGCAGGCCCGGCCGCTCCTCGGTGATGCGGGGCAGCGTCTCCAGCCCGTTGCCGTCGGGCATGACGACGTCCGAGATGACGAGATCGCCTTTCCCTTCCTCCACCCAACGCATGAGGGTCATCAGCGACGACGTCGCATGCACTTTGCAACCCGCCCGCGTCAGGGCCTGCGTCAGGACCGTGCGAATGGTACGGTCGTCGTCGGCGATCAGTATCGTGCCATCCATTGCTTAATCCTCAGTATCTTGCAGTCCGTTCTTCATGTCTTTCGGCGCGAGCGGCAGCGAGATGCGGAACGCCGTCCGACCGGGCGCCGTGTCGACGGCGATCCAGCCGTCGTGGTCGTGCACGATCTTGGACACCAGCGCGAGGCCGAGCCCGGTGCCGTTCTCGCGCCCCGAGACGAAGGGCTCGAACAGATTCGATGCGACCGAGGGCGGGATTCCGGGGCCGTCGTCCACGATCTCGATCTGAAGTGGCACGGCGCTGCGGGTGCCGTCGGGGCGGCGCACGCGCAGCGACAGCTCATAGAAGGTTCGGATCGTAATGTTTCCTTCGGAACCAGACGCTTGCGCGGCGTTCCTCAGAAGGTTCAGCACCACCTGCAACAACTGGTCCGCGTCGCCCCAAGCGGGTGGAAGCGAAGGATCGTAGGCTTCCGATATGGTCATGTGCGCGGCGAAGCCCACCATGGCCGATCTGCGCGCGCGGTCCAGGATGTCGTGCACGTTGATCGCGCGCCGCTCGGGCGGGCGCAGGTTGCCGAACTGTTCGACCTGCTCCAGCAGTTTCACGATCCGCCGGCTCTCCGCGACGATCAGGTCGGTCAGCTCCAGATCCTCGCCCGCCAGGTTCATGCCCAGCAATTGCGCGGCCCCGGTGATGCCGGCCAGGGGGTTCTTGATCTCATGGGCCAGCATCTCGGCCATGCCGATGGCCGAACGTGCGGCGCTGCGCGATTTGCGCGCCCGGTCGAGCCGTTGCGCGATGTCCTGCGGCGATATCAGGAGCAGCACACCATCGTCCAGCGGGCTGAGATGCAGCTCGCACCGGATAGCGGGGGCCGGACCTGCGCGCAGGGCCGTGTCATGCAGGGTCATCGGCGCCTGCATGCGCCTGACCCGGTCGGACGCGGCGGCCAGGCCGCCCTCGAATTCGAGGAGATCTGGCAGGACGGCGCCGTTAAGCGTGCGGGCGGAACGGTTCAGGAACCCCTCGGCCGGCCCGTTCGCCGCCAGAACCCGGTCGCCGGCATCCAGCGCGAAAGCCGGGATCGGCAGGGCCTGCCAGATGTCGCCCGTGATCATGCCGCCGCCCGTCGCGGGGGAATCAGCGCCGCCGGCAACAGGGCGGCCACCTCGTCGGGTGCGGCGGTCAGGACGCGGCGACGCATATCGGGGTCCGTGCCGGCATCGTCCATGTACCAGCCCAGATGCTTGCGCGCGACGCGTCCCCCCATCGCGTCGCCGTAGAACGCCAGGAGCGCAGCGTGGTGGCCTGCCACCATGCGCACGAAATCGCCCCGTTCGGGGATCGTGGGCCGCGGGCCGCGCAACAGATCGGCGGCGATCGCGGCCGGCAGCCACGGGCGGCCCTGCGCGCCGCGCCCTACCATGACGCCCGCCGCGCCCGAGGCCTCCAGGGCGGCGCGCGCATCGGTGGTGTCGCGGATATCGCCGTTCGCCAAGACAGGGATCGCGACCGCCTTGACGATCGGACGGATGGCGCCCCAGTCGGCCCGGCCCTTGTAGAACTGACAGCGCGTGCGGCCGTGGATCGTCAGCATCCGTATCCCCGCCCCTTCGGCCCGGCGGGCGAGCGCGGCGGTGTCGCGACTCTCATCGTCCCATCCCAGGCGCGTCTTCAGCGTCACGGGCATATCGACGGCGGCGACCACCGCTTCGATCAGGCGCAGGGCGTGGTCATGATCACGCAGGAGCGCCGAGCCCGAGAGCCCGCCCGTCACCTTCTTGGCGGGGCAGCCCATATTGATGTCGATGATGCCGGCGCCCTGCCCTTCCAGCAGCTTCGCCGCCTCGGCCATCCAGTGGGGATCGCGCCCGGCGATCTGGACGGCGGTCCCTTCGATCCGGGTGCCCAGTTCGGCCCGGTCGCGCACCGAGCGCTTGGCCTGCACCATCTCGCGGCTGGCGACCATTTCGGACACGACGAGGCCGGCACCGAAGGACTGCACCAGGTTGCGCGTCGGAAGATCAGTGATGCCGGCCATGGGCGCCAGCGCGACAGGCGAGGTCAGGCCCACCGCCACCAGACGTGGGTCGAGCGGGCCGGGTTCGTCTTGATGTACGGCGGTTGTGGGCATGGCGTGAATTTCGGGTCCGTCTGTCGTCACGGGAGATAGGGCCGTCGGGCCGGAATTGGCAGGGCCGGATCGGTGTGCCCAAGGGTGCGCCGACGCTATGCACAAGAATTAGGCAGATCGCCAGCACATTGCCCGTCCGGTTGTCACCTGGGGGCCCAGTCGCTAGGACGATCCGGTCCCCAAGCCGGAGCCCAGGATGACCCGACCGACCGTTACCGCGCTGATTGTGGCCGCCGGGCGCGGCACGCGGGCCGGCGGGGGAATGCCCAAGCAATTCCGCGACCTTGCCGGTCGACCCGTGTTGACGCGCTCCGTCGTCGCCTTCGATGGGCTGGTGGACGCGGTGGTCGTCGTGGTCGACGAGGCGTATCGCGAGATGGCGACCAGCATGGCGCCCGATACGCGGCTGGTTCTTGGCGGCGCGACGCGTGCGGCCTCGGTCGCGGCGGGGCTTGAGGCGGTCGAGACCGACTTCGTTCTGATCCACGATGCCGCGCGTCCGGGCGTCCCGCGCGAGGTGATCGGTTGTGTGATCGCGGCCCTGGGGGACGCGCCCGCGGCGGCACCGGCCCTGCCGGTGACCGACGCCCTTTGGGTCGGCGACGGCTTGGTGACTGGCCTGCGCGACCGTGCCGGGCTTTGGCGCGCCCAGACGCCGCAGGGGTTCCGGACCCAGGATATTCGCGCCGCCCATGCCGCATTCGCCGGAGAGGCCGCCGACGATGTCGAGGTCGCGCGCGCCGCGGGGCTGGACGTCGCGATCGTGACGGGCGACGAGGATGCGATGAAGATCACGACGGCCGGCGATTTCGCCCGCGCCGCCAGATTGTTCGAAGGGCGCCGCGAAATGGATGTGAGATTGGGCAACGGGTTCGACGTGCACCGGTTCGGCCCGGGGGACCACGTGGTCCTGTGCGGCGTACGGGTGCCGCATGACCGGGGCCTGCAAGGGCATTCGGATGCCGATGTGGGGCTGCATGCCATTGCCGATGCGATCTATGGCGCGCTGGCCGAGGGCGATATCGGGTGCCATTTCCCGCCCTCCGATCCGCAATGGAAGGAAGCCGACAGTGCCGTGTTCCTGGCCCATGCCGCCGACTTGGCACGGACCCGCGGCTTTGCGATCGGCAATGTCGACGCGACCTTGATTTGCGAGAGGCCCAAGATCGGGCCGCATGCCGCCGAGATGCGCGACCGCGTGGCGGCTATCGCCGGGCTCGATGCCGGGCGCGTGTCCGTCAAGGCGACCACGACGGAGCGCCTGGGCTTTGCCGGCCGGGCTGAGGGCATCGCCTGCATGTCCACGGTCGCACTGGTGTCCGCGTGATCGCGCGGCTGATCGCGACGGTCGGGCTCGTGGGCCTGATGCGGCCCGCGCCGGGCACGTGGGGATCGATCGCGGCGCTGCCCCTGGCGTGGATTGCGATGCAGGGCGGGCCGGTGTTGTTCACGGTGCTGACGGCTGCGCTGCTGCCGCTCGGCTGGTGGGCAACGGCGGAGGTGACGCGGGGTAAGGAGGATCATGATCCGTCCGAGGTCGTCATCGACGAGGTGCTGGGCCAGTGGATCGCGCTGCTGCCGATCGCGTGGGGCGCGGCGCAGGCCGGGGTGCCGGTGGAACGGCTCTGGCCGGGCTGGCTGGCCGCCTTGGTGCTGTTTCGCCTGTTCGATATCCAGAAGCCCGGACCGGTCGGATGGATGGACCGCCGCCGGGACGTCGCGGGCGTGATGCTGGACGATGCGGTGGCGGGCGCCCTCGCGGCGTTGGGCGTCATGGCGCTGGCTGCCTTGGCGCATCTGTGAACGCGCGCGCCCTTCTTCGGGCCTGCCGCGATCGCGGGCTGACGGTGGCCACCGCGGAAAGCTGCACCGGAGGAATGGTCGCCGCGGCGCTTACCGATCCGCCGGGGGCGTCGGAGGCGTTCGTCTGGGGTGCAGTGACCTATTCCAACGCGGCCAAGCGCAGCATGTTGGGCGTATCGCAGACGACACTGGTCGCGCATGGCGCCGTGTCCGAGGAAGTGGCGGTCGAGATGGCACGCGGCGCCCGCCTGCGATCGGGCGCATCGGTCGCGGTCGCGATCACCGGGATCGCGGGGCCCGGCGCATCCGCGCACAAGCCCGAAGGCCGGGTCTGTTTCGCGCTGGCCGACCCCGAGGGTGTCCATGCGGAGACGGTGGAGTTCGGCCCCCGCGGGCGCGATGCGGTGCGTCGGGCCGCGCGCGACCACGCGCTTGCGATGCTTCAGGCGTTCGCGGGGCCATAGAGTTCGCGCGCGCGCTTCTCGAACGCGGCGACGACGCGGTGCATCGCCTGGTTGAAGACCGAACCGACGACCCGGCCGACCAGCTTGTTCTTGAATTCGAAATCGACCCAGAAATGGACGCGACAGCCGTTCTCCAGCGGCTCGAACCGCCATTCGGACTGCATGTGATGGAACGGCCCGTCCAGATATTCCGTCTCGATGCGACGTTCGTCGGGCCAGAGGGTGACCTTGGAGCCAAAGCTCTCGCGGAAAACCTTGAAGCTGATGACGAGGTCGGCCAGCATCACCTCTCCCTCGGGTCCGCCGTCGCGCGAGCGGATACGCGCGGCCGCCGTCCAGGGCAGGAACTCGGGATATCGCGCGACATCCGCCACCAGGTCGTACATCTGTTCCGCCGAATACGGCAGGTCTCGGCTCTCGGAATGTCTGGGCATGTGGTCCCTTGGGTCTGGGGGCGTCTCCGTGCTAACGCCCGTCATGGCGCAAGGGTCCGAAGGGGGCAACATGCAGGACGGGTATGTGATCGACCAGATGATCAGCGCGAAGGCCATTGCCGCACGGATCGAAGCCCTCGCGCGCGAGATCGAGGTCCGGTTCGCCGGCACGGACAAGCTGATCGTGGTCGGCCTGCTGCGGGGATCGTTCGTGTTCATCGCCGATCTGGTGCGGGAGCTGGCCTTGCCGGTCGAGGTCGATTTCCTGGAGGCGTCGAGTTATGGCGACGCGATGGAGAGCTCCCGCGAGGTACGGATCCTGAAAGACCTGCGCGGCGAGATCGGCAAACGCGATGTGCTGGTGGTCGAGGACATCGTCGATACCGGCCATACGCTGCACCACGTCACCAACCTCTTGCGCTCGCGCGCGCCCGCCCGACTCGAGACGATCGCGCTTCTGGACAAGCCCTCGCGGCGCGAGGTCGACATCCGCGCCACATGGACGGGGTTCGAGATCCCGGACGCATTCGTGGTGGGCTATGGCATCGACTATGCCCAGCGGAACCGGAACCTGCCCTACATCGGATCGGTGCGCGTGATATCCGAGGCTTAGGCTTGGCCCATCCGCGCTGCGCGCATGGCGCGCAGTTGGTCGCTGGATACGTTGACGACCGGATCGCCCTTGTAGTCGGTCTTGGGCAGCGTCCCCAGCTGCTTGAAGAATGAAATCAGCAGGATCGACGTCACGGCCACGCCCGTGATCGCCTTGAAGAGCGGGGGCACGGTGGGCATCAGCGCGGCGTGATAAACGTTGGGCGTAAAAGTCTCGATCGCGACGTGGATCGGCGGGATCAGGAACAGGGCGGCCGCGACCAGGAGGGCTGATTTCACCAGCCCCCAGCCGACGTGACGAGGCGCGGCGATCCGGCCTGGCAACAGGAATGGCACCGCCAGCAGCGCGCCGAGCCCGGCATAGACATAGACGGCGTTCATCGCGTCGTAGCCGTAGGTCAGCGTTCCGGCCTCGGCCAGGCGGCCATCCTGGACCATCTGCCAGAGCAACCAGGCGGCCGCGATCAGGCCCAAGCCCATCAGGCGAAGGACGAACCAGTCGGCCAGGATGTAGAGCTTCATCGCGGCGCCGATGGCCGGAAGGTTGCTGCGGTGGGCCGGTGCGACCGTGCGGTGCAATTCCGGCAGGGACCCGGCGGGCGTGGTCGGGGCCGGGCGCGCGCCCCGCTGACTTAGGGCTGCGGCGGACGGCGTCTGGAACAGCAGGCCGATCATCGTGAACCAGGCAAGCTGGAGCGGAAGCGCGACGGCGGCATAGGCGCGCAGCCCATCCGCGCCCAGGGCCGATGTGACGAGCGCGGTGATTTCCTCGGGGGAGCGGGTGATTCCGGCGGCGACGTCATCGTTCGCAGCCTGCAGGATCTCGGTTATGGCCGGCTGCAGGAATGCCATCAGCGGCGGGTAGATCAGAACGCCGCCGAGCAGATTGAACGCGAAGAAATGGAACCAGCGATGCGGCCGGGCGACGACCTTCGGCGTCAACCGCGGAACGAGGAAGCAGAGCGAAGCCAGCAGGCCCAGACCGCCCCACATCACCTGATCGGCCGGGGTGCCGGCCCGGTTCACGACGCCATAGGCGGTGGTGCAAAGCGCGGCGATGCCGGTCAGGCGGATGAAGACCAGGTGAACCCGTTCCAGTCCCGTCCGGCCCGGCCGCGGCGCTTCCGTCCCCGTCGTGGCCTGGGTCGGCGATGCGGTGCGGGGCGCGCCGTTTGCCAGGCGGCAGACCACCGCGGCCCCCAGGAGGCCGAGCGCGATGCCGGTGATCCAGACCGAACGGACGGTGGTTTCCCCTTCGACCGAATAGACGAACAATAAAATCGCGACGTTACGGGCGAGCAACGCGGCCGCCGCTAGGCTGACAGCGAACAGGACGATGCCCCAGATCTTGTGCACCTTGGTGGAAGGAAAGCGCAGGCCATCCGGCAGCCACCACGGCACGAGCAGAAACAATCCGACGACGAAGGCCGTGAATTCCGAGAATGGCGGGACGTAGTGCGCGATCGATTGGCGCGAAGCAAGTTCCAGCGCCACCAGCGTCAGGAACGCAAGCGCGATCAGGCCGAGGCCGGAGATCCGCAGGTAGAGCGCGTAGAACAGGCGGAGGGACATGAAGCAACCGGATTGGAAACAAGCGATTGCCCCGTGTTTGCCCCCAAATCAGGGCAATATTCCGACCGACTATCTATAAAGCAGCGACACACCGTTTCTAAATATGTGCACTTTTCCCGGATCGGCCGTCAGATGCATCTCGCGCCCGCGGATATCGGTATGGATGCCCTGCAGCTTGGCGATCACGGTATTCGTCTCCTTGTCGGCCTTGGGCGCGGCGAAGTACAGCTGGGTCAATTCGCCTAGCGCCTCGACGATCTCGACCTTGCCGGAATAGGCGTAGTCCGGGCCGTTGGCGGGGACCATGTCCTCGGGGCGGATGCCGACATTGACCTGGGCGCCCATGTCCGACTCCGTGGTCGGCACGTTCGAGGTGAAGGTCCCGCCGCCTGCCGTCGTCTTCAGCGTGGTCACGGGGCCGGTGCCCACGATCTCGCCGGCCAGCAGGTTCATGGCGGGCGAGCCGATGAACTGTGCCACGAACTCGCCATTGGGCCGCTCGTAGAGTTCAAGCGGCGTGCCGACCTGCGCGATCCCCTTGTTTGCCAGAACCACGATCCGGCTGGCCAGGGTCATGGCCTCCACCTGGTCGTGGGTGACGTAGATCATCGTGCTCTCAGGCATCTGTTCTTTCAGCTGGGCGATCTCGATCCGGGTGGCGACGCGCAGGGCCGCGTCAAGGTTGGAGAGCGGCTCGTCGAAGAGATAGACCTTGGGGTCGCGCACGATGGAACGGCCGATGGCCACGCGCTGGCGCTGACCGCCGGACAGGGCCTTGGGCAACCGGTCCAGGTATTCGGTCAGTTGCAGCTTGGCGGCGGCGGCTTCGACGGCGGCATCCATCCTGTCCTTGGGGACCTTGGCGATCTTGAGGGCAAACTGCATGTTCTCGCGCACGGTCATGTGCGGGTAGAGTGCGTAGGACTGGAACACCATGGCGATGCCGCGCTCGGACGGGGGGACGTCGTTGACGACCACGCCGTCGATCTCCAGCGTGCCGTCCGAGATCTTCTCCAGCCCCGCGATCATGCGCAACAGCGTGGACTTGCCGCAGCCCGACGGCCCGACGAAGACCACGAGCTCCCCCGTCTCGATATCCAGGTCGATGTCCTTGAGCACCTCGACCGTGCCGCCATAGACCTTGGCCACGTCCGTGAGTTTCAGGTTCGCCATGTGTCGTCCCTCCCTGTTCTTTCAGTCCGCGCGCAGCAGAACATACTGCCACGGGCCAAGGTTCATTCCCGCCGCATCCGCGCCCACGGCCTCCCCGCCGATGCCCTCGATCCGCGTCCAGACGCCTTTGGGGGCTGGCACCGAATAGGTCCCACCGCCCAGGTTGAACGCGCAGAAGATGCGCTCGCCCTCGACCTCGCGGATGAAGGTCAGCACGTCGCCCCGGGCCTGCGTTTCGGTCTGCGACCCCGACCGCAGCGCCACGGATGCCGCACGCATCGCGATCACCGCGCGGTAGTGGTGCAGCAAGGCGTCGGGGCGCTGTTCCTGTGCGGCGACGGACTGGCCCAGATGTTCGGCGGCGACCGGCAGCCAGGGGCGCCCCTCGCTGAAGCCGCCATTGGTGTTCGACGCCTCCCAGACCATCGGTGTGCGGCAGCCGTCGCGGCCGGCGAATTCGGGCCAGAACTCGATGCCGTACGGGTCCTGCAGGTCCTCGAAGGCGACGCGCGCCTCACTCAGGCCCAGCTCCTCGCCTTGATACAGGCAGACGGTCCCGCGCAGTGCGTTGATCAGCGTGGCGTAGCAGCGCGCGCCCTGCCCATCCAGCTGCCAGCGCGTGATGTGGCGGGTCACGTCGTGGTTCGAGAACGCCCAGCAGGCCCAGCCGTCGGGGGCCTTCTGCTCCAGCTCATCGAACACCTCGACGACGCGGGTGGCCGTCAGCGGCTCGCCCGAGAGGAAATCGAAGGCGTAGCACATCTGAACGCCCTGCCCTTCGCGCGTATATTGGCCCAGCAGTTCCATGCCCCACTGGGAATCCCCGATCTCGCCGACGGCGGCGGCACCCGGATATTCGTCCAGCAGATCGCGGAAGCGTTTCAGGAAGACGAGGTTTTCGGGCTGGTTCTTGGAGTGGATGTGTTCCTGATGGTTGTAGGGGTTCACCTGCGGGGCGATCTTGGCGTTGCGCCGCTCGGGCGGCAGGGCCGGATTGTCGCGCAGCAGGGCATCCGCGAAGTAGAAGTTGATCGTATCGAGGCGGAAGCCGTCGACGCCGCGATCCAGCCAGAACCGCGTGACGTCGAGCATCGCGTCCTGCACGTCGGGGTTGTGGAAGTTGAAGTCCGGCTGGCTGACCAGAAAGTTGTGCAGGTAGTATTGCTGCCGCCGCGCGTCCCATTGCCAGGCCGGGCCGCCGAAGATCGACAGCCAGTTGTTGGGTGCGGTCCCGTCGGGCTTGGGGTCGGCCCAGACATACCAGTCGGACTTGTCGTTGTGGCGCGACAGCCGGCTTTCCTGGAACCAGGCGTGCTGATCGGAAGAATGCGACAGCACCAGGTCGATCATCACGCGGATGCCCAGTCGATGCGCCGCCGCGATCAACATGTCGAAATCGCCCAGCGTCCCGAACATCGGATCGACGTCGCGATAGTCGCTGACGTCGTAGCCGAAATCCTTCATCGGCGAGGTGAAGAACGGGCTGATCCAGATCGCGTCGACGCCGAGGCTGGCCACGTAGGGCAGGCGTTCGGTGATCCCGGCCAGGTCGCCGATGCCGTCGCCTGACGTGTCCTGATAGGACCTGGGATAGATCTGATAGATGACCCCGCCCCGCCACCAATTCAGGTCGGGGGCGGGAACGGGCGCTTGGGCGATCGCGGTCATGCGGCTTCCTATTTTACGGACCCGGCCAGAAGGCCGCGGACGAGGTAGCGTTGCATGGTGAAGAAGACCAGAAGCGGAATTGCGATCGACACGAAGGCCGCAGCGGCGAGGATGCCCCAGTCACCCCCGCGCGACCCCAACAGGTCATCGGCGATCTTGACCGTCATCACCCAGGACTCGCTGCTCGACGGCAGGAACACCTTGGCCACCAGCAGATCGTTCCACGTCCACAGGAACTGGAAGATCGCGAAGCTGGCCAGCGCGGGGAACGACAGTGGAAGCACGATGCGGGTGAACACCTGGAAATCGGTCGCGCCGTCGACCTTGGCGCTTTCGATGATGTCGCGCGGAAGGCCGACCATGTAGTTGCGCAACAGGTATATCGCGAGTGGAAGCCCGAAGCCCGTATGCGCGAACCATATCCCGTAGAAGCTCTGCCCGATGCCGATCTGGTTGTGGAACTTGAGCATCGGGACGAGCGCCAGTTGCAGGGGCACCACCAGCAACCCCACGATGATCGCGATGATCGTGCCTCGGAACGGGAAGTCCATCCAGGCCAGCGCATAGGCCGCGAAGGCGGCGATGAGGATCGGGATGATCGTGGCCGGGATCGTCACCGTGAGCGTGTTGATGAAGGCCACGTCCATGCCGGCCGAGAACAGGATCGTCTCGTAGTTGTCGGTCGAGAACTGGGGCGGAACCTCGGTCGCGATGTAGATCGTGGGGTTTCGCGATGGCTCCTCGGGGTAGGTGATGGTGAAGTCGCCGTCCGGCTCCACCATCAGGGTCCGGCCGCGGACCAGATTGCCGGTCACGCCCGGCTCGAACTCGGCAGGCGCGGCGCGTCGACCGCCGAAGGCCGTCACCGTGCCGGCGCCGTCTTCGCCGAAGACGTTGCCGGTCAGCACCCATGTGCCGTCGGCCTGGGGCTCGAACTCCCCTTCGGCGGGGATGGCGAAGTTCTGTTCGGTCGGGAACGGCGATTTCCACCAGCCCGACTGACCGATCGCGTCCCGGTCGCGGAAGCTGGATACCAGGAGCCCGATCGTCGGGATCAGCCAGAGGACCACCAGAAAGACCACGGTCAGGTTCGTGACCAGCGAGAGCGAGGACTTGGCGCCTGCGATGCCGTCGTCGTCGGTAGCCATGTCAGCGCACCTCCTTGCGGGCCTGGGCGATGTTCCAGATCATCACCGGAAGGACGATGATCATGATGACGAAGGCCACCGCCGTGGCGCGTCCGTCATCGCGGAACAGATATTCCATCATGTAGCTGGGCAGGATCTGCGTTCCGAAATTGCCGCCCGTCATCGTATAGACGATGTCGAAGACCTTCAGCACGAGGATGGTGATGGTCGTCCAGACGACGACGATCGTTCCCATGATCTGCGGGATCTTGATCTTGAAGAAGATCTGGACCGGGTTGGCGCCGTCGATGATCGCGGCCTCGATCGTCTCCTCGGGGATGCCGCGCAGGGCGGCCGACAGGATCACCATGGCGAAGCCGGTCTGGATCCAGACCAGTATAACCATCAGGAAGAAGTTGTTCCAGAACCCGACCTGCAGCGGATCGAGCGGCGACAGGCCGATCGTGTCGCGGATGGCGTTGATAATCCCGATCTCGGGGTCGACGGCATAGACGAACTTCCAGATGAGCGAGGCACCCACGAAGCTGATGGCCATCGGCATGAAGATCAGGGACTTGGCGATGTTGCCCCATTTCAGGCGGTCGGTGAGCTGCGCCACCAGAAGCCCGAGAAACGTCGCGGCGGCCGGCACGAACAGGACCCAGAGGAAGTTGTTGAGCAGCGCGGTGCGGAATTCGCCATCCTCGAACAGGCCGAGATAGTTGCCCAGGCCGACGAACTCGGTCCCGGACCGGTTGAACATCGACCGCCAGAAGCTGCCGAAGACGGGATAGACGAGATAGAGCCCCAGTGCGGCCAGCGCCGGCAGCAGGAACAGCCAGGGCCGGACGGCATTGGCGCGGTTGATGTTGCGCCCCGCCTCTGGCCCCTTGGCGGGAAAGATGAACCTGTCGAGCACGAAGTTCGAGGTCCAGAAATAGCCGATGCAGCCGCCGACGCCGATTATGACGGTCAGAACGCCCTGTAACAACGGTGACATGGTTCTGCCCCTCCCTCATGTGTTCCGGCCTTGGCTCCTCCCGCCGCGGTCCGGGTTCGGCCCGGCCCCCGTGTCGGGGCCGGGCCGGTCGTCTCAGTTCAGGGCGTTCCAGCGCTCCTGGATGCCGGCGGCGACGGCATCGGCCTCGGCCCCGGTGACGTAGTCGACCATGCCGGTCCAGAACGCACCCGCGCCGATCTCGCCCGGCATGAGGTCGGACGCGTCGAACCGGAACGTCGTCGCACCCAGCAGGATGTCACCCTGCGCGCGCAGGCTGTCGTCGGCATAGGCTTCGGTGTTGACGCCGGAATGCGGGGTCAGGAACCCGCCCTGCGCCATCCACAACTCATGCGCGGCGGGCAGCTTGAGGAACTCGATCATCGCGTTCGCGGCATCCGACGGGTCGGTGATCGCGAAAAGCGTGCCGGCCCCCAGAACGGGCGAACCCAGATCCCTCTCGGCATAGGCCGGGAAGTAGAAGAAATCGACGTCCTCGCCCACGACGGATCCTTCGGGAAAGAAGGCCGGGATGAACGACGCCTGACGGTGCATGTAGCAGTCGGGCGGGATCGCGAAGAGGCCGGTCGGGCTGTCGCGGAAGTCGGTATTGGCCACCGATTGCGCGCCGCCGCTGACATATTCGTCGTTCTTGGCGAAATAGCCGAACTCCTCGATCGCGCCGACGACTTCGGGCGCGTCGAAGGGCATCTCGTTCTCGACCCAGGCGTCATAGACCTCGGGCGGCTGCGTGCGCAGCATCATGTCCTCGACCCAGTCGGTCGCCGGCCAGCCCGTCGCGGCGCCCGAGCCCAGACCGATGCACCAGGGCGTGCCACCATCGGCGACGATCTGGTCCGTCAGCTCCTTCAGCTCTTCCATCGTTTCAGGGATGTCGTAGCCGGATTCGTCGAAGGCGGCGGGCGAGTACCAGACCAGCGACTTGACGTCGACGCGGTAGAACAGACCGTAGAGATCCTCCTCCCCGTCCGGGCCTTCGTAAGTGCCCAGGTCCACCCAGGACTGGCCGGCCGCGAAGTTGTCGGCCACCCATTCGCCCGTCCCGTCGGGCAGCGGGGTCAGCAGGCCCTGGCTCGCCATGTCGGCGGCGAGGCCCGGCTGCGGAAAGACCGCCAGGTTCGGGGCCGAGCCCGCGCGCGCGGCGATGATGATGTCCTGCTCGAAGTTGTCCGAGCCGGAATAATTCACGTCCGCGCCGGTGGCCTCCTCGAAATAGGCCATGATCTTGTCGACCTTCTCCTTCTCGTTCCCGGTCCAAGGACCACTGATCGTCAGTGTCTGGCCCGACAGGTCGGTCGCATCGGCGAAGCTCTGGTAGCTGTCCCAGGTGAAGGGACCTTCGCCGACCGGAAACTCCAGGTCCTGCGCCGCGGCGGCGCCCGCGGTCAGCACCGCGATGGCGGTGCCGGTCATCAATCTCTTCATAATTCCTCCCTAGCGGGCATGCCCGCGCTCTTGCTGCATTGCGGCAATTTTCCAAACCGCTTTGACACAGACAGCATGGGGCCATCCCCGCCCCCTTGTCAACGCGCTTGGGCCCGTTTCTTCCAACCGCGCAACCGGAAATTCCAGTTGCCTGCCCGGACGATTTCGGGGCACCCAGAGAGGGAGGCCCGTGAGCGGGACGCGTTCTTGAAATCGGTTTGGCAAAGGACGGGCATGAACCTCAAGGAATTCTCGGAGCTTCTGGGCCTGTCCCCGACCACGGTCAGCCGTGCACTAGGCGGCTATCCCGAAGTCAAGGAGGACACGCGTCGCCGGGTCCTGGAGGCGGCCGCCAAACATGGATACAGCCCGAACCGCCGCGCCGCCTCGCTCGCCACCGGGCGGGCCATGGCCATCGGCCACGTGATTCCGACCGTCTTGAACCACGAGATGGTCAATCCGGTCTTCGCCGATTTCATCGCCGGGGCCGGCGACGTCTATGCGCGGGCGGGCTACGACATGGTCCTGTCGGTCGTGTCCGAGCGCGAGGAGGCGCGCGCCTACGCTCAATTGGCCGACATGGGCAGCGTCGATGGCCTGATCGTGCACGGCCCACGCGAAGGGGACCCGCGCGTGGCCCTCCTGCGCAAGAGCAACCTGCCCTTCGTCGTCCATGGCCGCGTGCCGGACCGTCCGCTGGATTACAGCTTCGTGGATATCGACAACCGACGGGCCTTCCAGCGCGCGACCGATCTGCTGCTCGACCTCGGGCATCGACGGATCGCCCTGTTGAACGGGTTGGACCAGATGGACTTCGCGCGCCGTCGCCGGGCGGGCTACCTTGCCGCACTGGGTGCGCGCGACGTGCCGGCGGACCCCGACCTGATCGCGGGTTTCGAGATGACCGAACACGCAAGCCACGCGGCCGCCCGCCGCATGCTGGCCCTGCCCGATCCTCCCACGGCATTCCTCGCGTCGTCGCATATCATGGGGATCGGCGTGCGCCGGGCCATTCACGACCTGGACCTGTCGATGGGGCGCGACGTGTCGGTGGTGATCCATGACGACATGCTCAGCTATCTGGCGAACGGCGCCGACATTCCCGTCTTCACCGCCACCCGCTCCTCGGTCCGCGCGGCCGGGCGGCGTTGCGCGGAGATGCTGATGGAACACATCGCGATGCCGAATGCCGGCCTGAAGCAGGAGGTCTGGGAATGCGATCTCGTCCTCGGCGCCTCGACCGGACCGGTGCCGCGATGACGGAGTTTTCCTGGAAGCGGAGCGATTTTCCCGAGGGCTTCGTCTTTGCGGCGGCCACGTCCGCCTATCAGATCGAGGGGCACGCCTTCGGCGGCGCGGGGCGAACGCATTGGGACCGCTTCGCCGAGATACCGGGCAAAGTCGCGCGCGGCGAGAACGGCGCCGTGGCCTGCGACCACTATCACCGCTGGCCCGAGGATCTGGACCTGATCCGCGATGCGGGCCTCGACGCTTACCGCTTCTCGACCTCCTGGGCACGGATCATGCCGGACGGCGTGACCGTCAATCCGGACGGTCTCGACTTCTACGACCGGCTGGTCGACGGGATGCTGGAACGCGGTCTGCGCCCGATGGCGACACTTTATCACTGGGAACTACCCGAAGCCCTGTCCCTGCGCGGCGGATGGACGGTTCGCGAGATACCCGAACGCCTGGCCGATTTGGCCACCGTCGTCGCGCGGCGGCTGGGCGACCGGCTCTATTCCACCGCGCCGATCAACGAGCCGTGGTGCGTCGCCTGGCTGAGCCACTATCACGGCGACCATGCGCCCGGCACGACCGACCTGGGTGCCGCCGCACGCGCGATGCATTACGTCGGCCTGGCTCACGGCCTTTGCCTGTCCGCCCTGCGCGCCGAGGGCGTCGCCAACCTGGGTGCCGTCTGCAACATGGAATACGCCCTGCCCGCCGATGACAGCGCCGACAGCGAAACCGCCGCGCAACTCTACGACGGGATCTACAATCGCTGGTTTCCGGGCGCTTTCCTGCAGGGCGTCTATCCCGACGACATCCTGGCCGGGCTGGAGCCGCATTTGCCCGAAGGCTGGGCCCGCGACATGGAGGTGATCTCGCAACCCGTCGACTGGTTCGGAATCAACTACTACACCTGTCGCCGACTGCGCCAGGACGGCCCGGTCTGGCCGCATGTGATCGACGTCCCCGGCCCCCCGCCCCTGACCGACATGGGATGGGAGATCGCACCCGAAGGGCTGGGCCGGCTGCTGCGCCGCACCGCACGCGATTTCACCGGCGATACCCCGCTCTTCGTGACAGAGAACGGGATGGCCAGCCCGCATTACGACGATCGACCCGACCAGCCGCGTATCGACTATCTGGACGCGCACCTGCGACAGGCGCGCGATGCGATCGCAGACGGCGTCCCCCTGCGCGGCTATACCTTCTGGTCGCTCCTGGACAATTTCGAATGGGCGCTGGGCTACGACAAGCGGTTCGGCCTGGTGCATGTCGATTTTGAGACCCAGACCCGCACCCCCAAGGCCAGCTATCGTGCGCTTGCCCGCGCCTTGGCCGATTGATAGGCGCGAACAATGTCTGATCCGCTTCTTCTCGTGGCCGATGTCGGCGGGACCAACACCCGTGTCGCACTGGCCGAGGGTGCGCGCGTGCGCCCCGATACGATCCGGCGCTACGCGAACCGCGAGTTCGCGAACCTGGCCCCGGTGCTGCGCCGCTATCGCGAAGATCATCCGGGCCCCGACCCCGACGGCGCCTGCGTGGCCGTGGCCGGCCCGGTGGCCGATGGCCGGGCCGAGTTGACGAATCTCGACTGGTCGATCGACACGGCGCGCCTGCTGCAGGCGACGGGCGCGTCGCGCGGCGCGATCCTGAACGACCTTCAGGCGCAGGGCCATGCCCTGGGACATCTGCCGGCCGACCTGTGTCGCCCGGTGATCGACGTGGCCGGAATGCCCGGCGCGTCGCGTCTGGTGATCGGCGTGGGCACGGGGTTCAACGCGGCCCCGGTGCACGACACCCCCATCGGGCGCTTCGTTCCGCCCTGCGAGGCGGGGCACGCGAACCTGCCCATCCGGACCGAGGCGGAGCTGCGGCTGTGCAACTTCGTCTCGACCGCTCATGGCTTTCCGGCGGTCGAGGATGTCCTGTCCGGGCGGGGCCTGGAACAGGTCTATCGCTGGCTGTCGAGCGAAGACGGCTCGGACGCCGAGTACCTGGCCGCGGATATCATGGCACACATCGACACCGATCCGCGTGCCGAAGCCAGCGTTCGGCACTTCATTCGCATCCTCGGCACCGTGGCGGGCAACCTGGCGTTGATCCACCTGCCCCTGGGCGGCGTGTTCCTGGTGGGCGGCGTCGCGCGCGCGATGCAGCCGTATCTCTCGACGATGGGGTTCGCCGACGCGTTCCGCGACAAGGGACGTTTCGCCGGGTTCATGTCGAACTTTCCGGTTCATCTGGTCACCGACGATTTCGCGGCGCTCACGGGTTGCGCGGCACATCTCTGCGACGGGCAGGCAGCCCGGTAACGAATTCTTAGCGGTCCGGGACCTATCCCTTGCCTCGTAGAACGAGAGGCGAGGCAAGGGATGCGGGGTCGGACATGACACAATTGAAGGAACGGGACGGTCGCGTCTGCCTGCCCCCGCGCCTGGACCAATCCGCGGCCGGTGCGCTCCGCGATGCGGCCCTGTCCGCGGCGGGCGATCTGCGCCTGGATGCGAGCGTGGTATCCCACCTCTCCACTTCGGCGGTCCAGGTTCTCCTCGCGGCGCGGGCGCATCTAGCCGGTCACGGACGCGTTCTGCAGGTAGAAGGGGCCTCGCCCGATTTCCTCTCCGGTTTGCGCATGCTGGGCGTCGAGACGGGTGCGGTCGGTATCGTGGACGGCCCGGCATGAAGGTCCTGGCCATCGATGACAGCCGGACCATCCGCGAACTGGTCCGCGTGACGCTGGAGCGGGAGGCGATCGAGGCGGTACTGGCCGAGGACGGTCTTCATGGCCTCGAACTGCTGGCCGGGATGGAGGACCGTCCCGATGCGATCCTGACGGACGTCAACATGCCGCGGCTCGACGGGTTCGGTTTCGTGCGAAAGGTGCGCGATCGGCCCGACTGCGCCGACGTTCCGATCCTGATGCTGACGACCGAAAGCGCGAAGGACCTCAAGCAGCAGGCCCGTGCGGCGGGTGCCACCGGCTGGATCGTGAAACCGTTCGACCCGGCACGGCTGGTCGGCGCGTTGCGCACGGTGACCGGGCTGACCTGATGGCCGACCCGATGGACGCCATTCGCGCCACCTTTTTCGAGGAGTGCGCCGAGCTTCTGGAGAGTCTCGAGACGGGCCTTCTCGCGCTGCAGACCGGGCCGCGGACTGCCGAGACGATCGATGCGGTCTTCCGTTCGGTCCATTCAATCAAGGGCGGGGCCGCGGCTTTCGCCTTTTCCGACCTGGCCGCTTTCGCCCACGAATTCGAAACGGCGCTCGATGCCTATCGCATCGGGCAGAGGGGCGATCTGCCGCACGGTGTCCCGATCCTTCTTCGCGCCTGCGACGGTCTGCGGGATCTGGTGGCGGCCAGCCAGACGGGCGCCAAGGCCACGGCGCCCGATCCGACCGGGCTGCGTGCGCTGTGCGGATCGAACGAGGTCGTTCCGACCGACCCGCGTGGCGACCCGGACCCATTGCCATCCGTGCCGAACGGGTTCCCGAAAGTCTGGACCATCTCGTTCGAGCCGCGCCCGGAACTCCTGAGCAGCGGGAACGAGCCGTCGTTCCTGTTCCGCAGCCTCGCGATCCTGGGGCGCATCGAGGTGCGGGCCGACGCGGCGAACCTCCCGCCGCTCGAAAATGTGGACCCGACACTTGCATATCTTCGCTGGACGCTCCGGCTCTGGCCGAGCGCACCGGATCTGACGGAAACGGAGATCGAGGCGGCGTTCGAATTCGTCCATGACCTGTGCGACCTCCGGATCGCGCCCGGAACCGAGGCGCTTGCGCCGGGTCGCGCATCGCAGATACCGGATATGGGCCCCCGGAACGCGGTTCCAGACATTCCTTCGCTGGTTCCGACGACGATCCGCGTCGATCTCGCGCGCGTCGACCGCCTGGTCGATCTGGTCGGCGAGCTGGTCATCGCGCAATCCATGCTGGCGCAAGACATGACGCCCGGCGGATCCGGCGGGAACCCGACGGGGACGGACCGGATGAATGACCTGCAGCAGTTGACGCGCGACTTGCAGGAAAGCGTGATGGCGATCCGTGCGCAGCCCGTCCGGTCGCTTTTTCAACGCATGGAACGGATCGTCCGCGAGACGGCGGCCCAGACGGGCAAGACGGTCCGCCTCGTGACCGAAGGGGTCGCGACCGAGATCGACAAGACGGTGATCGAGCGGCTCGCCGATCCGCTCACCCACATGATACGCAATGCGATCGACCACGGGCTCGAAGATCCGCAGCGGCGGACAGCGGCGGGGAAGGATCCGACCGGAACCGTAACCCTGCGGGCCCTGCAGCGATCGGACCGCATCCTGATCGAGGTGTCCGACGACGGGGCCGGCCTGGACCGCCCGCGGATCTGCGACCGTGCGATCGCGCGCGGCCTTCTGCCGCCCGGCGCGGCGCCCGACCCGGCCGAGATCGACCAGTTGATCTTCAGCCCGGGCTTCTCGACCGCATCCGGCGTCTCTGCCGTATCGGGACGTGGGGTCGGCATGGACGTCGTAAACCGCGCCATCAGGGACCTGAGCGGGTCGATCGCGATCGAGTCCGCGGAGGGGGCCGGATGCAGGATCACCACCAGCCTGCCGCTCACGCTCGCCATTCTCGACGGCATGGTCGTTCGCAGCGGCCGGGAGCGAATGGTCCTCCCCCTCTCCACGATCCTCGAGGCGCAGACGGCCGACCTCGCCGCGATCGAGCGGCTCGGAACGGGCGGATGGGCCGTGCGTCTGCATGATCGGTACGTCCCCCTGCTGGACCTGGGCCGGAGCATGGGGTTCGCCGTGCCGCACGAAAGGTGGGAAGCGGGCGAGGACAGCGCGGTTCTTTTCATCCGCGTCGAGGGGGGCGATCCGTTCGCGCTTCGCGTCGACGCGATCGAGGCGCAGCGGCAGGTCGTAGTCAAGGGCCTGGACGACAACCTCGGACGCGTGCCATGCGTTTCGGCCGCCACCATCCTGGGCGACGGACAGATCGCGCTGATCGTCGATACGCCCGCGATCGCGGCGGCGGCGGGCCTCGACCTTCAACTGGCAGGTGCGGCATGACTGCGGAAGAGCACGAATGGAACGCGGCGCCGCCGGGGGACGCGACTCCGCCATCGGGGCCCGCGCGGACCGAACTGCTGACCTTCCGATGCGGCGGCCAGTGCTATGCGCTCGACATCGCCTCGGTTCGCGAAATCCGGGGTTGGAGCCGGCCGACCCCCCTGCCCCATACGCCGAAGTTCATGCTCGGCATGGTGAACCTGCGCGGCACCGTTCTGCCGGTCACGGACCTGGCGCTCCGGCTCGGTCATCCGGCCATGCCCGACGACGCACGAAACGTCATCATCGTCGTGCAGCAGGCCCGGCGGCTGCACGGTTTGCTGGTCGAGGCTGTGACCGACATCGTGCGTCCCGCGCCCGACCAGCTGCAGGACATGCCACAAGTCGGGGCGGCTCGGGACGGCGTCGCGCCCGACCGGATGTTTCTCAGCGAAACCGGGATCCTCCAGATCCTCGCGCTCGAGCGTGTTCTACCGGCATTGCACGCCCCCGATGCGGAGGCGATCCCTTGATCGCGATTGAACCGGAAGAGTTCGCACGGTTGGCCCGGATTGCGCATGACGAGGCCGGGTTGCACATGCCGCAAAACAAGTCGTCGTTCGTTGCCGCGCGGCTGCAGCGTCGCCTCCGGCGGCTGGGAATGGAGGGCTTCGGGGACTATCTGCGATATCTCGGATCGGCCGAGGGGGGCGCGCGGCGGGAGGTTCGCGAACTGGTCTCGGCGCTCACGACGAACGTGACCGGAACCTATCGCGAGGCCCACCATTTCGAACTGCTGGCCACGCATCTGCGACGGTGGGAGCGGGTGGCCCCCCGACATCGCTCCTTCCTCGCCTGGTCCGCCGGATGCGCGAGCGGGGAGGAGCCGCTTTCGATCGCTGCGACATGCCATGCGGTGCTTGGCCGGAGCTGGGCCGAGCGAGTGCGGATTCTGGCGACCGATGTCGATCGGGCCGTACTCAATCGGGCGCAAACGGTGCAGGAAACGCATGCCTTGGGTCAGGAGCTTCTGGCAGGTCCGGTGGGCTCGCCCCGCCAATCCGATCTGCTCGATCCGTGCGCCCATGTAGAGGCGCTTCAGGCCGGGATCACCTACATGGCGCATAACGTGCTGCGCCCGCTTCCCGTGCCCGGACGCTTCGACGCGATCTTTTGCCGGAACGTCATGATCTATTTCTCGGCGGCCGATCAACGGAATGCGCAGCGGCTGCTTCGGGAGCGTCTGGCGCCGGGCGGACTGCTTGCGATCGGGCATTCCGAACGCCTGACCCCCGATTTGTCCGGTCTCGAACGGGTCGGGCGGACGGCGTTCCGCGCGTGCCCGTCGGCGCGTCCGGCCCCCGAAGGGACGGCCAGATGCCGATGAGGGACGCGCTGCGCATTCTGATTGCCGACGACATGTCGACCAGCCGGGGCCTCTTGCTGCAGGCGCTGGATACACTGGGACTGCCGGAAGTGGTCCAGGCGACCGACGGCCTGCAGGCACTCGAACTGGCGCTGTCCGAAAAGCCGGATCTTGTCCTGTCGGATCTTCACATGCCCGGCCTGGACGGACTGGAACTGCTGCAGGGGCTTCGCACCGATGCACGGACGCGGGCCACGCCTTTCGCGCTGATCACCGCGCGGGTGGACACGGCGACATTGCAGGCGGCGGAGGCGCTTGGCATGCGTGCGGTTTTGTCCAAGCCCTACACGCCTGCTCAGTTGCGCGATTGCATCGAGGCCGCGATCGGGCCGTTGGGATGAAGACGGAGTCCGACATCTTCGCGGAACGGGTTTCGCAGGAATGTCGCCGTGCGGCGGAAATCCTGCTGTCATTGCAGGACAGCCTGTCGGAGGAGTTGGGCGATGACCAGCTGACCGACCGGGTCATCGGCGATCTACAGGTGCTGGATACGCTGACTCAGACATTGACCGACCTGGGACGCGTGTTCGAAACAGTCGCCGTCGAGGTGCGGAACCCGCGCTGTCGGCGGACCGTCCCCGATCGCGTGTTGGCCGCCGTGCGGCAGACGTCCCTCCGACTTCGGCTGGAGGGGGCCGATATCCTCCGGAAGACATCGGATGTCGACCTCTTCGACGGGCCCGACGACTGACCCGCACGTGCCGCGGGGCGGCTAGGCCGCGTCCTCGTCGGATTGCTGGCGATACCACATGCTGGCATAGCGCCCGCCCCGCGCCAGCAATTCATCATGCGTGCCCTGCTCGACGATCTCGCCGGCTTCGAGCACGACGATGCGGTCCGCCTCCACCACCGTCGACAGACGATGCGCGATCGTGATGACGGAACGTCCATGCGCCATGGCCTGCAGCTCCGACTGGATGGAGCGTTCGGTTTCGGTGTCCAGCGCCGACGTGGCCTCGTCCAACAGCAGGATCGGCGGGTCCTTCAGCAGCGTGCGCGCGATGCCTACACGCTGTTTCTCGCCGCCCGAGAGCTTCAGCCCGCGCTCGCCGACCGTGGTCTCGAACCCGTCGGGCAGGCCGTCGATGAATGTGCCGATCCGGGCCGCGCGGGCGGCTTCGCGGATCTCCTCGAAGCTGGCATCGGGTCGCCCATACGCGATGTTGTAGCGGATCGTGTCGTTGAAAAGGACGGTGTCCTGCGGCACGACGCCGATCCGCGCGTGCAGGCTGGCCTGTGTCACGCTTCGGATGTCCTGCCCGTCGATCAGGATCGCGCCACCATCGACGTCATAAAACCGGAACAGCAGGCGCCCGATCGTCGATTTCCCCGATCCCGACGGACCGACCACAGCGACCGTCTCCCCCGCCCCGACGATCAGGCTGACCCCGCGCAGGATCGGTCGCGCGCTGTCATAGCCGAACCGGATGTCCCGGAACTCCACCCGGCCCTGCGGCACCGAAAGCTGCGTGGCGTCGTCGGCATCGCGCACCTCGGCGGGCTGTTCCAGAAGGCCGAACATCTCGCCCATGTCGACCAGGGCCTGACGGATTTCGCGGTAAACGGTGCCGAGGAAGTTCAGCGGCATCGTGATCTGGATCATGTATGCGTTCACCATCACGAAATCGCCCACGGTCAGGGTGCCGGCCTGAACGCCCATGGCTGCCATCACCATCACGATCACCAATCCCGCGGTAATCAGGGCCGACTGACCGAAATTCAGGAAGGCGAGCGAATAGGACGTTTGCAGGGCGGCCCGCTCGTATTGTTGCATCGCGCCGTCATAGCGCGCCGCCTCGCGTGCCTCGGCCCCGAAATACTTGACCGTCTCGAAATTCAGCAAGCTGTCGATGGCCTTCTGGTTCGCGTCCGTGTCCTGGTCGTTCATCACCTTGCGGATGCGGACCCGCCATTCGGTCACCTTGAACGTGAACGCGACATAGGCGGCGATCGTCACGAGGACCACGACAAGGTACCAGATATCGAACACGAAAAAGAGGATGATCGCGATCAGAGCCAGTTCCAGAACCAGCGGGCCGATGGAGAAGAGCAGGAAGCGCAGCAGGAAATCAACGCCCTTCACGCCGCGTTCGATGATCCGGCTCAGCCCGCCCGTCTTGCGGCTGATGTGATAGCGCATCGAAAGGCGGTGCATATGCGTGAACGTCTCGGCGGCCAATCGTCGAAGGGCGCGTTGGCCGACGGGCGCGAAGATCACGTCGCGCAGCTGCTGGAACCCGGTGTTGAAGGCACGCGCGGTTCCGTAGATGACCGTCAGGCCGACGGCGCCCAGCCCGAGCGCCCAGGCCGGCGTGACCGTCTCGGGCGCCAATGCATCGACGGCGGCCTTGTAGAAGAACGGCGTGGTTACCGCGATCAGCTTCGCCACGACCAGCATCGCGATGGCGAAGACCACGCGCACCTTCACGCCGGTTTCGCCCGGCGGCCAGAGATAGGGTAGGACGCGGCGGATGATGCCCATGCCCCCGGCGGGGGCTTCGGTCGTGGTGATGGTGGTTCGGCGCATGCGGGTCCCCGGTTCGGCCGGCACAGTAGGGGCAGCGCCGGGCGAGGGAAACCGTCAGTCCGCCTGTTCGGGCAGGGTAAAGACCTGACCGGGGAAAATCAGGTCCGGGTCGCGGATCAGATCGCGGTTGGCCTCGAATATTTGGACGTAGCGGATGCCGTCGCCGAAATACCCCTCGGATATCGCCCAGAGCGTGAAGCCGGGTTGCACGGTGATGGCCGCCACGCCGTCGCGGCGCGCGGCCGCCGCGATCTCGGGTGCGGTTCGTCGGAACGGCGTCTCGATCCGGGTCTCGACGCTGCCATCGGGGGCCAGGGCATCGATCCGCAGCGTGTAGGTGCCGGTATCGACATCGGGGAGCGAGGAGGTCCAGGCCCCGCCGTCATCGACGCGGGCCAGCTGGACCGGCCTGTTGTCCAGATATATCTGCAATCGGCTGTCGCGCGCGCCACGTCCGGCCAGGCGCACCTCGCCGGCCGCGTCGTAGGTGATCGCGTCGATGCCCAGCGTCTCGGTCACTTCGGGCGGTCCGGGCTCGGCGGCCGGAACGGCGGATACGCCGCCGGGCCCGGTGCGGAACAGCCGCGGTGCTGCGCGGGGCCCGGCGGTGGCGCGCCCGTTCGTGGCGACGGCGATATCACCGGACGGGCGCGGTATGGCCGAACCGGGCGACGGGGCGTCGATGCCGGTATCCGGTGCGGGGGGTGGCACGTCATCCGCAACTTCGGTGTCGGATGGCGCATCCGTCGCCGACGGTTCGGCTTCCACCGCGTTCGTCGCGGTTCGCGGCGCGCCGGAGGTTGCCGCGGTCGCGACGGTCGTGTCGGGATCGGGTTCCGATGTCGGGGACAGGGCAGCCGACGATGCTGGCGCGGCAATCGACGGCGACGGTTCGACGGTGGCACCGGCCGTTGCGACCGGCGACGGCGCAGGGGGCGATGGCGTCAGCGCGGCGGTTCGGGTCTCCGGCGCCCCCGTCGTGACGACGTCCTTGGCCGGGTCGATGGCGTCGGTGCGGATGGTCGGGGCGTTCGGTCCGGGCGGGGCGGTCGGGAAGAACGGCGCCACGATGATGCTGTCCTCGGACAACGCCGTCCGGCCAGCGGCGTCGCGCGTCTCGACCGTCAGCAGGCGCGGCGTGTCCGTGGCGTCGAGCGTGAAGAGCGAGACGAAATTCCCCTCCCGGTCTGCAGTGGCGGACGCCACCTCCTGCCCGTCCAGCCGCAGGATCACGTCCGCGCCGGCCTGCCCCTGCCCGGCCACGACGGCGGCCCCGGCGGCATCGACGCGCACGACATCCAGGGTCGGATGGCGCATCGCCTCGGGCAAGTCGGGCGTCGGAGCCGGCTGTGATGCGGTCGCGGACGCCGGGGGCACGGTGTCGGCTGCGACAGGTGCGGATGTCGCATCCCCGGCGGGATTCGGGGCCGTCGGGTTTGTATCGACGGCTCCGTCGGGGGCGACCGCCTGCCCCGCCGCATCCCCGGTGGACGGGGTGGCGTCATCCGATTTCTCGACCGTCGCCTTGCCGCCCGGATCGGAGGCGACCACGGCCGCCGGGGTCGGCCCCTCCAGCGGGCGCGGCATCAGCAGCCATGCGGCCAGACCAAGTGCTGCCAGCACCGCGACGATGCCCGAGCCCTTCGCGGCGGCATTGCTGTTGTCCATCCGTCATCCCCAGTGCCCGTGACCCGGGCTTTGCCCAAACCCTAGCAACGGCGTAAGGCGGGGTCAAAATATGCCAAACGGGGCCCGGAATGACGAAATCGATCTGTGTCTATTGCGGGAGCCGCGATGGCAGCGACCCCGCCTTCGCCGACGCGGCCGAGGCCCTGGGCCGGGGCATCGCCGACCGGGGCTGGCGTCTGGTCTATGGCGCCGGGGATGTCGGGCTGATGGGACGCGTCGCCCGCACCGTTCAGGCCGCAGGGGCCGAGACCTTCGGCGTGATCCCCACGCATCTCTTGCAAGCCGAGGTCGGAAAGCAGGACCTGACCCGTTTCGTCGTCACCGAAACGATGCACGAGCGCAAGAAGGTGATGTTCATGAACGCCGATGCGGTGATCGTCCTGCCCGGGGGCGCCGGCACGCTGGACGAGTTCTTCGAGGTGCTGACGTGGCGGCAGCTCGGCCTGCATGGCAAGCCGATCGTGATCGCGAACGTCGCCGACTACTGGACGCCCCTGATCGCGCTGCTGGAGGCGACGGTCACCGGCGGGTTCGCCGAACGGACGCTTCTGGACTACGTAAGATCGGCCCCCGATACGGAGGCCGCCCTGAAGCTGTTGGACTGATCGCGCCTCTGGAAAAGCCGATCAGGCGGCGTCGTCCATATCCGCCAACTCGTCCTTCACCAGTTTCTCGATCTTGTTGACCGGGTGGTTGGTCAGCGTCTTGGGGATCTCGGCGATCACCTTGTCGCTGACCTCCTTGTGCATCTCGTCGCGCAGGACGCCCAGCACCTGGGGCGAGGCCACGATGACGAGGGAAGAGAAGCGCCCGGAATGGGCCATCTTGTAGAGCTTGTCGGCCAGGTCCGCCGCAAACCGCTCCTTCTGCAGCTCGTGGAAATCCGTCTCGTCATAGGCCGAGACACCGGAACCCGCGCTTTCCTGAACGCGCCCGCGACGGTTCGCGGTCTGCTCGCGGTCGCGTGGATTTTCCTCCTCATCCTTGCGGACGATTTCGAGGTTCGGATCCTCGGCATCGGTCCGGTTCACCAGGAACAAGGCCTTCTCGCTGTCGGTCACGACCACCATCGTTCCGTTCTTCAGGCTCGGCATCAGCTGTCCTCCTCGGATGCGGTGCCGTGGTCGATCTCGTCGGACTTGCGAACGCGGGTGACCCCCTTGACCCCCTGTTCCGTGGCGCGGTCCAAGGCCGCCTCGGTTCCGACGTCGCGCGCCAGGTTGCCGCCTGCTCTGCCCTGCTGATCCGGCGTTTCGGGCATGTCCTTTATGAACTTGTCGGTTTCGCGTGTGCCGTCGTTCGAACGATGTCGCTCGGCCATGTGTCGATCCTCCTTGGCAGGTTCCGAGGTCTCAACGTCCCGCCCCGGGGGGCGGTTCCGGCCATGAAAAAAGGGGCCATCCGGCCCCTTCTTCCCCGGTCGAACCGATGTCGCGCCTACATGCGCGATGCGACGTTCTCCCAATTCACGAGCTTCTTCAGGAAATTGTCCAGATAGGCCGGACGCTTGTTGCGATAATCGATGTAGTAGGAATGCTCCCACACGTCGCAACCCAGAAGCGCGGTCTGCCCGAAGCAGAGCGGGTTCACCCCGTTCTCGGTCTTCGTCACCTTCAGGCCGCCGTCCGTGTCCTTGACCAGCCAGGCCCAGCCGGAGCCGAACTGCCCCGCACCGGCGGCGGCAAACTCCTCGTGGAACTTGTCGACGGAGCCGAAGCTGTCGGTCAGCGCGCTTTCCAGCTCCGACGGCATCTTGCTGTCGTCCGGGCTCATCATTTCCCAGAACTGGTTGTGGTTCCAAAGCTGACTGATGTTGTTGAAGATGCCCGACTGGGCCACGGCACCTTTGTCGTAGGTGCCTTTGATAATCTCCTCCAGCGACTTGCTCTCCCACTCGGTCCCGGCGATCAGCTTGTTGCCGTTGTCGACATAAGCCTTGTGGTGCAGGTCGTGGTGGTACTCCAGCGTCTCCTTCGACATGCCCTTGGAGGCGAGCGCGTCGTGGGCGTAGGGAAGATCGGGAAGCTCGAAGGCCATGGTGTTCTCCTTGACGTTGGTGTCCCCGGGACATGTCGCCCGGAACGTGCCCCCGTCAAGGCCCCGTTTGGCGGGTCAGGTCGCGGCGGCGTTCCGCAACAGGTCTTCGGCATAGCGGGCCACCGAACGGAAGCAGACCAACCGATAGCCGTCCGCATGGCGCCAGATCGCAGCGGGAACCTGCGCCAGCCGCGACCGGCGTATCTCGGCCCGGGCCAGGCGGTCGAAATCGACCGGCATCAGGCTGGCAAGCGTCGGCTCCACCCCCGCGCCGGTCAGATCGAAGACCTGTCGCGCATCGCTGACCACGGCCACGGTCGCGAAGGCATCGCCCAATGCGTCGGTCAAGCGGTCGGCCAGTCCGGGCGCGTCGTCGTAGGGACAGACCAACAGATACTCGTCGGGCGACATCCACAATGCCGTGCGATCCCCCGACACGGTCGCCATGCGCCGGTCCGGCGGGGCGCAAGCCGTAACCTGCTCCACGGCTGGCCCCAGGACGGACGGGTCGCCGCGCAGCGTGATCATCCCCATGGGCGGTACGGCGTGGATAGTGACGTCAGACATTCTGCTTCTCCCCCTCAGGGTCGTAGAAGACCGGATCGACGATCCGCGCCTCGACGGGATCGGCGCCGATGCGGGTGAACCGGATCGTCTCGCCCATGCGTTCGGGGCCGCGCTCGACCAGGCCCATGGCGATCCCGCGACCCAGCGTCGGCGAAGGATAGGTCGAGGTCACGCGACCCTGCGTATTGCGCTGCCCGTTCGCATTCGCACCCTCGGCCAATGCGTATGCGCCGTCCTCCAGCACGGAGCCGTCCAGCGTTTCCAGCCCGACCAGCTTCCACCGGTCCGACTTCTGGAACTCGACCCGCTGCTGTCCGCGCTTGCCCAGGAAATCGTCCTTCTTCTTCGAGATCGCCCAGTTCAACCCCAGATCCTGCGGGATGACGGTGCCGTCGGTCTCGTCGCCGATCATGATGAACCCCTTCTCGGCCCGCATGACGTGCAGGGCCTCGGTGCCGTAAGGGGTCACGCCGAACTCCGCGCCCGCCTCCATCAGCGCCTCCCAGAGTGCCAGGCCGCGTGTGGCCGGCACCGCGATCTCGTAGCTCAACTCTCCCGAGAAACTGATCCGGTAGGCGCAAACGTCGAAGCCGCCCAGCGTCCCGTCGGCCCAGGCCATGAAGGGCAGCGCGTCGGCCGACAGGTCCATGCCGCCCAGCTTCTCCAGCACCTTGCGTGCGTTCGGGCCGACGACCGCGATCTGCGCGAACTGCTCGGTCAGGTTGACGGTATGGACCTGCCAGTCCCACCATTCACATTGCAGCCAATCCTCCATCCACCCGTGGATGCGGTCCGCGCCGCCGGTTGTGGTGTGGCAAAGCCAGGTCTGATCGTCGATCCGGGCGACCACGCCGTCGTCGATCAGGAACCCGTTCTCGTCACACATCAGGCCGTAGCGGCAGCGGCCCGACTTCAGGGTCGACATCATGTTCGTGTACATCATGTCCATGAACCGCCCGGCATCCGGTCCCCGCACGAGGATCTTGCCCAGGGTCGAGGCGTCAAGCATTCCAAGGCTTTGCCGGGTGTTCTTCACCTCGCGAGCGACGGCGTCGGCATGGCTTTCGCCCCCCTTCGGATAGCAATAGGGCCGCCGCCAGTGGCCGACCGGCTCCCAATGCGCGCCGTGGCTCTCGTGCCATTCGTGCATCGGCGTGCGTCGTAGCGGCTGGAAGATCGCGCCGCGCGCCTCGCCCGCCAGCGTGCCGATGGTCACCGGAGTATAGGGCGGGCGGAACGTCGTCGTGCCGACCTGCGGGATCGTCGCGTCCAGACGATCGGCCAGAACCGCCAGACCGTTGATGTTGCTCAGCTTGCCCTGGTCCGTCGCCATGCCGAGCGTGGTGTAGCGCTTCGCGTGCTCGACGCTCTCGAACCCCTCCTGCGCGGCGAGGCGGACGTCGCTCACCTTCACGTCGTTCTGATAATCCAGCCACATCTTGGCACGCAGCTTGGGCCCGGCGCCGTCGGGCATCATCCAGACGGGCAAGATCGCGTCCTCGGGCGTGTCGTGACAGGCCGGCGCATCAATGCCCATCGTCCCGGCAACGTCGATCAGCACCTCCTGCGTCGTCAACGCGCCGGAGGCGGCGCCCACGACTTCCACGAACCCAACGCCGTCGGCGCCGGTCGGCGGGGCGTCCGCGTCGGGCCGGAACATCGCGCGCGCCTCGTCCCACCAGAGCTTGCCACCGCAATGCGACCAGAGATGGACCGCCGGGGACCATCCACCCGACATCGCCACGCAGTCGCAGCGGATCTCCTGCATCACGGCGCCATCGCCCGCCTGATGGCAGATCGACACGCCGGTGACCCGGTCGTCGCCATGTACCTTGGCGATGCCTCGGCCGGTATGGACGCGAACGCCCATGCTGCGGATCTCGTCGATCAGAGGCGATTTCGGATCGGGCCGCGCGTCGACGATCGCCGACACGCGCAGACCGGCCCCAATCAGGACCTTGGCGGTTCGATAGGCATCGTCGTTGTTGGTGACGATCACCGTCCGCTCGCCGATGGCCACGCCATAATCCGCCACGTAATCCCGCAGCGCCGAGGCCAGCAGGACACCGGGCACGTCGTTGCCGGCAAAACTCAGCGGTCGTTCGATCGCGCCGGTGGCGACGATCACCTGTCCAGCCCGGATTCGCCAAAGACGTTCGCGTGGCCCGGACTTGTCTGCCAAATGATCGGTCAGGTTCTCGGTGCACAGGACATAGCCGTGGTCGTAGACGCCAGAGCCTTCGCATCGGTTCAGGAGGGTGACATTTTCCCTGTTCTCAAGGTCTTGTACGGCGTTCTTCAACCAGTCCGAGGCGGGCAGCCCGTCGATCTCCGCCCCGTCCAGCGGTGCGCGCCCGCCCCAATGGGCCTGCCGCTCCACCAATGTAACCCGCTTGCCCGCCTCGGCCGCCGCCCGGGCCGCCAGAAGGCCCGCAATACCGCCGCCGACGACCAGCGTGTCACAGTAGGCGTAGCGGTGGGCGTAGCGATCCGCGTCGCCATCGGTCGGCGCCGGGCCCAGACCTGCGGCCTTTCGGATGAACGGCTCGAACACGTGTTTCCAGAACGGGCGCGGATGGATGAAGGTCTTGTAGTAGAATCCGGCGGGCAGAAACTTGGACCCGTAGTCGTTCACGCGCCCGATATCGAAACCCAGCGAGGGCCAGGCGTTCTGGCTGCGCGCCGCAAGACCCTGCCACAGCGGCTGAACCGTCGCGCGGCGGTTCGGCTCGAACCGGGCGCCTTCGCCGATGGAAAGAAGCGCGTTCGGCTCCTCCGGGCCGGCGCCGACGACGGAACGGGGGCGGTGGTATTTGAAGCTGCGGCCCATCACCAGACGGCCGTTCGCCAGCAGGGCCGAGGCGAGCGTGTCGCCCGCGAAACCGCGCATCTCGCGTCCGTCGAACGTAAAAGTCACGGGGGCCGAGCGGTCGATACGGCCGCCGCCGGTCCTGAGGCGTCGGCTCATGCGCCCTTCCTTTCGCGAATGCGGGCCAGGATATGCTCCGGCGGTTCGGGCGTCTGCGCGGAATAGGTGCCGAAGACCTCCAGCGTGGCCGTATCGCGCGCGGCCAGGAACCACTTGCCGCAACCATGCGCATGGCGCCACCGCTCGAAATGGACGCCCTTCACGTTGTCGCGCAGGAACAGGTATTCCTCGAACTGATCGTCGGAGGAGCCGGGGCCGTGGCGTCGCAGATGCGCCTCGCCCCCGGGGGCGAGTTCGGTTTCCTCGACGGCCAGGTCGCAGTTCGGGCAGGTCAGCAGAAGCATCGCGCACCTCGTGTCCGAGGGGCGCGAGGGCCCGGTGTCAGAAAGCGGGCTGCGGCCCTAGCGCTTGGCGTTCGCCGTGGCGACCGGCCCGTCGATGCGCACATCGGGCGTGCCGCCGATGCGGAAATCGATCGAGCCGCCGAGAATGGCAAATAGGATGAAACCGGCGGCGACGACGGACCCGCCGAGAAGGAAATTGATGCCGCGCGGAAGGCGGCGGATAGAATGTGAAGGCATGGCAGACGGCCCCCGATCAAATCGTTACGATCCCTCAACCCTATACCATCGGCGAAGTTCCGCCTAGCCCGCAGCGGGCAAGGAAATCCTCCAGTCCGTGAACATTCCGTTGCAGATCGCCCCCTTGTCGCGGCGTCCAGGGGACGCGCAAGGGCCGAAACGACCGGCCGGCCGGCGCCATGGGCCAGCCACGGGGCGGGCGCGATCGTCGTCATGCAGGGCCGTGCCGTCATCAATGTGCGACCCCGGCGGCCACGGATTCGTCGATGAAGCGTCCTTCGCGGAACCGTTCCATCCCGAACGCCTCCGTCAGCGGGGAATGCCCCCTGGCGATCAGTTCGGCCATGCCCCAGCCGGACCCCGGGATGGCCTTGAAGCCGCCGGTGCCCCATCCGCAGTTGACGAAGATCCCCTCCACCGGCGTCTTCGACAGGATGGGTGAGCGGTCGCCGGTCACGTCCACGATCCCGCCCCACTGCCGCAACATGCGCAGGCGGGAGATCATGGGGAACGTCTCGACCAGGGCGCGCAGCGTCTCCTCGATATGGTGGAAACTGCCGCGCTGTGTGTAGTTGTTGTACCCGTCCGTGCCGCCGCCGATCACCATCTCGCCCTTGTCGGACTGGCTCATGTAGCCGTGCACCGTATTCGCCATGACGACCACGTCCATGCAGGGCTTGATCGGTTCGGACACGAGCGCCTGCAGTGCCACCGATTCCAGCGGCAGCCGGAACCCGGCCATCCGTGCCAGCACGCCCGAATGCCCCGCGACGACCAGGCCCAGCTTGTCGCAGGCGATGGCACCCAGGGATGTCTGGACCCCGGTGACGCGATCGCCGTCGCGGTCGATGCCGGTGACTTCGCATTTCTGGATGATGTCCATCCCCATGTCGGTGCAGGCCCGCGCCAGGCCCCATGCGACCGCGTCGTGGCGCGCCGTTCCGCCCCGCGCCTGCCAGAGGCCGCCCAGGACAGGATAGCGTGGCCCCTCGATGTTCATGATCGGGCAGAGTTCCTTGACCCGCGCCGGGCCGATCCATTCGGTCGTCACGCCCTGCAGGCTGTTGGCATGTGCGGTACGCTTGTAGCCGCGAACCTCGTGCTCGGTCTGGGCCAGCATGATGACGCCGCGCGGGCTGAACATGATGTTGTAGTTCAGGTCCTGGCTCAGGGTCTCATAGAGGCTGCGCGATTTCTCGTAGATCGCCGCCGATGGATCCTGCAGGTAATTGGAGCGGATGATGGTGGTGTTGCGCCCGGTGTTCCCACCGCCAAGCCAGCCCTTTTCGAGGATGGCGACGTTGGTGACGCCGAAGTTCTTGCCAAGGTAATACGCCGTCGCCAGCCCGTGCCCGCCCGCGCCGACGATGACGACGTCATAGCGCGCCTTGGGCGGACGCTTGGCCCAGGTGCGGCCCCAGCCTTCGTGGTTGCGCAGGGCCTCGCGCGCGATGGCGAAGGCGGAAAAGCGTCGCATCGGCGTCCGTCCCCTGTTCGTCTGCCGCCCCGTTTGCCCCGGCAGGGCAGGGATGGTTGGCATTGCTGCGGCATCTGCGCGAAGTTTCGCGACATTCCCGACAGCCCGTCGGCTAGAGGTGCGGTCACGAACGCGCAAGGGGGGCTTCTGTCGCACCGGCATTGGCGCTACGGGGGGGCATGACTTTCTGGATCGTGGCGGGGCTTCTGCTGGCCGCCTGCATCGTACCGATCGCGTCCGCCCTGCGGGCTCGTCCGACGGCCACCGGCCCGGCGGATGTCGCCGTCTATCGCGACCAGTTGGCCGAGCTGAAGCGCGACGCCGCGCGCGGCACCCTGCCCCCCGAGGAGGTCGAGGCCGCCCGCGCCGAGGTCGGGCGCAGGTTGCTGGCGGCGGATCGGGTGTCGCGACGGACGGGACGGCGCGGCAATGTCGTGCTGGGCGCGGCGCTGATCGCGACCGCGGTCCTGACCGTGAGTGTCGGAACCTATCTGGCCATCGGCGCGCCCGGCTATGGCGATCTGCCCCTGCAGGCGCGCATCGCGCGGATCGAGGCGGCCCGCGCCGACCGCCCCGACCAGCAAGGCGTCGAGGCCGGGGTGCCCGACCGGCGCGACACGTCCCGCCCCGACATCATGCGCATGGCCGAACAGTTGAAGACGGTGCTGGCCGACCGGCCCGACGACCTGCGGGGATGGCGTCTGGGCGTTCAGACCTATTCCGGCCTGGGCGACCTGGAGGCGGCCTGGCGCGCGCAGGAACGTGTCGTGTCGCTGCTGGGCGACGCGGCGACGGGCGAGGACTACGCCTTGCAGGCCGAGCTAATGGTGCTGGCTGCCGGGGGGTATGTATCCCCAGAGGCGGAGCGCGCGCTGGCGGAGGCACTGCGCCGCGACCCGGCGAACGGCACGGCGCGCTACTATGCGGGGCTGATGTACGCGCAGGGCGGGCGACCCGACCTGGCCTGGCGTCTGTGGCGGCGCCTGATCGCGGACAGCCCCGAAGGCGCCCCGTGGCTGGATCCGATCTATGCCCAGATCGAGGACGTGTCGGTGCGCGCCGGAGATCCGACCGCCCTGGCCGATCTGCCGCGCCCGCGCGGCCCCTCGCCCGAAGATGTCGAGGCCGCCGCGGACATGACCCCCGAACAGCGCTTCGAGATGATCGAGGGGATGGTCACCGGCTTGGCCCGGCGTCTGGCCGACCAAGGTGGCCCGGCCGCGGACTGGGCGCGTCTGATTACCGCCTATGGCGTGCTTGGCCAGCGCGACGCGGCCGCCGAGATCTACGCCGAGGCGCGGACGGTCTTCGCCGACGACCGAACGGCGCTGGACAGCTTGGCGCGGGCGGCCGAGCAGGCGGGGATCGCCCCTTGATCCACGACGATATCGAGACGTTCGCGGCCGCCCTGCCCCCGCTCGGCGCGTTGATGGGGCTGGATCTGGGGACCAAAACGGTAGGAATTGCCGTCAGCGATACGATGCGCGCGGTCGCAAGTCCGCTGGAGACGATCCGGCGGACGAAATTCACCGCGGACGCGATCGCGATCGAAACGTTGATGACGGCGCGGGGTGTCACCGGCCTGATCCTGGGGCTGCCGCTGAACATGGATGGCAGCGAGGGGCCGCGCATCCAGTCGACCCGTGCCTTCGCCCGGAACATGGCCCGGCGCGTGGATATACCCATCGCCTATTGGGACGAGCGCCTGTCCACCGTCGCGGCCGAACGCGCCCTGCTGGAGGCGGATACGTCACGGAAACGTCGCGCCGAGGTCATCGATCACGTCGCCGCGGGATATATCCTGCAAGGCGCGCTGGACCGCCTGCGCCATCTGAAGGGCTCCCGATGACCGACGATCCGACCTCTGACCGCATCTGGGCCCGCGCCGAGGTGGAAAGCCCCTGCGTCAAGCTGTGCGTGGTTGATCCCAAGTCGCGGCTCTGCATCGGATGCCACCGGACCATGGACGAGATCGCCGCCTGGTCCCGGATGACGCCCGAGGCCCGGCGCGAAGTGATGGCGGGACTTTCCGAGCGCGCGAAGGGTGCCCGGCAGCGGCGTGGCGGGCGGGCGGCGCGGCGCGCACCCTAGCCCAGCGTCTTGCGCAGCATGTTCAGCGCGACGAGAAACAGAAAACCCGCGAACACCCGTTTGAGCGGCGCGGCGTTCATGCGGTGCGCCAGCCGTGCCCCCACCGGGGCCGTCAGGACGGTCATCGCCACGATCACGACGAAGGCCGGCAGGTTTACCAGTCCGACGGTCATCGGCGGGCGAACCCCCTGGGCCGGCAGGACCAGGAACAGAAGCACCGCCGGAACCGCGATCAGCATGCCGAAACCCGCCGCCGTCGCGACCGCGCGATGGATGACCACGCCGTGCAGCGTCATCAGCGGTACGCCGAAACTGCCCCCGCCGATCCCCATGAGGACCGAGAGGAACCCCACGACGGGCGAGTAGAGATAGCGGCGCCAGCCCTTCGGCATCTCCGGCGCAAGGCGCCAGCCCGGACGCGACACGGCCATGTAGACCGACACCACAAGGGCCAGCACCGCAAAGATCGCCGTCAACGTGTCGGACCGCAGCAGCGTCGCGGTGCCCGCGCCGACGGCCGCACCCGCGACGATACCGGGGCCCCAGCCCCGCAGGATATCGAAGGCCACCGCGCCCCGTCCGGCATGCGCCTTGACCGACCGCCAGGAGGTCACGACGATCGTGGCGAGAGATGTGGCGACACAGATCTGCATGACGTTGGGCCCGTCATATCCCAGCACTTGGAACACGTAGTAGAAGGCCGGCACCAGGACGATGCCGCCGCCGACGCCCAGAAGGCCGGCCAGCACCCCCGCGAATGCCCCGACCCCGAGAAGGAACGCCACCAGGGGCAGAAGGGTCGACAACTCGGGCATGATCGGATCTCGCGAAACTCAGGCGGGACCGCCTTAGCGCCCCTACGCCGGTCCGGCCAGCCGGTATCGCTTCAGGCCGCGACCTGGCGGACATGCGACAGCGCGTCCAGGAGCGTGTCGATCCCGGCCCCGGGCCGGCTGGCGCCCTCCGACAGGCTGCGGCGCCAGGCTCGCGCGCCCGGCATCCCGGCGAAGAGGCCCAACATGTGGCGCGTGACCTGCCCCAGCTTGCCGCCCGCCGCCAGATGACGTTCGATATGGGGCACCATCCGCAGCGCCGCCGCCTCCCGGTCCGGGCACGGATCGTCCGCGCCAAAGACCCGGCTGTCGGCCCGCAGCAGGACGGCCGCGGGATCGTGATAGGCCACACGCCCGATCATCACGCCGTCGACGTGAGAAAGATGCTCAAGGGCCGCATCGAGCGACGCGATCCCGCCGTTGATCGCGATCGAGAGACCGGGGAACTGCCGCTTTATCGCGTGGACGAGGTCGTAGTCGAGGGGCGGAATGTCGCGGTTTTCCTTGGGGCTGAGGCCCTGCAGCCAAGCCTTGCGCGCATGGACCGTCACCTGTCCGATGCCGGCATCGGCCATCCGGGCTAGCAGATCGGGCAGGACGACCTCCGGGTCCTGATCGTCGACGCCGATCCGGCACTTCATCGTCACCGGCACACCGCCCGCGGCCGCCGTCATCGCCGACAGGCAGCGTTCGACGAGATCCGGTCGTTCCATCAGGACCGCGCCGAAGCAACCCGATTGCACACGGTCGGACGGGCAGCCGACGTTCAGGTTCACCTCGGCATAGCCCCGCGCGACGCCCATCGCGGTGGCGCGGCCCAGCTCGGCCGGGTCGCTGCCGCCCAATTGGAGGGCCACCGGGTCTTCGGACGCGTCGAAATCCAACAGATGTTCCGCCCCACCGCGGACGAGCGCAGCGGCAGTCACCATCTCGGTGTAAAGAAGCGTGCGGCGCGTCAGCACACGGTGAAACGCCCGGCAATGCCGATCGGTCCAATCCATCATAGGGGCCGTGGACAATCTAGCGTGTTGATTTATTTGCATTTTTTGTGTATCTTCAAACTGTTGGCGGCGACGGCTGCTACGCTGGAATACGCCCCGATATCCCCGAATTTGCCCCTCTACGACGACTCACTGCACATACAGCGCACACGAAAATGGCCACCATCACCAAGCTTCCTTCCGGTGCCTACCGGGTCCAGATCAGACGAAAGGGCCGCTACGCGAGCGAGACGTTCCTTCGCCGTGACGACGCCCATCGCTGGGCCCGCCAGGCGGAGACCCGGGTCGATCAGGGGCTGGCGCCAAACAAGTCGTCCGTCTCCCGCCTCCAGACCTTCGGCGACCTCATCGACCTTCATATAGCTGATATGTGCGAGGTAGGGAAACCGCCGCGTCGCAGCAAGGCCGCGACGCTCACGACGCTCAAGCGCGATCTCGGGAAGGAGAAGATCGGCCACCTCGACCGGCAAAAGCTGATCGACTACGGCAAGCTCCGCGCGGAGCAAGGTGCGGGCCCGGTGACGCTCGGGATCGACATCGGCGTGATCAAGATGATCATCACCCATGCGGCGGCTGTGCATGGCCTCGATATCTCTCCGGAGCCCGTCGATCTGGCGCGTGTCGCGCTGAAGCGGCTGGGGCTGATTGGCAAGGGCACGGAGAGGGATCGGCGTCCCAGTACGGACGAGTTGAACCGCCTATTCCGCTGCTTCGATGACAACGAACGCCTCACGACACCGATGACGCGGATCGTGAAGTTCGCGGTCGCCACGGCCATGCGGCTCGACGAGATCTGCCGGGTCGAATGGAGCGATCTCGATGTCGACCGCCGCATGCTCCTGATCCGCGACCGCAAGGACCCACGCAACAAGACCGGTAACGACCAGCGGATCCCCCTTTTCGCCGCAACCGGGTTCGATGCCTGGGCGCTGGTCACGGAACAGGCCAGGCATTTGGGTCACACCAAAGGGCGGATCTTTCCCTACAACTCCAAGTCGGTCGGGACAGCCTTCCGGCGCGCCTGCGTGGAAATGAGTATCAAAGACCTTCATTTCCATGACTTGCGCCACGAAGGCACAAGCCGCCTCTTCGAGGCAGGCTTCGCCATCGAACAGGTCGCCCTCGTCACCGGTCACAAGGATTGGAAGATGCTGCGCCGCTACACGCATATCAGGCCTGAAGCACTGCATAGGCTGGCCGCCTCGCGCGCGCCATTCTCGTCCGGGAACCTCGCGGCCGAGTGATCCGAGAGCCAGAGGGACGCCGTCCCGGCCCGTGACGGGTTTGGAGGTCGAGAGAGAGGCTCCCGGCCGCCCGTCGCGGAGGTTTTCAAATGAACACCGAAATCATCGACGCCGGGCGTGACATGAGCGGCGGCTACAAGGTGGATGTGTCGCGCGGCACGCACGTGGACCGCGTTTCGTCCGAATGGTTCTCGAGGCCGGATGACGAGCGGTATCTGTCGCTCGACGATCTCTTTGCCTCGGTCAAAGGCCGGGCGGAGCGGAGCCGGACGCGCACGGTGGAGAGTGCGGCGATCCGGGTCGAGGCGGATCGCGAAAACCCGGAAAAGCTCGGGCTTGTCCTGCCGGGCGCCGATGAGCCAGTTGCGCCGACCCATTGGTCCTTCGGCCAGCTCTCGAGCCTCGTCGGTGCGCCCGCGGCCTATCTGCGGCAACTGCCCGCGCCGCTGGCGGGGATCAACCTGCAGTATGGGCTGACCAACCACCGGGCGGAGCAGATCAAGACGATGGAAGTGGCGGATGGCCGTACGGAACTCCGTGCCGTGACCGGCCCAGACTATGGCCGCATCTACGACCATGAACTGGTCTCCGCCGTGCAGCGCATCGCAGGCAACGGCACCGGCGACACCCGGTGGAAGGTCCCCGGCGTGCTCGACTGGTCGACCGGTATCTACAACCCGCGAGTGGACGTGACCAAGGAGACGACGACGCTCTACGCCTCGGACCGCGACGTGTTCCTGTTCCTCGTCGATGACCTCAACCCCATCGAGGCGGGACTGCTGCCCGACGGCTCACCCGACCTCTATTTCCGGGGATTCTACTGCTGGAATTCCGAGGTGGGGGCCAAGACGCTCGGCATCGCCAGCTTCTACCTGCGCGCGGTCTGCCAGAACCGTAACCTCTGGGGCGTCGAAGACTTCCAGGAGATCACGATCCGGCACTCGAAATACGCCGCCTCCCGCTTCGCCCACGAGGCCGCGCCTGCGCTAAGCCGCTTCGCCGAGTCCTCGCCCGCACCCTTCATCGACGGCATCCGCGCGGCGCGGAGTAAGATCGTCGCGCGGTCGGACGAGGACCGTCAGGATTTCCTGCGCAAGCGCGGGTTCTCGAAGGCGGAGACGGGGCGAATCGTCGAGACGGTCCTGGCCGAGGAAGGCCGCCCGCCTGAGAGCGTCTTTGACTTCGTGCAGGGGATCACGGCGGTCGCCCGGTCGAAACCGCAGCAGGATGCGCGGTTGGTGATGGAGGGGAAGGCGAAGGCGTTGCTGGAGAAGGTCTGAGGGAGGTGGTTTGTTCTCAGAGCTTTAATGCCAAGAGTTGAAGTGTCGCATGAGGACATCGAGGGGCGTCAGAGCCCCTCGATCGTGAATTCGGGTGCACCTTGCCAGACCAGCTTCCAGCTCGCGCCAGGGCGGACATTCTGGATGATCCCGGGATCGAAGGCGACGAAGCACCGTCCGCCCGGGTAGCGTACGGAGGGATAGATCAGCCCGCGATGCCCCTCTGATCTCAGATCCGCGGCAAGGCGCTGCCCGGCCGGGTAGCCCCGCTCGGGGGCCGGATCGAGCGCGGGATGCGCCTCCCCGTGCAGATCCGGGAAGTCCCCGATGAAATCCGCCAGCAATTCCACGTAACGGGCCTCGTCCTCGTAGCGGCCGATGAAGCCCAGTTCGCGGGTCCGGTGAAACCCGACCTCTTGCGCGCTCGTCAGCATCTCCCAGGCGCAATACCAGGCACCGCGGTCACCAGTATTGAAGCGGTTGCCCGAGGGTCTCGTGTACGTGAAGGCCGCGTTGATATGGCTCTGTCCATAGAGGGTCAGGTCATGAGACCGCCGCGCGAAAGCGAGTTCGCGGCGGTCGAGCGCGGGGCTGCCCTGCGCCTCGGCGATCAGGCGGGCACTGGTCTCGCCCTCGATCTCGGCGAGAATCGCGGCCTCCTCGTCGCTGTCGACCAGTCCCCGCAGCACGGGCGGCTTGTGATGGGTCTCGGAGATCAGCCGGACAAGGGCGCGGTCATTGACCGACGTGATCCTCAAACCCCGCCCCGCAGCGCATCGACATAGCCCCGCACGCGCAGGATCTTGGGCAATCCCCCTTCGATCATCGCGTCAACAGGCCGCGCGCCGTCGAACTCCGGACCCCGGTTAGGCAGCTTCACCCAGTCCCGCGAAATCGGCTGATTGAAGTAGAGCTCAAGCGACTTATAGAGGCCGATCAGCGCGCTCAAACGCAGCATCTGATCCCGCGTCAAATCCCCAGCAAACCCCGGCTTCTTGGCCCGCTTCCAGGTCGAGTCCGACATATCCGCCAGCGCCGCCGCTTCACGCAGGGTGAGCGACCAGGCCTCCGCGATCCGCGCGAAGGCCTTGAGAGCGACACCCTGCCGATCCGGCGCCGGACGTTCCAGAACAAGGTTTTCCATGTGTTGGCGCTCCTTCCTAGCTTGACTGATGATATAAGGCCATATGGATTGATTTGCAAGTTCATATGGCCTGCTCGGTGCCTCCAGAGTGAGAGGGGTGCCGGGTTTTCCGTGACGGGTTTGGAGGTCGGGAGAGAGGCTCCCGGCTGGCCTGTCGCGGAGATATCCCGATGACAAAGCAACAAAAAATCACCCTCAGCGCCTCGCGCGACGTCCCCTTCAACAAGCTGATGCTCAGCCAGTCGAACGTGCGCCACGTCAAGGCGGGCGTGTCGATCGAGGAACTGGCCGAGGACATCGCGCGACGGACGCTGCTCAGCTCCATCACCGTGCGGCCCGTGCTGGACGACTGCGGCGCCGAGACCGGCATGTACTCGATCCCCGCCGGCGGGCGGCGGTTCCGGGCGCTCGAACTGCTCGTTAAGCAGAAGCGCATGAACAAGACAGCACTTGTCCCCTGCATCGTCCGCACCGATGGGCTCGCAGAAGAGGACAGCCTCGCCGAGAACGTCCAGCGTGCGCCGCTTCATCCGCTCGACCAGTTCCGTGCCTTCCAAGCGATGCGCGAGAAAGGTCGCACCGAGGAGGAGATCGCCGCAGCCTTCTTCGTCTCGGCCAGCGTGGTAAAGCAGCGGCTGAAGCTCGCCGCGGTCGCGCCGTCGCTGCTCGACGCCTATGCCGAGGAAGAGATGACGCTCGACCAGCTCATGGCCTTCACGGTCAACCCCGATCACGCGCGGCAGGAGCAGGTCTGGGCGGCGATACAGCGGCACTATTCGCGGCAGCCCTACGAGATCCGCCGCATGCTGACCGAGGGTGCGGTGCGCGCTTCGGACAAGCGGGCGCAGTTCGTCGGGCTCGACGATTACGTCGAGGCCGGGGGCGAGATCCTGCGCGATCTGTTCCAGCAGGATGACGGCGGCTGGCTGCAGGATGCCGCCCTGCTCGACGTCATGGTGCGCGAGAAGCTCGCCGAGGAGGCCGAGGGGGTGCGTGCCGAGGGCTGGAAATGGGTCGAGGTCGATACCGAGTTCCCCTATGGCCATACCTTCGGGATGCGCCGGGTCAATGGCGAAGCGGTGCCGATGAGCGACGAGGAGGAGGCCCGCTACCAGGCGTTGAAGGCCGAATACGACGCGCTCGAGGCCGAGCATGCGGAGGCCGACGAGTTGCCGGACGAGGTCGATGCCCGGTTGGGCAAGATCGAGGAGGCCATGGAGGCACTCGAGGCCCGTCCCATCCGGTTCGAGGCCGAAGACCTCGCGCTGGCCGGGGCCTTCGTCAGCATCGACAGTTCCGGGCGGCTGCGGGTTGAGCGCGGCTACGTGCGGCCCGAAGATGAGCCGATCGACGAGGAGGAGGACACCGGCGAGGTCGCACCGGAAGCGGCGCCGGTCGAGGACACCGTCGACACCGTCGCGCCTGCTACGGATGAGGAGGAAGAAGACGAAGGCCTCAAACCGCTGTCCGACCGCCTTGTCATGGAACTGACGGCCCATCGCACCCTGGCGCTGCGCAATGCGCTGGCCCAGGACCCGCAGGTCGCCTTACTCGCGGCCCTGCACGCGATGGTCCTGCGGCTCTTCTATCGCTACGCCGTCGACAGCTGCGTCGAGATCGAACCGCGCAACGCCGCCTTCGGATCGCAGGTGCCGGGCCTCGGCGACACGGCCTATGCGCAGGCCATCGACCAGCGCCACGAGACCTGGGCGCGGAACCTGCCGAAGGCATCCGAAGACCTCTGGGAGGCGCTGACCGAGTTCGACAGCTGCAGCCGCGAGGCGCTCTTCGCCCATTGCGTGGCGATGAGCGTCAATGCCGTCCACGATCCCTACCAGCGCCGCCCGCGGGCCATCGCGCATGCGGATGTGCTAGCCGGGACCGTCGGACTCGACATGGCCAATGCGGGCTGGACGGCCACGGGTGACAGCTACCTCGGCCGCGTGACCAAGGCGCGTATCCTGGAGGCCGTGCGCGAGGCGAAAGGCGAAGACGCCGCTGACCGGATCGCCGGGCTGAAGAAGTCGGAGATGGTGACGGCTGCCGAGGACCTGCTCGTGGGCACCGGCTGGCTGCCCGAACCTCTGCGCACGCCGCCGCTGCCGGAAGAGGATGCCCCGGAGATCGAGCTGGTCGACGAGGCGGACCGCTCCGACGATGACCCTTCGGAAGACGATCCCGATAGTGGCGAAGCGCAATCGGCGGAAGACGGCGGCGAACCGGCTATCGGAGATTACGACCCGATGGAGGAAGATGATCCCATCGCCGGTGACGCCTTCGCCCGGACTGCCGCCGAGTGACCTTCGAGCAGGTCGGAGCTCCTTCCCCCCGAGTTCCGGCAGCCGGGGTCCGCCAGAAATGGCGGGCCCCTTTTTCAATCCACGACAGGAGGCACAGAGCATGCACAGCCCCGCCGCCGACATCGCCCGCCGCCTTGCCGAAGATGCCGAGGCCGTCTGCCGTCACTACCTCACGAACGGCCGCAAGCAAGGCCGCTACTGGATCGTTGGCGATGTGCAGAACAAACCAGGCCGCAGCCTCTATGTCAGACTGACCGGTCCGATCTCTGGTCCCGGCGCCGCCGGAAAATGGACCGATTCCGCAACCGGGCAGCATGGCGACCTTCTGGACCTGATCGCCCTGAACATGGGGATCACCACGCTGAGGGACACGCTGGACGAAGCGCGCAGGCTTCTCAGCCTGCCGCAGACAGACAGGGACCGCGCCGCCAATCCGCCAGCCAGTCCTGGCTCACCTGAGGCGGCACGGCGGCTCTGGGCCATGGGCCAGCCGATGTCGGGCACCTTGGCCGAACGCTATCTCGCCGGACGCGGCCTCACCGGGCTGGGCCATCTCGACAGTCTACGGTTTCACCCGAACTGCTTTTATTGGCGCGAGGATCACGCACTGAACGATCCGCCCGAGACTTGGCCCGCCCTGCTCGCCAAGGTAACGGACCTCGATGGACGGCTCACCGGCCTGCACCGCACCTGGCTTGACCCCGCCACTGCGGACAAGGCCCCGGTCATTCCACCGCGCAAGGCGATGGGCAATCTCCTCGGCTATGGTGTTCGCATCGGCAAACCGGTCAGCGTGCTGGCCGCAGGCGAAGGGCTTGAGACCATGCTCTCCCTGCATCTGGCCCTGCCGGAGTTGCCTGTGGTGGCGGCTCTGTCCGCCAATCATCTCGCAGCCCTGCAGCTGCCCGCCGATCTTCGCAGCCTCTACATCGCCGTCGATGCCGACCCGGCAGGCCTGTCCGCCGCGGACCAACTGGCGTATCGGGCAAGACAGGTCGGGATCGACGCGATCCACCTCTCCCCACGTCTCGGCGATTTCAATGACGATCTGTGGGCCAATGGCCGCGACGAATTGCGCGCGCATCTGCGGCCGCAACTGGCGCCCGAGGATGCCGTGACCTTCCTCGACCACGCCATCGATTGATCGGGATCGGCGCAGCCGGCCAGCGCCTCCGCGATCAGAGCCACGCCTTCCGGCCTTCCGAGAGCGGGCAAAACGGAGCAGAACCCAGACGGGCCCGCAACGGCAATGGCCGTCCTCCGCTGCGCTTCGGTTCCACCCCATCGCGCGGGCGCGACGGGGACCCCTGAGAATGCAGACCCGCCCGGCCCCCGCTTTTCCGTTGCCCGGGAAGGCCGCGAGAGGCGCGGTCTTCGACAACCGGAGACGACATCATGACCGACACACATCTTCAGACCCGATCTTCCACCGCCGTCGTGCTCGAGGAACTTCAGCTCTACGGCTGGCGCCCCTTCACCAACGAGCCCGATCCCCGTCCCTTGCCGGAGCCCGACGCCATTCGCACCGCCGTCGCCGACATTTTCGACGCGCTCTTCTCGACGCTGTCCGACACGCGGTTGGAACCCGACCTCGAAGATCTGCTCTGGTCCACTACGAACCTGTTTCACCGCATGGCGACGCGGACAGGCCGGGATCTCGACAGCAACGAACAGGCCCAAAAACGCGCACAGCGCGAACAGGACGGGTCCGAGGTCCGGTCGGTCGAACTTGAGACCCTGATCGCCGAAGGCCTCACGCTGATCGAGCGGCGCAATGCCTTTGAGGCCATGCGCGATCTCGCGGCCGAGTTGTTCGAGATCCATCTCGGCCAGACCTGGCATCCGCACACGGGCAGCCATGTGAGCCGCCGCACCCTGACCGCCTCTTTGATCGACAGCCGCGATCACTTGGCCGCAAAACGTAGGGTCGATCTGGAACCACTCCTGCCCCAAGGCGTTAAGATCGCGTTTAGCGGCGGACTGGACTGCAATGATCACACGGCCATCTGGGCTGCCCTCGACCGCGTCCATGCGAAACACGCCGACATGGTCCTGTTGCACGGCGGCGCGCCACGCGGGGCCGAACGCATCGCTGCAGCCTGGGCCGACAACCGCAGCGTGATACAGATCGTCTTCAAGCCCGACTGGACGCGGCACGGCAAATCGGCCCCCTTCAAGCGCAACGACCATTTACTCGACACCCTGCCCATCGGCCTCATCGTCTTTCCGGGCTCGGGCATCACCGAAAACCTCGCTGACAAGGCCCGCGCGATGGGCATTCCCCTCTTCGACTTCCGGCCGAAAGCCGCCCCACCGGCATGACCGGATTTTCGCCGACGCCCGCCCCGGACCCTCCCGGGGTGGGCCGTTTTCTGCTATGATCTGCCCGTGCCAATGGAGGAGGTGGCGGCGCGATCCTTGTTCTCAGAAAGGAGTGCCTCATGTTTTTCTCCACCCTCTTCACGCTGTTCGGCCTTGGTGCCCTCTGCTGGATCCTGTTCAATCTGGCCGTCTACGCCCTGCCCTTCGCGATCGGGCTGACGTCCGGCATGTATCTGTATGACTCCGGCCAAGGCGTCTTCCTGTCGATCATTGCGGGCCTCTTCATCGGCGGCTTCGTCGCCGCTCTGGGGGAATTCGCCTTTGACCGCATCCGTTGGGCCCCGCTCAAACTCGCCATCGGTCTTATCTACGCGGTCCCCGCCGGGATCGCCGGGTTTCATGCGGCAAAGGGTCTTGCCGAATTCGGCAGCGCCGACGCCGTCACCATAACCTTCTTGTCCTGGCTGGGCGCGCTCATTATCGGCGGGACCGCTTGGGCGCGGGTGTCGGGCTGGTCCGAGGTCAACGCCATGTCCGACCCGCATCCGCACAGGTCTTTCGACGAACACTGAACGCCCTGTGAAGCTTGCACCGGTGCGCGCCGTCCGCCACGTCGTCAGCGTGCGCCGCAACCGATTGCTGCAAAAGGTCTCGATCCTCGCCGTCACCGAAGCGTTGCGGTTGGGCAGGATCGGCTGAGCAAAGCCAGATCACTGAGACCCACGTTGTGGCGCATGGCCCCGGTCGCGCATGCACTTGAAACAACGGCAGACCGAACATCACGGCAGACAAACATAGACACGGCGAGAGGGGGCAATCCCGGATTAGCGAGGCGCGTCCGGGACATGCACCGTTTCCGCCTGCACGCCATAGCCTGTCTTTGCACGACGCATGCTGCCGGGGTCTTGCGCGGTCCAAAGGTAGCCTGTCATTCCCTCTTCCATGGCTTGCGCAACGCGTCCCTTGCGGGCCTCTCAGCGGCTGATCTGACCCGGATCGGCTAACGCCTCGACCGCCTAGGCCGCAACGGCCGGTCCGGACTTTCTTCCCCTGGCGGATGCCCGCCATTCCTCGCGCTGCAAGAAAGACCGGCCTTGCCGTCCTCCGCTGGCGCTTCGGGCCACAGGGGCTGCGTCGACGGATCGCCCCGGTCCTGACGATCGCCATCGAGGCCGCGAAGGGCGCGGGCTCGGACAAGCCAAAAGGAGATATGACATGGCCACCATCGGAACCTTCAAGAAAACCGGCAGCGAATACGTCGGAGAAATCGTCACCCTCAGCGTCCAGGCGAAAGCCGTCCGCATCGTCCCCGAGGACAGCACCCCCAACGACAACGCCCCCTCCCACCGCGTCTTCGTCGGCCGTGCCGAGATCGGCGCCGCCTGGTCCAAGCGCTCGACCGAGGGCCGCGACTACCTGAGCCTCAAGCTCGACGACCCGAGCTTCACCCAGCCAATCTACGCCAACCTCTTCGACGACACGGTGATCGAAGGCGGCGAAGAGACCTTCAGCCTCATCTGGTCGCGCCCCAACACCCGCCGCAACGGCGACTGACAGCAGATGACCCCGCCCGGGATCACCGGGCGGGGTGAACTTTGCCTCCGATGAGTTATCCAGATAAGGTTCGCGGTCTGATTTGCGACTGACACGTACAACTCACGGAGGACATTGAAGCGGCTATCCAGCGCCGCGGTGCAACTTCTGAGAAAAGGAAACATGACAGAGGCACAACATTTTGCGCCCAATGCCCTCTTGGCAACGAGATCGGTGATACTTACATACCAAGGATGAACAGTCTTGGTCTCGCACCCTCACTGATAAGTAACAGTGCCGAGCCGCTGCGATGGCTTTACGTCTCGCGGCGCTTCAAGGCACTTCAGGCAAATCTCGCCCTTCAGGCCGCCACCATCGACGATGCAAACACCAAGGCTCGGGGAGTCATCAAGACACTGAACCGCAATTTCAGGGGCGAGAGTATTGTCGGACATTATGTGGTGGCGGGGTCTTGGGGAAAGAACACGGCAATTCATCCGCCAACCGACATCGATCTGTGTTTCATCCTTCCAGTCGAAGTCTATCACCGTTTCAACGCCTACAGCGGCAACAAGCAGTCGCAGCTGCTGAACCATGTTAAGGATGTTCTGACCACGACCTATTCACAGACCGCCATCCGACAGGATGGACAGGTCGTCGTGGTCGGCTTCAACAGCATCACGATCGAGGTTGTTCCTTCGTTCATAGCCGCAGATCGCGGTCTGATAACCTGCGATACGAACAACGGCGGACGCTGGAAGCAGGTCGATCCACTGGCCGAGATCGGCGTTCTCGATCAATCTGACAACTCGCTGCGGGGCAACCACCGCAAGCTGGTACGAATATTCAAGCAGTGGAAGCGGCACTGCAACGTGCCGATCAAGTCCTTCCACCTTGAACAGCTAATCGGCGAAGCCCTGCCCCGTATGACTTGGGGCAGTCATGACGAGTTCTGGTTCGACTGGGTCGTGCGGGATGTCTTCGCGCACATGATTGCGCGCGCGGGCGGCGGATTCTCTATGCCGGGCGGCATCAATGAATGGATCGATCTCGGCGATGCGTGGAAGTCAAAGGCAGAGAGCGCACATCAGTGCATGCTCAAGGCGTGCGAGTATGAGCGCGAGAATTTGAACCTTTTGGCGGGTAGTGAATGGCAGAAGATATTCGGAACAGTGATCCCCGAAATGGTGATCTGAAGGCGGCGCATAGGGCGCTTGTGAAGGAATGCCGTGAACAAGCGCGCAACACGCTTTACACGTCCACGAGCTTCTTCATCTGGCTGCGCATCCTGAAGATCGCGCGAGCCGTATTGTGGGTTTTCGCAGCAGCCTCGGGCGCAGCGGCTGCGAGCACGGTGCTATCATCGCGGGAGGATATGGAGATTGTGATCGCGGGATTGGCCTTGCTGGCCGTGATCCTGCCAGGCGCAACCAAGGCGCTGAACCTCGACGATGCCATCAAGGCCTATGCCGAAAAGGCAGGGGCTTTCAAAAACGCCGAAGGCGCTCTGCGCCGCACGGCCAACGTGTGGTCGAACAAGCCATACGATGAATTCGAGAAGGAGGCCAAGTCAGCGCTGTCCCAACTGGACGAAGCTCGTAAAGGCTCACTGACACCGCCCGAGTGGTGCTTCAAGGCGGCGCAGCGCAAAGTGAAATCCGGCGACTACGACCCGGACGAAGAAAGGCACGGTTGAATTTTCTCCAACTCAAAGGTCCTTGCGACTGCGGAGCACAACTGTTCTGCGACCTCCTCGAAAAGGTTGCGAATCTGGACCACTTTAGTGATATGACTAAGTCATACCCGGGAGGTAAGCATGACCGTCAAGACAACCCTCAGCTTCACCGACCGCCACCATCGGTTCCTGACCGACAAGGTTGGCCAAGGCGTCTTCGCCTCGCAAAGCGCGGCTGTGGCAGCGGCTCTGGAGCAGATGATGCGCGATGAAGAGGAGCGCGAACTGGTCCTTGGGGCGATGGCCGAGGAGATCCTAGCGCGGCTCGACACGCCGCGCGCCGATTATGTCCCCGCCGAGGACGCCTTTGCCGCCGCGCGGTCCCGGCTGCAGGCTGCGCGTGGGGCGTGAGCTATCGCATCCGGTTCCATCCGGCGGTCGCAGAGGATCTCGACGCGATCACACACTGGTTGATCGACTATGCCGGCCCGCAATCCGCCGCGCGCCGACTGGACGAGATCGAAGCCACCATCGCCAGCCTTGCCGACCTGCCACACAAAGGCAGCCGCCGGGACGAGATCGCCCCCGGGCTGCGTGCCATTCCAGCAGGCCGCAAGGCCGTGATCGCCTTCACTGTCGACGATGATGCCCGCGAGGTTCATATCCACGCCGTGACCTATGCCGGGGCCGACTGGATCATGCGCAGTAAAGCGCGCGGGCGGTAGCAGGATGGCGCACAAACCTGTCCACAAATGGGCCTTCAAACCCGGCATGCGCGCAAGCGCTTTCGGATGGCGCGGCTCCGCCAAGGCGACCCAGCGGTTGAAATCGGCCAGCGCGGAGATCCGGGCCGTAAATCGCGCGGAGCCTGTCACGGCGGCGGACGGCGTGGTCGCATTGGCCGCGCGGATCTGGCCCGCGTTTGAGCATATCGACACCTCGTCGGGTGCGCTTGGCACCGCCGTGCGCCGCACACTTGATGACCTTGTGCCGATCCTGATCGCCGCCCCTGCCGATGAAAAGACGCGCGCAAAATGGCTGGAGCAGTTGCGCGCAGCGATCGAGGACGATGGCGTTGACTACCTCGCCCCGATCTCGGAGCGGTTCGGCGAGATCGCGGCTTATCCCGCGCTCATGACCCTGCATGCCGACCGTGATCTCGCCCTGATCCATCGCGCCTGGTCAGATTGGGAGCGGTATGCCCACGTCGGCACGGCGACGCTCACGCTGTCCTGCCTTCTCGAGGCCGGACGCTATGACGAATTGTTGGCGCTCCTCGCGGTCAAGAAGACACGGCTGGGGTTCGATGACAAGTTCGGCGCCGAAGCCCTGCTTCGACAGGGCCGCGAGGATGACGCATTGGTCTATGCCGAGGCGCTTCTGGAGGGAGATCGCCAGACATGGGGCCATCACGACATCTGCCGGTTTTGCGAGGTTATCCTGGTACGCCAAGGCAAGGCGGACGAGGCCTATCGCCGTTTTGGCCTGCCCACAGCGAGCGGAAACACTTGGCTGGCGATGTGGCGCGATCTGGTCAAGCGCTACCCTGACCGGGATGCCCGTGCATTACTGGAAGACCTGATCGCGCTCCACGGGCGCAAGGGCAAATGGTTCGCCGCAGCCAAGACTGCGACGTATTTTGACATCGCGCTCGACTGCGCAGCGGACAATGAGGCCGCCCCCTCAACCTTGATCCGCGCCGCCCGCGATTTCGCGATCAAGGAACCGGCCTTCTCCGCCGAAGTCGCTCTGCACGCCATCAGGCATCTTCTGGCTGGCCGTGGCTATGAACCCAGCCCGTTAGACATCGACGAAGCCGTCGATCACCTGATGACCGCCAGCACGCGGATCGACCGTCGGGACTGGGCCATAACTGCGCTTCAGCGACTGGTGGAGACCACGCCCGGCGATGATTTGATGCAACAGCGCCTTGGCCAGAAACTGACCAAACTCAGTTCTGAATAGCGGATTGATCCCTGTCGAGAAGCAGCCTGCACGGCGCGATGAAACCAACCAATGCCCTGACCTGACCTCGCAATTTTCGACCCAACAGACGACCGCCCAGACGATCGATCACGATGATCGGGAACGCACATCTCCTTCGGCGCGTTCTTCGATCAGCTTCGCCGGTGCCACATCCAGATGTGCCGCGACCCGTTGAAGGGTCTGCAATGTGACGTTCTGCTGACCGCGTTCCATTGCGCTGACATGGGCGCGGTCGACATCCATCGCCGCCGCCAACGCGGCCTGTGTCAGCCCGCGCAGTTGGCGGTAGTGCTTGAGATTCCTTGCAAAAACAACGCGGATGTCCATCCGCGAGTAAAGAACCTATCGCGTATTTTGGTGCGACGTATTATAATACTCATCTGCGGTTTGACTGACCGCAATCCGACCTTGCACATGCAATCTGATGTGCTGTTATGAGCCTTAACGCCCAACGGCGAGGGGGAATCATGTCTGCCACCGGCACCACGCCGATCGCTGATCTCGCACCACAAAGCGATGAGCTGACCGATTACGACCACGCGCATATGACGCTGTACTTGCGCCTGTTTGATGCCGCCGAAAGCGGTGCCAGCCTGCAGGAAGTAAGTGAGATTTTGTTCGGTATAGATCCCGCCGAGGAACCAGAGCGTGCCAAAAAGATATACGACAGCCACCTCGCCCGCGCCCGCTGGATGACGGAGCACGGCTATCGCAAGCTGCTTGAGGGCCGGACTGGCTGAACTTTGCCCGATCCATCTGAGATCGGCGAACACCCGCGCAGGTTGCGCAAAGCAACCGTTCCTGCCGTCGTTTTGACGCGTCACCAAGCTATACTCATTGTTCATCGAAACAGCTAACGCGGAGCTTCGCCATGACCAAGGATTGGCAAGACGAAACGGCGTACAAGCATTTCGACAGTCTCGACCTGTCCGGGCTGGCCTGGGAATGCTTGCGCCGCAATTCCGACTATCGCGCCAATTACCCGCAAATGCGGGATGGATTGAAATCACCGGCCGCATGGGGGTTGCGATTTCCCCGTTGATCCGGACATCGACGCACCCAATGCACCCGTGTTCTGGACGCCATCAATCGCCCCGGCAGCGGTCGGGTATGTTGTGCCAGTCCCTGACGGCGACACCGCCGCGCCGCACATCGATGCAGATGATCTGACCGTCATCGGAACGCAGGACGGCTTGATCTATGTGCGCCTCGCAACAGGCGCATTGCTTGTGCTGGATGCCAAAAGCCTCCAACGCCCGATTGGGATTCTGGTGCCGCTGGACGAACATTGGGGGGCACGGATCGACATACTCAAGGCGCTCCGCGCGCAACTGTTGTACCGCAAACGATCCCCTCCGCCCCTGACGTCGCAGCAGCAGCGACGCATCCAGCTTGCACTGCGCACGCTCGACGCGCGCCGGGACCATGCCAGCTACCAGACGATCGCGCGGCACTTGTACGGCGCCGAGGCTGTGTCGCGCGAGCATTGGAAGACCAGCTCCCTCAAGGCCCAGATCACCCGACTGTCGGCCCATGGTACGCATCTCACCACCAAAGGCTATCGCTATCTCCTTCTCGGCAAAGGACCCACGGGGCGCTCCAAGCCGCGCAAGTGATCACCGCGCAGTCCCGGCATATCGAACCCCCATCAGCCCCTGATCCTGTTGGCCTTTGGGGGTGACGTTTTCACGGCGCGATCTTCGTCATCCCTCCCCAGGGCGCACTTGCGTTTTGATGACCTCCGACAGCCCGCGACGCGCCGTCGCGCGGCCTAGCCACCGGAGATACTCAAATGCCCGACCCAAATGAAGGACTCCCGCCCCGCTACCTCAGAACCCCGGAAGCCGCCCGCTTTCTCGGCCTCTCCGGACGCACTCTGGAAAAACACAGGACCTACGGGACCGGCCCGCGGTACTCGAAAATCGGCGGGCGTGTCGTCTATGCGGTCGACGATCTGCAGGCCTGGGTCACCAGGGGCGAGAAGACCTCGACCTCAGACGAGACCGAAGACCGCGTTCTGCCCGCCAAACGCCATGCCGCCGTTTCGCCGGCCTATCTGCGGCGGGGGCGCTGAGCCGATGCAGACACTTGTCCACCTCACCTGGATCGAAGGGCGTATCGAGCGCTGGATCCGTTTCGGTCGGATTGCCGAGGAAACCATCCTGACGCGCACGGAAAAGCGCGTGGCCTTCGCCCCCGGCGCAATCTTCGCGCTCGTCCGCTGGTCGTCGAACGACTATGGCACCGTTGAAAGCCGGATCGACATTCTGCGCGCCGTTGGTGCAGGCGAGCCCTGCTCCACGGTGCCCTGTGTCACGCCAGGCGGAGAGCTTTTGCTGCGCCTTTCCGGTTGGCCCAAGGTCGAGGCGGCCCTGCGGTCCGTCGATATCGTGGAAAGCTGTGGCATCGCACCGGAAGATGTCAGCCCCGACCATTGGCGGCACGTCCACAACCGCCTGACCGCTGCATTGGAGCCTCGGCCCTACACCCCTGCCCGGCACGCGGCCTGGCTCAAGCGTCGCATGGTGACGTCATGAGCGCGGCGGCCCCTCCCCTCCTCGCGGCCGGTTTGTCCCTCGGTTTGCTTGCAGTCGCACAGATCGACCGCGCACCGCGATTGATCTGGAATGCGTCAGCAAGCGTGCCGGTCGGACTCTACGTTGTTCGAGCGTCGAACCCGCCATCGCTGGGCGAACTCGTCGCCGTGCGCCTGCCGGAAGACCTGTCATCCCGGGTGGTTGAGCGCGGCTATGTCGGTGCGGATACCTTGCTGTTGAAACGCGTCGCGGCCGTCTCGGGCATGACGGTCTGTCGGAACAATCTCGAGATCACCATCGACGGCAGAGTAGTTGCCCGGGCAGCATCGGCTGACCAACAGGGCCGCCCGCTTCCGCGTTGGACGGGATGTGTCACGCTCGCCTCGGACGAGGTCTTCCTGCTCCTTGTTGGTGTCGCCGACAGCCTCGATGGACGCTATTTCGGGCCCTTGTCAGCGGACACGATCCTCGGACGTGCCATCCCTCTTTGGACATTTGGAGGGGCGGAAGATGCGTCGTCTTGAACGCGGTCACTGCCGTCAGCACGCGGGCGTCGCGACCGCGCTTGTACTGATCCTCTGCATGCCGATCACCGTGGCACCGTCCGCCGTGATCGCTCAGGACCGCAGTGTTCCAGCATCTGAGCAGCAACCCATCGACATCCATATTGCAGAAGCCGCGCGCAGGTTCGGCATCCCGCAGCCCTGGATTCGTGCCGTCATGGAGGTCGAAAGTGCGGGCAATCCACGCGCGGTCAGCACCGCAGGCGCCATGGGGCTCATGCAGATCATGCCCGGCACCTGGGCCGAATTGCGCGCAGCCTATGGGTTTGGCGATGATCCCTTCGATCGACGCGACAACATTCTGGCCGGTACCGCCTATCTGCGACAGATGTACGACCGGTTCGGGTCGCCCGGCTTTCTCGCGGCCTACAATGCCGGGCCTGCGCGCTACCAAGAGCACCTTGATACCGGCCGCGCCTTGCCGCGTGAAACCCGCAATTACCTTGCCATCCTCGCGCCACTCATCGGCGACGGGACCAACGTTGCGCAGGCAGTCAGCCGCCCGCACAGGACGCAGGACTGGCGCGACGCCCCGCTGTTCGCGGCAACGGCTGAGGCGGGTCAAACCCAAGTTGATGACGCCCAACGGATTGCGTCTGACGCATCTCAGTACGGCATCTTCGTGCCTCTCAGCCGGGGGCAAACGCCATGATCCGCGGCATCGCACCATTGCGAGGTCTGGAAAGCCCGGTCGCAGGAATGTGCCGGGGCGGGTCGACGCGCAGGGTCTCAACAGAAAGAGCGCGAGATAAAAGAGGTGCCGCAAGCGGACCTCAAGCTGTTGTTTCTCTGCGAGGATTTGTGCGGCATATCCAAGCTGCATGCCGCAGGACTTCGTCTAAAGTACTGATTTTGAGATATTCTTTGTGCGGCAGCTGGTCCTGCAAGCGAGTGCGGCCATGACCCGGCGCGACGATGACCTGCGCATCCGCCCCGGGCGTATCCGCGACGGCGGCAGGACCTCGAAGCATTCGACACGCTTCGTCAACGAGGTGATGCGTGCCGCGCGGAAATCCGGACATACCGGCTATCGTATCGGCGCGGGCAGCACGCGTTTCGGCAACACCTCTTTCGGGCGCGGACGGTTTGTCCGAACCGCCAACGGTCTGACCCGTACCTCCCGGCGCGTCGTCGTGAAGGCCCGCGTCGTGCGCCACCAGGGCAAGCGCTTTCGCTCCGCGCCGATGGCCAAGCACCTCGGCTACCTGCAGCGCGACGGCGTCGGCCAGGACGGGCGCGACGCCGACTTGTTTGGGCCTGAAAGCAATGATCTCGACCGGGGCGGCTTTGCGGCGCGCTGCGAAGACGACCGGCATCATTTCCGATTCATCATCTCGCCGGAAGACGCGGGCGACCTCGAGGATCTGCGTGCCTTCACCCGGGATCTGATGGCCCGTGCCGAACGGGATCTCGGCACAAGATTGGACTGGGTCGCCGTCGATCACTGGAACACCGACAATCCGCATGTCCACATTCTGGTGCGCGGCAAAGTCGACGATGGGCGCGATCTCGTCATCTCACGCGATTACATCAGCCGGGGGTTTCGCGCGCGCGCAGAAGACCTCGTACAACTGGAACTGGGCCCCCGCAGCGAGCGCGAGATTTCCCAAGCCCTGGAAACGCAGGTCACGGCGGAGCGCTGGACCGATCTAGATCGCGGCCTGCGATCCCTGGCGGATGATCATGCCGGCACCGCCGACCTGCGCCGCGGCACGCCGGCGCCCCGCGATCCGGAACTGCGCCGCTTGATGATCGGCCGCGCCCAGACACTGGAGAGGCTCGGGCTGGCCGAACAAATCGCCCCTGCCGTCTGGGAGTTGAAACCGAATGCCGAAGAGACTCTGCGCGAGCTTGGGATGCGCGGCGACATCATCAAACGAATGCACCGCGCCATGGGCGCCGACCGTAATCGCGCAGCGGGTGATTTCGCCATCGAAGGCACGCCCATCGCGCCGATCCTCGGGCGGCTTGTGGAACGCGGCTTTCATGACGACCACGCCGGTAGTGGCTACGCGATCATCGACGGAGTTGACGGTCGCGTACATCACCTACGCTTCCGGGATCTCGATGCGACCGGCGACACGCCGCAAGGTGGCATTGTCGAAACCCGGCTCTGGACAGGGAAGACGGACGGGACACAGCAACTGTCGCTTGTCGGTCGTTCCGATCTGTCGCTGGCCGCCCAGATCGCGGCGGATGGCGCCACCTGGCTCGACCGCCTGCATCTTTCCCGAGACCGCGAACCGCTGAGCGGTGCCGGATTTGGCGCAGAGGTTCGCCAAGCATTGGAACGCCGCTCGGATCACCTTGTCGCCGAAGGCCTCGCCCGACGGCAAGGGCAGCGGGTCACCTTTGCCCGCGATCTGCTGGCCACCCTGCGCAACCGCGAACTGGACACCATCGCTCAAGACCTCAGCACGCAAACCGGCCTCCCCCGTTACAAACCGACCGAGGGCGAACCCGTCGCAGGGACGTTCCGGCAACGCCTCGATCTCGCGTCTGGCCGCTTCGCCATGATCGACGATGGGCTCGGATTCTCGCTCGTCCCTTGGACCCCGCAACTCGAACGTCATCTCGGCCAGGCCGTCACAGGCACGATGACGCCCGGCGGCGGGATCGATTGGAGCCTCGGGCGCAAGCGCGGGCTGAGCCTTTGAGCAGAAAGGACATCACCATGAGCCGTCAGGACACGTCATCGGCCACCAAGATCCTCTGGGGCCAGATCCTCATCGTCAGCATCGTGGCGCTGATCTTCGTCTGGGCAGCGACGCAATGGGTCGCGTTTCGTCTCGGGTTCCAACCCCAGCTTGGCGCGCCTCTCACCGCCCTCTTCGGCCTGCCGATCTACCGCCCGTGGCAGGTCTTCACTTGGTGGTACTGGTACGACGCCTACGCGCCCCGCGTCTTCATGGAAGGAGCCGCAATCGCCGGCGCAGGCGGGATCGCCGCCATTGCCGTCGCGATCTTGCTGTCGGTCCTGCGGGCGCGCGAGGCGAGCGACGTGACAACCTATGGCTCGGCCAGATGGGCAAGCCCCAAGGATATCACCGCCGCCGGGCTGTTCGCAGACGACGGGGTCGTACTGGGCCGTCTCGACAAGCGCTACCTCCGGCATGATGGTCCGGAACACGTGCTATGCTTCGCGCCCACCCGCTCCGGTAAGGGCGTCGGCCTGGTGATCCCGAGCCTGCTGACCTGGCCAGGCTCCGCGATTGTCCACGACATCAAGGGCGAGAACTGGCAACTGACGTCCGGATGCCGGGCGCGGTTCGGGCGTGTCCTGCTGTTCGATCCGACCAATGCGGCCAGCGCCGCCTACAATCCGCTGCTCGAGGTCCGCCGCGGCGAGCGCGAGGTGCGGGACGTGCAGAACATCGCGGATATCCTCGTCGATCCCGAAGGCCAGCTCGAGCGGCGCAACCATTGGGAGAAGACCAGCCACTCCCTTCTGGTCGGCGCGATCCTGCATGTTCTCTATGCCGAGAAGGGCAAGACACTGGCAGGCGTCGCCGCCTTCCTGTCAGATCCTCGGCGTCCCATCGCCGCCACACTGACTGCAATGATGCGGACCGCCCATCTCGGAGATCGCCCGCATCCTGTTGTCGCCCAGGCCGCTCGCGAGCTGCTGAACAAATCCGAGAACGAACGCTCCGGCGTCCTGTCCACCGCCATGTCTTTCCTCAGTCTCTACCGCGACCCCGTGATCGCCGCCGTGACCCGGCGCTGCGACTGGCGGATCGACGATCTGGTCTCAGATGCGCGGCCGCTCACCCTCTACCTCGTGGTGCCGCCATCGGACATTTCCCGCACCAAACCGCTGGTCCGGCTGATCCTGAACCAGATCGGCCGCCGCCTGACGGAAGAATTGCACAACACCTACCGCAAGCACCGCCTTCTGTTCATGCTCGACGAGTTCCCCGCCCTCGGCCGTCTCGACTTCTTTGAAAGCCAACTGGCCTTCATGGCGGGCTACGGTCTCAAGGCCTTCCTGATCGCCCAGTCGCTGAACCAGATCGAAAAGGCCTATGGCCAGAACAACGCCATCTTGGACAACTGCCATGTCCGCGTCGCCTTCGCGACCAATGACGAGCGCACGGCGAAGCGCCTGTCCGACGCCCTCGGCACCACGACCGAACTGCGGGCGATGAAGAACTATGCCGGCCATCGGCTGTCACCCTGGCTCGGGCATCTGATGGTCTCGCGCCAGGAAACCGCCCGCGCCTTGCTGACCCCCGGCGAGATCATGCAGCTGCCATCTGACGACGAAATCATCCTCGTGTCGGGCGCGGCCCCGATCCGGGCCCAAAAAGTGCGGTATTTCCGCGACGCGCAACTGACGGCAAGGATCCACAAGCCGCCTGTCGTCGAAGCACCTGCATTCGTCCGCCCCGTGGAAACCGATGATTGGAGCTGTCTTCAGCCAGTCGCACCGCCCCAAGAAACCGGCGTGAAAAAGCCCGCTGACGACGGGGATGGTGGCATCCGACGAGAGCCTGAGATCCCCGCGCATGAAGACGTGGCCCCGGAACTCCCATTCCCGCGCGAGGAATTCGCGGCCCTCGAAGACGAACCCGACGACGAGGCCCAACGCGCCCGCCCCATGCAGACCCGGTTCCGCACCGTCGCGCGTCAAGCGGCCCTCGATCCGGATGATGGCATCGATCTATGAGGTGACGACATGAAGAAAGCCAAGATCACCGCCTATGTCCACGCAGCCCTCTTCGATAAAATCGACGAACTGGCGGCACGGCGGCGCGTCCCCAAAACCCAAGTAGTCGAGGCGGCCCTGGCGTCGTTCCTCTCACCCGACAGCGCCGAACAGAGCGAGGCCGCGATCGTCCGCAGGCTGGACCGCCTGACAAGGTCGCTCGAGCGGCTGGAACGCGACCAAGAAATCACAACCGAAGCACTGGCGCTGTTTGTTCGCTTCTGGCTGACGACGACGCCCCCCCTGCCTGATGACACCTACTCAGCGGCCAAGGCGAAGGGGAAGGAGCGGTATGGAGGCTTCGTCGAGACGCTGGCGCGGCGGTTGGGCAAAGGCACCACACTGATGAAGGAACTTTCGCGTGACTTTCATGGTTCAGTGGACTCGCAGTAGGCATCATTTACTGCTACCGAACGCATTCAGTTGTTGAACCGCGCATGGCCCCCAAATTTCTGACCCACCACAGTTGCGGTCAGAGCAACCTCTGCAAGGTTAGTGCTTGAGTGTCGTTGCTGGCCAGTCAATCTTGTGAGTCTAAACCCGAAGGGCTGTCACACTGTTAGAAACCGCATCGTTTCTGGTTATCCATTTTGTGAAAAGGATCGTTAGTTGTCTAGTAAGGGAAAATTCTGCTGCTTTAGGTGTCCCAAGCCTGATTTCGACATCAAGGCCATCGACGAATTATGCCCTGATTGCGGATACCCTTACAACTTTGAGCTTGAAAACCCACCAGAAAAGATCGGCGATTACAGGATTGTTCGTGCCCTTGGTCGAGGCTTCTATGGAGCGACATTTGTCGCTGAGCGTACGGGTCCGATCCCGCGCAAGTATGTCCTCAAAGTAGTTCCAAAAAAGAATTACCAGGAATTCAAAAAGGACTTTTCGGAAGAATGTCAAACCCACGCAAGAACTGCGGATGGAGCAGACTTCATTGTGGACATCGTCGATGCATTTGATGGCCAAGCAGTTTTCGGAGATTGTCATCTTGAGGTACACGTTGCGGTCTTGGAATATTTGAATGGCAAACCACTTCAAAGTTATCTTGATGGGAAATCGAAACTAAGCGCAGGCCTTGTAGCACAAATAGCATGCGATTTGGTCAAGGTTGTTCATGAGCTTCGAGCAAGAAGCCAGAACCACAACGACTTCCATGCTGGCAACATACTAGTCGAAGAATTAACACAAGAGCGCTACCGAGACGCAGCTCTTGAGCCGTCAGTACGCGCAGTTGCAATTGATCTTGGGTCGACTTCCGGAGATCGCCGTTCTGGAGACGGATACAAAAGCGACCTGCATTGGGTCGCAGAACATATCGATATCCTTTCAAGCAAATTGCTTCAGAATGTTGACGGCCATGTAGACGATCTCGATGCAAGAGTCGCGCTGGCATTAAAAGACGTTGCTGCATCGATTTCTGCACCAGTTGAAACCCAAAGAACGCCACCTGCTGAGGAAATAGTCAGAACCATTGAGCAAGCCTATTACCGATCTGGGGAACCTTGGAGGCCATGGCGCTCTCCTCTGGTTTTCAAGAACTTTGGCGAATCTTACAATGCGCAGACCTTGGCACCTTGGCACATTCCGCAGTTGTTAGTGGATCCAGAAGGCGATTGGCAAAGACGAGCAAGCTCGAAGGGACCTCTTATTGTCACTGGCATGCGGGGTTGCGGGAAAACTATGTTGCTACGATCTCTGCAGTTTCACGCGCGCGCAATGCAAAAGCGCGCTGAGACCGAAGAACAGGTGATCGCTAGACTAACAAGTGATGGCTTTGTTGGTTTGTTTGTCTCGGCTCAAATTTTGGTGGACCGTGGCACCTCAGTTGAGGCGCCCAACAACAAACTATTCGCCAGACTGTTATTGGCGTATGCCCTTGAGGCTTCGAGAGCTCTTGCCCATCTAAAAGATATCAAGGCAGAGCTCGTATCCGCGCAATCGCCTAAACTCATATCTAACGTGCTTTCTGACCTGCTCACTGGCTTTCAAATCGAAGTTCCTGGAAATTCCATTGAGCGGTTTGAGCACACTTTGGTTCGAAAGCTCTTGGAGGTAAGTAAGCCGGACAACTCATGCACTCTGGACATCCATCCATCAAAGTCTTTTCCTGCGCTTGCCAAAGCGATCGCTCAATGCTCGAAGATCTGGGCTGACTCTCGGATTCTGTTCCTTCTGGATGACGTGTCAACACGGTACCTACAGCCTGAAAAAATCGAGGAAATTTTCTCCGCAATAATCTTTCAAAATACAGATCAAGGTGCAGATTGCGCATTTAAGCTCACATCAGAAACTCAAACGATTTTTCTATCCCTGAAGTCATTAGGAGGAGTCGAATATGCTGCCCATTGGCGGGATTTTGAGACCTTCGATCTAGGTGCGGAAGTATACTCTCGACTTAAAGGAAAGGGAGGAAAAGCCTTTATTGGAGAAATTCTTTCTCAGAGATCCCAGTACTTCCCAAGTCACCCAAAGGTTCACCCAACAGTAGTGTTGGGCGATAAGAAGCTAAATAAACTTGCTCATGAAATCGTCGTAAACTCTGCTGCATCGGGCCGCAGGAAATCTGTCTATGCTGGAATCTCTGCTTTGAAAGCAGTTTGTGTCGGCGACATCGGCAGCGTAATTTCCATTTACGAGAGTATTCTACATAAAGGTCAGACTGCTCACCCCGTTTCTGCAGACGTCCAATCTCAGGTATTCCAAGATCACTGTGCACGCCATCTCTACGTTTTAGACCGAAGGGGGAGCGATCTAAAGAACACCGCAAAGTCTTTTGCGGAGGCATCGTACCGCGCATTGATAAACTCGCATCGAAAAGGCGAGACTAGAGGCCTTCGGCAATACACATCTATTTACGTAAACGCTTCTGCTGAGGAAGCAGGTACCCAGAATGAGCGACTGCGTGAATTGGTTGATGCAGGTGTTTTTGTATTTCATGGTGGAACACCTAGAAGCAAAACTGAGCACTCGGATCCAGTACAGCAGTTCAAACTTGTCTTTCGGAAGCTCTATGGTCTCGCGGACTTCATCCCTTTGGCTGATCGAGACCGGTTTGAGTTGACTGGAAAGGACCTGTTCGAGTGGCTTTCAAATCCCCAAAAGGGGCCGGACCTCCTAAACAGAAACCTTGGTACCGAGATTGATGATGAATATGAGACGGACGAAGGTGAAACATCAGTTATAGAGCCAAGAACCCTTGAGACAGACCAACCCGAGTTCGACCTTGCAGTTCCAACGATTCAATCTCAGGCAGTCACGAAGAAGCATTACCTTGATGTCCCGAAGATCTACGAGTTGTCAGACAAGGAAGTAGATAACCTTCAGATAGATGAAATACTGCTTGGCCTGGGCTTCGAAGAGTCGTGCGAGAAATCTGCGAGTAACTGTTTCGAAAGACTAAACCCGAAAACAGCTAAGTTGATTGAGTACAACCTTTCCGGCCGTGCGGACGCCATCAGAAAAACTGTGCTAGGTCGCCTAAGCGATGTGGAAATACGGAAGGCAGATGCGAAATCCTTTTTTGAGAAAGGAGCCGATCAAATCTGCAGGCTGGTCGATATTTCTGGACTTGCCAAGCCGATAATCTACCGGAGCGTAAAGGAAGCCCTACAGTTGGAAGGGTTCGTATATCTGGCGTTCACTGAGCCAGAAGTGACCTCCCCTAAGGACGAAGATCTAGCCAAGATACTAAATGCTCAAGAACAGCAAGAGTCTGTTGTCGACAGTCTGCGTCAGATCGTCGGCAGTGAGTTTCCCCCGTATCATTCGGTTGAGGTCGACAGCATGGAATCCGATGCCACTCGTAGTCGTGCACTTTTGGCCTTTTCGAGTGCATCTCATGAAAGGCTAGTGCATTTAGTTTCGGAAAATAATTACAATCATGCGGACCTAGTAACTAGTACCGCCGATAGTTCGCATGCCAAGATTGCTGCGATGTTAGCCAAAGCGGCGGCCAGAGAAGCGGAATCAAGCGAGATTCTCGAGGTCGACCTTATGAATCCTCAGCACATTCTTAAAACGATCGAGCAGTCCTACACGCAAAAGTACCTTGATAGCGGTATGAACTTCGAAATTGGGCTAACAGGAGGAAAGCTGGATACGGTTGCAAGTGCCGCCTTTTGCTCTCGTTATCCAGTAAACAAAGTCTGGTACGTAAGGCCAAATAAATTCGATCCCGACAAGTTTTCGCGGGGCGCGAAGGCAACTCGGTACTTCAAAATTTCCGAGGAATAGTGCTCTGAGGTAGATGCAATGGCAAATTCTCCATATCTAAAAGACGATGCGCGACTGGGCGACGTTATTGCTGCGATTCAGGCTATGAGCATCTATAAATTTTATAAGCTTGACTTTGCTGGATGGTCTGACCGCATTTCCGGAGACCCAGGAAAATGCGAACACTGGAAGCAAGTCTTCGTAGAGCACCCTGAGTTCTTCCGATTGGATGCGGCTAGAGAAAAGGCATCGCTAGTAGCGAGGCGTCAGCATCCTAAGAACTACGATGTTGATGCCAGAAAACAGATTGAGACCGATGAGTTTCGTTCTATGGATGCTTCAAAGAAGGGCCGAATCTCTAGAAGTCCATTGTCACACGGGGAAATGGCGTCTTTGATCCAAACGGCCGTGGAGCTTCATTCTAGAGCCATGGACCAGGCGAAGGACAGGCGTTGGTGGCTGCCCGTTCTGACCGCCTTCATTGGCGCGGCTTCGGGTATCGCAGGCACACTGTTGGGAGCGCTGCTCACCTAGCTGCCGCCGCTTGACGGATTGTTGCAAACGGTCACGTCTGACCCTCCGATGCAATTTGTTATTGTTCCTGCAACCACGTCGTGAGAACATAAAGAGAACTTTTGATTTGGGAGAAGCCACATCTAGTGTCTTCCATGCCTATCTCTACAAGAGTATGGTTTAGGAAAATGAGGCGATCGATGCAGTCGAATCTTACATCTGTTGAACTTTGTGCCGGTGCAGGCGGGCAGGCTCTTGGCATGGAACGTGCCGGATTCAGTCATCAAGCGCTTGTTGAGATCGACAATCATTGTCGCAACACATTGTTGTTCAATCGTCCGTCGTGGAACGTCGTAGACGGCGAACAGGCCGATCTAGCTAGTTTTGATGGCCGCCCTTACAGGGGCGTCGATGTGTTGGCTGGCGGTCTGCCGTGCCCGCCTTTTTCCGTGGCTGGCAAGCAGCTTGGCCACGCAGATGAGCGCAACCTTTTTCCCGATGCTTTGCGGCTGATCGATGAAATTAGACCACAAGCCGTCATGATTGAGAACGTACGTGGATTTCTTGACGCGGTGTTTGCAGATTACCGACAAAAGCTTAAACGACAACTGAGCAAGCTAGGTTATCAAGCTGACTGGCATCTCTTCAACGCATCTGACTTTGGTGTGCCGCAGCTGCGACCACGTGTAGTCATCGTCGCCATGCGAAAAGACTTGTCGGAACATTTCTCTTGGCCAGTTTCATCTAGCACCTCACCTGCAACAGTAGGTGAAACTCTACGTGATCTCATGGCAGAGAATGGCTGGCGAGGCGCCACGCGTTGGAGTAAGCAGGCCGATGATATTGCCCCGACCATTGTTGGAGGCTCAAAGAAACATGGCGGTCCTGATCTTGGACCAACACGAGCAAAGCGAGCTTGGGCCACGCTCGGAGTTGACGGCATGGGTATCGCTAATGAAGCCCCAGAACGAGACTTTGTAGGCATGCCCCGATTAACGGTGCCCATGGTCGCAAGATTGCAAGGCTTCACCGATGATTGGCGCTTTTCCGGCAAGAAAACACCCGCCTATCGGCAGGTGGGTAACGCGTTCCCACCACCAGTAGCGGAAGCTGTAGCTGTCAAAATACGCGAAGCGATTTTAGCGCGCAAGTCCGTTCGGGTTGTTGCCTAATGAGCGTTGCATGGCTCACAAAAGCACGTCGTGAGTTCCATGCGACTCTTCTCGGCGGCATCTTAACCAAGAGCGCGGCAGGCGTCCCAAGTAATGCCGACAAAGCATCCAAACCCAGCAGAGAGATCGCCAGCTCTATTCTTGATCAGCTCGGACCAGCCACAACCGCACTAAAACTTCCTGGTCAGACAGCTGGCGCTGACTTTGAAAGTGTGTGCGCAAGTTTTGTGCGCGTTTGCTTTGAACGAATGCAGCATCTCCGCCCTGGCTTCTTCACTGTGACCAAAGGCGGCGGCATCGCAATGTTCGATCAGTATGCACACCTCGATGACCTTGAAGCAATCGCCAAAGCCAATCGAGAAATCGCCACAGCCATCGGCTCGGACTATTTGATCAAGCCTGACATTGTCGTAACAAGAGCACCCGAGTCAGATGAGGTCATCAATGCAAAAGGTGTATTGGTCGATACTGATACCGCGCGGCTTTCGAGTTTGCGTGCAGTCAATCAACCGCTTGAAATCCTCCATGCCTCAATTAGCTGCAAATGGACGTTGCGAAGTGACCGTGCGCAAAATGCCCGCTCTGAAGGTCTTAACTTAGTTCGGAATCGCAAAGGAAGGCTACCGCATATCGCAGTGATTACTGGAGAACCGACACCGGGGCGAGTGGCGTCTTTGGCCCTTGGAACGGGCGATATTGATTGCGTCTATCACTTTGCCCTTTATGAGCTTCGCAGTGCGCTGGTGGATCAGGGTCGCGATGAGACACTCGAACTCTTAGACACTATGATTGAAGGCAAACGCTTAAGAGACATCTCGGACTTGCCGCTCGATATGGTGACTTAAACACTGCCTAAATGTCTTTGGAATTACGAGCTATTTTCCTGTGTGGTTTGCGCCAACGCAGGAATGATCTTTACGTTACCAAAGTGTCCAAAGGCGGTGAGTGATCCCTGCTAGCGGCGTTTCGCAATATCCCTGCCTTCACGCGCCACACCCCTACTACGCCTTCACAGCTGTTGCCCGTAACCAAATAACGGTCTTCTTGATCGGTCTCGTGATCCATCGCGAGGCCAGTCATGACCGTTACCCCTTTCAAAACCGAGACGTCTTCCCGCGGCGCACGCATGTTGCGCACGGCACTTGGGCCGGGCATCGCCGCCTGGCTCGAGGATGCTGGCGTCGTCGAGGTGATGCTGAACCCTGACGGGCGGCTCTGGGTTGACCGGCTGGCCGATGGGCTGAGCGACACAGGCGCGGTGCTGTCTCCCGCCGATGGCGAGCGCATCATCCGTCTTGTCGCCCATCACGTCGGGGCGGAGGTCCATCCCGCGGCCCCGCGTGTTTCGGCTGAATTGCCGGACACGGGCGAGCGCTTCGAGGGTTTGCTGCCCCCAGTGGTTTCTGCACCCACATTTGCCATTCGCAAGCCCGCCGTCGCGGTGTTCACCCTCGAGGACTATGTCGCAATGGGCATTCTCTCCTCAGATACGGCTGCGCAGTTGCGCGACGCGGTCACCAGCCGGGCCAATATTCTTGTCGCGGGCGGGACCTCCACAGGCAAGACGACCCTCACCAATGCGCTGTTGGCGGAAGTTGCCAAAACCTCGGACCGCGTGGTCCTGATCGAGGACACGCGCGAACTGCAATGCCTGACCCCCAACCTCGTGGCCCTGCGCACGAAAGACGGGGTCGCGACCCTGTCCCATCTCGTGCGCGCGTCGCTGCGGCTGCGGCCGGATCGTATCCCCATCGGCGAGGTGCGCGGCCCGGAAGCACTGGACCTGCTGAAAGCCTGGGGCACCGGCCATCCGGGCGGGATCGGGACGATCCATGCAGGGTCCGCCATTGGCGCGCTGCGGCGGCTCGAACAGCTGATCCAGGAAGCGGTTGTCACCGTCCCACGCGCGCTGATCGCAGAAACCATCGACCTGATCGCCGTTCTGTCCGGACGGGGGGCCGAGCGTCGCCTCTCCGAGTTGGCGCGTGTTACCGGCCTGACCGCCTCGGGCGATTACGCCCTCACCCCCCTTTTCCCACCAACACAAGGAAGCCATCCATGACCCTTCTGCCATCATTTCGCACAGCCTTTGGCGCAACCGCGCTCGGCCTCGTCGTCTTCGCCCTGCCTGAGCCGGCGCTCGCCGCCGGGTCCGGCATGCCGTGGGAAGCCCCCTTGCAAACCATCCTCGAATCGATCGAAGGCCCGGTCGCCAAGATCGTCGCGGTGATCATCATCATCGTCACCGGGCTGACGCTCGCCTTCGGCGACAGTTCAGGAGGGTTCCGGCGTCTGGTGCAGATCGTCTTCGGCCTGTCCATCGCCTTCGCCGCCTCGAGCTTCTTTTTGTCCTTCTTCTCCTTCGGCGGCGGAGCACTGATCTGATGGAGAACCACAACGACATTGCCGGCTATTTCGCGCCGGTGCACCGCGCGTTGATCGATCCGATCCTGCTGGCCGGTGCGCCGCGCACGATCGCGATCACCAACGGCACTCTCGCCGCCGCCATCGGGCTCGGCTTGCGGCTCTGGCTTGTAGGCCTCGCGTTCTGGATTATTGGCCATCTCCTCGCCGTCTGGGCAGCGAAGCGAGACGCACAGATCGCCGAGGTGGCACGGCGGCATCTTCGTTACCCGTCCTGGTTCGGGGTCTGAGCCGATGATGCGTCTCGCCGAATACCGCTCCAAATCCGCCCTACTGGCCGATTTTCTGCCTTGGGCTGCATTGATCGCGCCCGGCGTCATCCTGAACAAGGACGGCAGCCTGCAACGCACAGCGCGGTTTCGGGGGCCGGATCTGGATTCAGCCACGCCCGCCGAACTGGTCGCCACGTCGGCCCGGCTGAACAGCGCCCTCCGGCGGCTTGGTTCTGGCTGGGCCGTCTTCATCGAGGCGCAGCGGATCCCGGCACAGGACTATCCGGCCTCCGAGTTCCCCGATCCTGTCTCCGCCCTCGTCGATGCCGAACGCCGCGCGCAGTTCGAAGAAGCGGGCGCGCATTTCGAGAGCGCGTATTTCCTGACGCTGATATGGATGCCGCCCGCTGACGACGCGAGCCGCGCCGAGGGCTGGTTGCTAGAAAACGCACCGGATCGCAGCACCAAGCCTCAGGATCTTGTCTCCAGCTTTGTCAGCCGCGCCGACCGGCTGATCGATCTGCTTGACGGGTTCATGCCGGAAATCGCCTGGCTCTCCGATGCCGAGACTCTGACCTACCTGCATTCGACCGTTTCGACCCGGCGTCAGCGCGTCCGCGTCCCGGAGGTCCCGATGCATCTGGACGCGGTGCTGGCCGATGATCCGTTGGTGGGTGGGCTGACACCACGGCTCGGGGCCGCGCATCTCAAGACCCTGACCATCATCGGCCTGCCAAGCGCCACCTGGCCCGGTTTGCTCGACGAATTGAACGCTCAGGGTTTCGAGTATCGCTGGTGCACGCGCGCGATCTGCCTCGACAAGACGGATGCCGCCCGGGTGTTCACCCGTATCCGACGCCAGTGGTTCGCCAAGCGCAAGTCGGTGGCCGCGATCCTAAAGGAGGTGATGACCAACGAAGCCTCGACCCTGCTCGACAGCGATGCGGCCAACAAAGCGGCCGATGCGGACGAGGCGTTGCAGGAACTCGGTGCCGATGTAGCGGGCGCGGCCTACGTCACCGCGACGATTACCGTCTGGGACGAGAATGCCCGTACCGCCGAAGCGAAGCTCAAGGCAGCAGAGAAGATCGTGCAGGGGCGCGATTTCACCTGCATCCCGGAAACATTGAACGCGCTCGAGGCCTGGCTCGGCTCCTTGCCCGGCCATCTATACGCAAATGTCCGTCAGCCACCCATCTCGACGTTGAACCTTGCTCACATGATCCCGATCTCGGCGGTCTGGGCGGGGCCGAACCGGAACGACCACCTCGACGGCCCGCCGCTGTTTCACGCCGAAACCGACGGCACGACCCCGTTTCGCTTCTCCACACATGTGGGCGATGTCGGCCATACCTTGATCGTCGGCCCGACCGGCGCTGGCAAATCGGTCCTGCTGACCCTCATGGCGCTGCAGTTCCGGCGCTATGCCAGTGCGCAGGTCTTCGCCTTCGATTTCGGCGGATCGATCCGTTGCGCCACGCTCGCCATGGGTGGCGATTGGGAGAACCTCGGCGATGCGCTGGCCGACGAGGAACCGGCGGTTCAGTTGCAGCCGCTGGCGCGGATTGACGAAGCGGCGGAACGCACCTGGGCCCAGGACTGGCTCGCGGGCATCCTCGGCCGCGAAGGCGCGATGATCGACCCGGCGGCGCGGGACAATCTCTGGTCGGCGCTGACCTCGCTCGCCTCGGCTCCGCGCGAGGAGCGCACACTCACAGGCCTCTCGGTCCTGCTGCAATCGACCGAACTCAAACGCGCGCTGAAGCCCTTCTGCCTCGGCGGGCCTTTCGGCCGGCTTCTGGATGCGGAGGTCGAAGACCTGGGCAGCGCGGACGTGCTCGCGTTTGAAACGGAGGGGCTGATCGGCTCAGCAGCGGCACCCGCGGTGCTCGCCTATCTCTTCCACCGGATCGAGGCGCGGCTCGACGGACGTCCCACGATGATCCTAATCGACGAGGGCTGGCTTGCGCTGGATGACGCCAATTTCGGCGGGCAGCTGCGCGAATGGCTGAAGACGCTCCGAAAGAAGAACGCTTCGGTGATCTTCGCCACCCAATCGCTGGCCGATATCGACGGGTCCCTCATCGCACCGGCCATCATCGAGAGCTGCCCCACGCGGATCTTCCTTCCCAACGAGCGCGCTTTCGAGCCGCAGATCGCGCGCATCTATCAGAATTTCGGGCTGAACGACCGCCAGATCGACATCGTCGCCCGCGCGACGCCGAAGCGGGACTACTACTGCCAGTCGCGGCGGGGCAACCGGCTCTTCTCGCTGGGGCTCGGCGAGGTGGCGCTGGCCTTCACCGCCGCCTCCTCCAAGGCCGACCAGACCGCCATGGCCGAGTTGCTCGCCAGCCATGGCCGGGATGGCTTTGCCGCCGCCTGGCTGCGCCATCGCGGTCTTGATTGGGCCATCGACCTGCTCGGGCCCGACATCGCACCAGCCGATCCGACACCCCCTCACCCTGACCAAAAGGAGACAGAACATGCCCCACAATCCTGAGCGCCCTACACGGCCCCGCAAACTTGCCGCCGCATTGATGGCCAGCGCCCTCGTCCTGACGCCGGTCCTGACGACACCGGCTCAGGCCTTCTTCTTCGGCGGTGGTGGGCGGATCGTTTACGACCCGCGCAACCATGCCGAAAACATCCTCTCGGCCGCCCGTGCGCTTGAGCAGATCAACAACCAGATCGCGCAGATCCAGAACCAGGCGCAGATGCTGATGAACGACGCGCTGAACCTCGCGAACCTGCCACATTCCTCACTGGCGCAACTGCAAAACGCCATCGGCGAAACCCAGCGCCTCTTGGCCGATGCCCAGAGCCTCACCTTCGACGTCGCCACCATCGAACAGGCCTTCGCGCAGGACTACGGCGCTGCCGCAGCGCAGGGCGATTTCGATGCGATGATCGCCGGCGCGCGCGAGCGTTGGGAGACCTCCGTCGCGGGCTTCGAGGACGCGTTGCGCGTGCAGGCCGGGGTCGTGGGCAATATCGACGGCGCGCGAACTCAGATGGACGCGCTCATCCGCGAAAGCCAAGGAGCCGTTGGGGCCCTGCAGGTCGCGCAGGCTGGCAACCAACTGCTCGCATTGCAATCGACACAGATCGCCGATCTGACGGCAGCCATCGCCGCGCAGAACCGGGCCGAAGCGCTGGAAGCCGCCCGCATCGCCTCCGCCGAGGCGCAGGGCCGCGAAAACCTCGCCCGGTTCCTCGATTACGGCGGCGGCTACTCCCCCGGCACAGTACGGCTGTTCGAGGAGTAAGCGCATGGCCCTCGACACCCCGCGAACTCTGCGCCTCGTCGCCTTCGGTGTGGGCGGTCTCGCTGCCCTCGCCGCCGCTGTGGAACTCACCCGGACGATCCTGCCAGAGAAAGGGCATGTGGTCACGGATAGCGCGCTGCGCAGCACGCTCGCACGCTGCCGTGACCTGACGCCCGAAGACTACGCCACCGACACCGAATGCCGCGCCGCCTGGGAGGCGGCCCGGCAGCGCTTCTTCGATCTGGCTCCTGAGCCGGCCGGGACGGAGTAAGGCAATGGGCGGCGTCAGCGTCATCGACCGGTTTCTCGAGGTCTTCGCCTCCTACATCGATTCCGGTTTCGGACTTCTCGGCGGCGACGTCGCCTTCCTCGCCACCACGCTGATCGTCATCGACATCACGCTGGCCGCCCTCTTCTGGGCCTGGGGCGCGGATGACGACATCATCGCGCGGCTGGTGAAGAAGACCCTCTTCGTCGGGGTCTTTGCATACATCATCGGCAACTGGAACACGCTGGCCCGGATCGTCTTTGACAGCTTCGCGGGGCTTGGCCTGGTCGCCACCGGCGGCACCATTTCCGCCAGCGAGCTGCTGCAGCCCGGGCGCATCGCGCAGGTCGGGCTCGAGGCCGGGCAGCCGATCCTCGCCTCCATCGCCGACCTCTCCGGGTTCGTCGCCGTCTTCGAGAACTTCATCCAGATCGGGATCCTGTTCTTCGCCTGGCTGGTGGTGCTGCTCTCGTTCTTCATCCTCGCAATCCAGCTCTTCGTCACCCTGATCGAATTCAAGCTGTCCACGCTGGCAGGCTTCATCCTCGTGCCCTTCGGCCTGTTCAACAAGACCGCCTTCATGGCCGAACGCGTGCTGGGCCTCGTCATTTCTTCGGGCGTCAAAGTATTGGTGCTGGCCGTGATCGTCGGCATCGGCTCCACCATCTTCAGTGAATTCACCGCCGGATTCGCGGGCGAACCCACGATCAACGACGCGATGTCCGTGGTCCTCGGCGCGCTGGCGCTCCTCGCCCTCGGCATCTTTGGACCGGGCATCGCCAATGGCATCGTCTCGGGCGGGCCGCAACTTGGCGCAGGGGCCGCGGTCGGCACCAGTATCGCCGTGGGCGGGGCCGCGGTCGCCGGTGTGGCCGGAACCCGGATGGCCCTTGGCACCGGTGGCGCGGCCCTGCGTGGTGCCAGCGCTGTCGGCAGCGGAACCGCCACTGCATACCAGCTTGGCGCGGCTTCCCGCAGCACAGGCCTCGGAAAAACCGTCGGTGGCGTGGCAGCGGTCGGCAAGACCGGTGCCGTCGCAGCGTTCAGCCCGCTCCGGCGCGCGATCTCGGAAGGCGCGCAGTCTGGTGCCCGCGCAGCCTATGCCGCCACCGGGGGACGGATGGCGGGTGGTGCCCTGCCCTCCCCGGCCAATGACGGCCCGCCCGATTGGGCGCGCCGGATGAAGCGCCAGCAATCCCTTCAACACGGCCTTTCCACCGCCGCCCATGTCATCCGCTCCGGAGACCATGGCGGCGGCGGCACGGTCGTCAGCCTCTCCGAAAGGTCCTCCTGATGTTCCGACGCCCCAGTGTTCGATATGGCACCACGCCCGAGCCCGTCACCCCCTACCAGAAGGCCGCCCAGGTCTGGGACGAGCGCATCGGCTCGGCCCGCGTTCAGGCCCGAAACTGGCGCCTCATGGCAATGGGCTGCCTCGCCCTGTCCGCCGGGCTCAGCGCGGCGCTCACCTGGCAATCGACGCGCAGCAGCGTCGTCCCCTACGTGGTCGAGGTCGACGATCTCGGTGCGGCACAGGCCGTCACGCCAGCCTTGGCCGAGTATCGCCCGACCGATCCGCAGATCGCCTGGCATCTCGCCCGCTTCGTCGAGCTTGTCCGGCAGGTCCCGGCCGATCCGATCGTGCTGCGCCAGAACTGGCTTCGTGCTTATGACTTCGCCACGGATCGCGGCGGGATTGCGCTGAACGACTATGCCCGCGTGAACGATCCCTTCGCCAGCGTTGGTGACACACAGGTCTCCGTCGAGGTCTCCAGCGTCATCCGTGCATCAGAGTCGAGCTTCCGCGTCGCCTGGATCGAGCGGCGCTATGAAAACGGTCAGCTCGCCACAACCGAACGCTGGACCGCCATCCTGACCGTCGTGATCCAGCCCCCGCGCGATGCAGAGCGCCTGCGGGCCAACCCGCTCGGCGTCTATGTCCATGCCATCAACTGGTCGAGGGAGAATGCCCAATGAGACGACTTCGCCCCATCCCCATTCTTCTCCTAGCGGCCACGGCGCTGACCGCCTGCACGGGGCAACGCCCGCCCGAAATCGCCTATGACGACCAGGTCCCGGCCCTTGCTCCGCCACCGCCGCCGCCCCCTGTTGAGGGACCACCACGCCCGGTCCACACACCCCCGGCCTGGACGCCCTCCCGCGGCGGCGATCCGGAAGCGGACACACCGGAGGCCCGCATCATCGCCGCCAATGCCGCCGCCCGCGTCGAACCCCGCCAGCAGGGCTATTACAACGCCATGCAGATCTTTCCGTGGAGCGAGGGCGCGCTCTACCAGGTCTATGCCGCCCCCGGGCAGATCACGAATATCGCGCTCGAACCTGGCGAACGCCTGACCGGCCCCGGCCCCATTGCCGCTGGCGACACCGCGCGCTGGATCATCGGCGACACCACAAGCGGGTCGGGACGCAGCGAGCGTGTCCATATCCTCGTGAAACCCACGCGCCCCAACATCGCCACCAATCTCGTCGTCAACACCGACCGGCGCACCTATCACATCGAATTGCACGCGAACGAAGAGACCTGGATGCCCAGCGTTGCATGGGCCTACCCGGAGGTGCGATCCACGCCCCGCGCCCCGATCCTCCGGCGTCCGGCGATCCCGCCAGAGGCCGACCGGCACTACCGCTACGGCCTGCAGGGCGACACGCCGCCGTGGCGCCCGGTCTCGGTCTTCGACGACGGGCGGCGTGTCTACGTCGTCTTCCCGCCGGGCATCGCCCAGGGCGAAATGCCCCCGCTCTTCGTGATCGGCGCGGATGGGCGTGGCCAGATCGTCAACACCCGCGTGCTCGGGAACGTGCTGATCGTCGACCGTCTGTTCGGTGCGGCGGAGCTGCGCCTCGGCGAAAGCCAGCAACAGGTCGTACGGATCGTGCGGACGGATGGCATCCGACGTCAGCCGAGCGGCCCTCGACCGGAGGCGGAGCGATGACACACCCACCCGAAATGCCCGAGCGCCCAAAGATTGAAGAGGACATCGCCCGCGAACTTCGCCTGAGGCCGGACCCACCCCGGGTGATGCGTCTGTCCCGCCGGGCCATCGCGATTGCAACGGCAGTCGGCGGGCTCGGGCTCGGCGCAATCCTGATCATGGCACTGCAAAGCAACCGACCGGTCGGAAGTCAGACCGAGCTCTACTCCACGGAACGGATCCAAGCCGCCGAAGGGCTCTCGACGCTGCCACGCGACTATGCCGATATCCCGCGTCTCGGACCGCCTCTGCCCGGTGAGCTTGGCCGCGCCATTCTCGGCGCTCAGGATCGGGGTCAGCCTGTGCCTGCTCCGCCGCTTGCGGGGCCGGTCCCGACGACCGTCGATCCGGACGAACAACGCAGACTTCAGGAGATCGAAGCCGCCCGCCTGAGCGCCCTCTTTGCCGAGGCCCAGACCGTGCCGCGCGGCGGCACGCCGTCAGTCCCGTCCTTGCCCGCGACGGGCGCGCTCTTCCCCAACAGCCCGAACGCCGGCGCGACCAACGACCCCGTCTCGAGCCGAGAGACCTTCCTCACGCGGACCGGCGATACGGGATCCGTGAGCGCTGAGCGCATCACGGCACCGCCCAGTCCCTACATCCTGCAGGCGGGCACCGTGATTCCCGCGGCCCTCATCACCGGCCTTCGCTCCGACCTCCCCGGCCAGATCTCGGCGCAGGTGACCTCGAACGTCTATGACAGCCCCTCGGGTCGCTACCTGCTGATCCCGCAAGGCGCACGGCTTCTGGGAGAATACGACAGCCGTGTCGCGGCCGGGCAAAGCCGCCTGCTCCTCGTATGGACCCGCCTCATCCTTCCGGATGGTCGCTCCATTGTTCTGGAACGCGCGCCCGGTACGGACGGAACCGGCGCGTCCGGCCTCCAGGACCGGGTGAACTACCATTGGGGTCGCGTTTTCCTCGCTGCTGGCCTCGCCACGATCCTGAACCTCGGCCTGGAGAGCGGAGCCGACAGCGAGGATGATGTCGCCCGTGCCATCCGCGAAGCCGCACAGGACACGATCGGGCGGACCGGGGACGAGATCGTGAGACAGCAACTCGCCGTCCCGCCGACACTGACCATCCGCCCGGGCTTCCCCGTCCGCGTCATGGTCACCCGCGACCTGATCCTCGAACCTCTGGGAGAAATTAGATGACGAAGCTGAAGCTCGGCCCGATCCATGACGACAAGCCGGTCAAGCTGACCGTCGAGCTGCCCGCCGACGTGCACCGCGACCTCTGCGACTATGCAGCGGTCCTGGGCCACCAGACAGGCCAGGACCTGGAGCCTGCGCGCCTCGTTGCCCCCATGCTCGCCCGCTTCATGTCAACGGACCGTGGGTTCGCAACAGCGCGCAAGACGGGGTCGCGGGCCAGCCGCAAGAAGCCTCCGGATGCGCAAGCGCAACCCGATGGCGAGCAGGGTTAAGCATCTTTGGTCGGAGACTCTGTGGCGGATCGATTTGCACACGGATCGCACATCAGCCCGCCCTAGCCGCATCAGGTCGCTACGGAGTCGGTCCGATCCTCCATGGCCAACTTGGCTCCATCGCGCTTAAACTATTTTCTAACGCGAACAGAGGCTGGTGGTTTGGAACGGTACTTCTCAACCCGTATGCCAGGAATGCAGTTTCTCAGAAATGTCCTGCTCTTCAGTTTGGCTGGATTGCTGCCTGTCCTAGTGTTCTACGTTGCGCTTTCGCCAGGTTTTGCAACCGCTTTGGCCGACGGAGGACCTGCCCTAAAGCGGTTTCTGAGACAGGTTTTGACGAATGGCCTACCAGTGGTCGTGATCGTCAACTACGTCGGTTTCTTTCTTTTCGCAGTTTCTAAAGAAAGTTCCGGAGGTGGTCGCGACCCGGGCACCTACATCGTCGTCGATTTCTTCTCCAGACTCGGTCTTTTCGTTGGCCTTCACGCGTTAATCTACGTTGTTTCAGCCGACTGGTACGGATCGTTTGGCGGAAGCCGTACGACAGCTTTGCGGGTCGTCGCACCGACACTTGCGCGCTCTGCACTCTTCGAGAACATCTCCGGGGTCTATCTCTATGCGACTCTGGTAAGCGCCATCCCTTTGTACATTTCTGCGGTCCGAAGCTCGCCACGCCTCGCACCGGTCATCCGTTTTTTTCCGGATCCGATCGGACCGGTAGCAATCGCGCTTCTGATATTTGCGGCTGGGGCGGCCTGCCTGACAGCTTTGGCGGCCCTCTTTGTTGGTCTGCAAGCCTAACTGGGCTTTGCAGCTTCAAGCGACTGCCTGTGGGTGATTACTCGAATAATCACCAGGACCCAAATCCAGGCAAGAACTGCACTCCAAATAGCGTTCCAGCTTGCCATGGACAGAGTTAGGAACTCCCAGGCGACCTCGTCGCACATGACCAGGTTGGACGGACCCGACGATGCTGATGGTAACAGATCCGACCCGGTCAGACTCGAGAGATCCAGCCCGGACCCGGTGCAAGATGTAGGCCCTTGCCACCAGTCACGTTCGACACCCGTGTGGTACACTCCGATTATGGCGGTCGTCGCTGCGGACGCCGCGCCAACAGCTAGGAGAACCAATGGAGCAAACCCAATGGCCAACAACACCCCCGCCCCAATCGCCACGGCATGGGGATATCTCTGCCAAATGCACATAGCACACGGTGCATATCCGAGTGCCTGAAAGATGAATGCTGACAGAAGAAGAACAGCGGATCCCCCCGCAGCGAGCAACCCAAGTTGTTTGCCTGTCACTTTTGCCTCGCAAAGTCAGATTGATTTGGCCCAAGGTTCGTTGAGCAAAGATCCTGAGCCTTCGCGCGCCATGCATTGACCTGCATGGCTATTCGCCTGTCAGCAGCTTCTTTCGAGCCGTGTAATCCTCAGCGTCTATTTCGCCCTTCGCGAAACGCAAATCTAGTTCGCTCATCGCGTCGGACTTCCCCCGCGTGCTCGATCCAACATCCGTATTGCGAACGAACCAAACGACACCCGCAACAACCAATCCCAGAACAACAATCCAAAGGATAGGACCAAACATCATGCCCATCCCATATCCCCAGCCCGACATGTGCCCGTAGCCGTCTGGATCGGCCAAGGCAGGTGTCGCGAACAGCGCTGCAAGCACCCCCAATCGATACATGTTGATCTCCTAATCCAAACGATGTCGCCAACCATCGATCCAAGCCTTTGATACCCGGACAACGTCCTGTTTTCACGACGAGAAATGTATCAGTTTGTAGAGTTGACCATGGCCCGAACATAGCGGTACTGCCGGTTCAGTCAGAGTAGGCGAAGTAGCGGAATGGATTCTGGAAAGCGATCGACACTCGTAACACTCGGTGCGATTGTCGCGGGATACGCGGCTTTGCGCACAGTGCCGTCGCTTTTGCCTGAGAAACTGGAACTCGAGCCGCTCGATAACCCCGATGGCTTTCGGAAATACGTCGCGGGTGACACCTCAGGCGGTTTTGATCCCTTCGTAGGGCTAGGTACCCGCGAAAGCGATGCGGTCATCGCTCGAAAGGAGGCAGCGTTAGAGCGCGTGTCGAACAATCTATGTGACGCTCTCTACGGCGAACTGGGAACCAGTCCTGCAAGGGTGCCGATCGCGTCATTCTCAGACTACTACTGCCCGTACTGCCGCATTCAGACGGAGCGGCTTGCGGAAATGACCAACGCGATGCCAAACGAGGTTGCAGTCGCATGGCACGAGCTTCCCTTGTTGGGTGATAGCTCGAATCTAGCTGCCAAAGCAGCCCTCGCGGCAAAGCGTCAGGGCGCGTATGTCACCTTTCACGAGAGACTGATGACAACGCCCTTCCAAGCAACGCCGGAGTATCTTTCGCGTCTCGCGGGCGATCTTAGAGTCGATGAAGAACGTTTGGTCGCGGACATGGAGAGTCCCGAAGTCGTGCGGGAGTTGGAAAACAGCTCAGCGCTTGCGCGTGTGTTCGCCTTTGTTGGAACGCCGGCGCTGGTCATTGGTCGTACGGTTGTTCAAGGGCAGATCAGCGACACAATGGTGCGAAAGATCATCGAACTGGAAAGAGAAGAGGGTTGGAACGCAGCGTGCGTCACAGTGTGATCGATTTCAGTCACGGAGGCCGACAAGCGCGTGACGAGAATTGGAGATACCATGAATAGAAGACAGTTCTGCGCGCTCACCGCTGCAATGGTGTTGCCTGGTATCGCATGGGCTGCGACCCGCGAAATTTGGTCGGCACCAGAAGTTGCCGAGGCACTCGACGCGGAAGCAATAACTCTGCTGGATGTACGCACTCGTGCCGAATGGGCAGAGACGGGCCTTGCTAAGGGAGCCTGGCCGGTCAGCATGCACGAGCGAGGCTTTGAACAGCGGCTCTTTGCGGCACGTGATCTCGCTGCTGGACGGCCCGTCGCGCTGATCTGCGCCACTGGCGGTCGCAGTGCGCAGCTATTGGCAGCCCTCAAACGTGCCGGATATACCGGCTTTATCGATGTCTCCGAGGGCATGCTTGGCTCGCGCCGCGGTCCCGGTTGGATCGCGCGTGGTTTGCCGATCACCGATCTCGAAACGGCACTCGCAGCGATGCCGCAAGCGCTGCGCTGAATGGCGGAAGAGGCGGTGACACCGCGAGTGAAATGGCTTGCTACGCGCGTCATGACCATATTCGCAGTGTGGGTTACGCTCGCACATCTGGACGTCGCGCAAGCCGCCGAGTCGAATGTTTTTGAAAACCCGGCGGTCGCCGCTCGCCTGATTTCAGCCGAGGATGGCATCACACCGGACGCATCCACCGTCTCTCTCGGACTGGTTCTCGAATATGGTGAAGGATGGAAAGGGTATTGGAGAACGCCCGGCGAGGTAGGTCTGGCGCCAGAAGTTGACTGGCAAGATTCTTCCAATCTAGCTTCTGCCGAAATCCTGTGGCCTGCACCGGATCGCTTTGAGGCCTTCGGCATCGAGAACTTCGGGTATTCTGGCATAGTCGTCCTGCCGATCCGAACGACGCTGAAAGACCGTGGCAAGCCCTTGAAGCTTCGCGCCAGCGTGACGCTCCTGACATGTTCCGATGTCTGCGTCCCTCATGCCTTCGACCTGGCTCTGGATGTTCCGAGCGGCACTGGCATTGATCAAGTGTCTGCCGACGCAATCGCAACTTTCGTTGCGCGCGTTCCGGCGAACGCGGACGAAAGCGATATCAAGATCACGGCCGTGGCCCGTGACGAAAGGTCTTCTGCACTCGTTGTCACAGCCGAAAGCGACCGACCATTCGAGACCGTCGACGTCTTTCCCGAATTCGGGCCTCTGGTGACGTTCGGCAAGCCTGATATCCGGCTCAACCGCGATCGATCAGATTTATGGGCTCGCATTCCTCTGAACGCGTGGTCGGACGAGCATACAACGCCGTTCCTTACGGTGACAGATAGCGGACGGGCGGTCACAGCTCCGGTGGTTTTGAGTACCGACGTCCCTGCCCCGCCCTATGAAAGAGCATCTTCAAGTACGAGCGCACTTCAGTTGGCAACGATCGCTGCGATCGCCTTTCTGGGAGGTCTGATCCTGAACGTGATGCCCTGTGTATTGCCTGTCCTGTCGATCAAGCTCGCTTCGGTTCTGAAAGCATCAGGCCAATCTCAACGGATCATTCGGAACGGGTTTCTGTTTACCGCAATGGGTGTCCTGACATTCGTCTGGATGCTTGCGATGTTCGTTCTTGGCCTCAAATGGGTCGGCGTGTCGGTTGGCTGGGGTATCCAGTTCCAAAATCCCGTCTTCGTAGCACTGATGTTCATCGTGATTTCCATTTTTTCAGCCAACGTGCTCGGTTTGTTTGAGATTTCCCTGCCCTCTGGCATCCAGAATCGCCTCGGGGCGAACAGTACAGGTTCCGGGTATGCCGCTGATTTCGGCACTGGTCTGCTTGTCGCCGTTCTGGCAACCCCATGTTCTGCGCCGTTCCTTGGGACAGCGATCACTTTTGCCTTGGCAGGCAGCGCGACCGATGTGCTGTTCGTCTTCACCGCTCTCGGGATTGGACTGGCGTCGCCCTACCTGTTCATTGCGGCACGCCCCGCCCTAGTCGAGCGCTTGCCCCGCCCTGGCCGTTGGATGCTGCTCATCAAAGCCGGCCTCGGACTTCTCCTGGTGGCGACTGCCGGATGGCTGCTTTTCATACTTGTTGGGCTAACGGGATGGCCTGGCGCTGCGTTGGTCGCCGCCTGCACCACTGTTCTGATCCTACTGCTCAAGACAGGTCGGCCACACGGAACTTCAAGGAGCAGTCTGATCGCTGCCAGTCTCATACTGCCCCTGATCTGGGTCGGCCTGTTCACGCATCAATCGAAGCCCGAAAATCCGACAGCGAACACCTACTGGCAGGCATTCGAGCCGCAGCAGATCGCAAGATATGTGTCAGAAGGCCAAACCGTGTTTGTGGATGTCACGGCCGATTGGTGCCTGACCTGCAAGGCCAACAAAACGCTCGTCCTGGATCGCGGGCCGATTGCTGGCAGGTTGAGCGACGAGACGGTAATTGCCATGCAGGCCGACTGGACCCGACCGGATGACGAGATCGCCCGCTTCCTTGAACTCCACGGACGCTACGGCATTCCTTTCAATATCGTGTTCGGCCCAGCGGCGCCGTCCGGTGTGGTGCTGCCAGAAGTTCTGACGCAAGCAGTTGTCATTGATGCGCTGGCCGCTGCTTCAACACGAAAACCCGGAAACGAATGACGAGACTATTTCAGAACCAGGTTCGCTACTGAAGCGACAATCCTACCATCTGTGTCGTCGCTGTCGGCCGAGATGGCCAGACCAATCAGTGTACCAGGATCATCGCCGAACGCTGCTCTGAAATCTCCTGCCAGATCCACGCTTTCCCGATGCTCCCCGGAGCCGCTTGTACGCAGGACTTTGGTACGCAGCCGTGGAGAATATGGGCTGGGCAAAATGGACCCGACTTCATGTGCCCCACCCCACACATAGATAAGAGCGCGGGCGGATTCTTCGCGCAAAATCCGCCTGGCGTTTCCACCAGAAAGTGCGTCGGCGCGGGTTTCATCCACAAAGACGAAATAAACTGACAGATTGCGATCGTCGCTCCCCTTGACCGTCAGATCCGTCGCAGTGACGCCCTCTTGCACGCGCCACGCCCATCTGGCCTCAACAGCGTCTCGTTCAGATTGATCGACCGGCCGCCACAAGAGTGAAACTGTCCCATCGGAAATCACGTCCAGTTGTCGTCCTCGCTGGACGTAGTCGTTGGAAAATAGCCTTAAGAACCCCTGCTCTTTCCAGCTGCCGTCGAACTCCACGAGCGCTTCGGCAAACCCCAGCCCAGGTTGCAGCGCAAGCAACGCCGCGAAGATCGTATTTCTCGTATCAATCACGTTTTTCACAACCACCCAAGTGCGCGTGCAGGCATCCACAGCCCCATGAAAATCATCATCAAATTCTCGGTCAGTGACACAAATCCCAATGGTACGTTGGAGCCGCCGCCGACGCAGGCGCACTTCAAATCCCGCTTGTCGATATAGACCGCTTTAAAGACCGAAACAGCGCCTATGGTCCCGATAAGCAATGCGACGGGCGCGCTTATCCAAACTAGGGCTCCGGCGACCATGAGAACGCCAGCCAACGCCTCGCCAAATGGGTAGACATATCCGTAGCGGACCCACCGTTGCGCCAATAGATCGTAATTCAAGAACATCGTGGAGAAGCCTTCGACGTCCTTGAGCTTTTGAACCGCGAGAAAACACATTGAGACCGCGATGAACCACTCGAAGGCGCGTAAGGTGAAGATGGACCCGAAGGAGGCCCAGCTCAGTCCGAGCGCCATTAGGAAAGCAACCGAGAAGATCGCGATGACCGGTTGATAGGTGGTTTCGTCCTCTCCTCGCACCTCCTGGCCAAAATGCTTCCGGAGCGCGTCGTACCCACCAATACGCTCACCGCTGATGAAGGTTTGAGGCGTCGTCTCGACGCCATATTCCTTCTTGAATGCGTCGGTCTCCGCACGAGACGTGAGGTGGTGGTCCTCTACCTCGTAGCCCTCCCGCTCAAGTAAATCCTTCGACTTGAGCCCGTATGGGCAGAGATGATCCTCCATCACCATTCGGTAGAGAACGGCTTTTTTCGCGTCGGATACCGTATCTTTCGGCATGGTCAGCTCCTGTCGGTTTGACGTCACGCGTCGCAGCGTGTCCAGCCGATGAACCCGGCTCGGGATCCGGCATCGAGCGTGTAAATCAGCGTCGACTCGGCAAGTGCGTCGTCCGAAGACCCGTCCTCGGTCGGCGTTATAGAAACCGCCATCCCATCGGTCGAAAGCGAGACAGCATCATCGCTCGTAGTCTCCGAAGCAGAGAGGCGGATCAGATCGCCGCTCAGCTTCATCAGAGCTACGGCTTCGCCGTCGACGTCGCCCATGGCAACAGTAGGTTTGGCCGTGGTGGTGAAGTTGAACGTGCAGGCCGCGCCATCGGGAAACAGCTTGGCGATATCGGCCTCGGTCAGAAATTCCGGATCGATGGCGGCAACCTTGGCGGTCGAGAGCGCCTCCGAAAGCGGGACGATCTGTGCTTCAGGTGCCTCCTCCTCGGTCCCGTCGCCGTTGGCCTCGATATCCTCGATCAGGTACCGCATTTCAGCGATTTCCTTGTCTTGCGCATAAACGATTTCATCAGCGAGCTTCTGGACGCGAGGGTCTGACAGGTTCGATCGCGACGACGTCATGATCGCGATGGAATGGTGCGGGATCATAGCGCGCATGAAGCTGGTGTCGCCAACTGTAACCTGGCTTCGAACAAGCCAGAGAGCCCCAGCAAAAACGACGATTGATCCGAGATAGATTGCAGCGTTCATCGCCTTGCTCTTGTACATACCGAGCATGAAGGTCAGCATTACAAGGGCCATGGCCGCACCCATCACGAAGGCCATGTAAAAGCGTGTTTCGGACCAGAACAGATGAGTCCACTGGTAGGTATTGAAGTACATCAGAGCGAGCATGATCGCCGTCGACGTGCCGATCATGGCAAAGAATTTGCCATAGGATGATGTCGAATGCCCCGATGCTCTGTCACGAGCGGTCTGCCGCGCGCCGTGTGAGGCAGTCGCTGCTTGAGTATTCTGATGCGTTGCGTCAGACATGATGATCCTCCGGAGTAGTTTCCACAGAAACAACCCTCCAGCGCTGGAGGGTTCCGAATAATCAGGATTATCTATTCTTTTCAGGTGGCTCTGACATCCAGTTCCGTCATCATGCCCGTCGCCATATGCGCCATATGGTGACAATGCAGCATCCACGGCGCCACTTCGCCCGCGTCGAAGGCGACGGTCACCATTCCCATCGCGGGGACATGAACTGTATCGCGGACAGCGCCTGCGATGCGGGTTCCGTTGATGTCAACGACCTGGAAGACATGACCGTGTAGATGCATCGGATGCGCCATCATCGACATGTTGTGAAACATCATCTCGACGCGTTCGCCCTGAAGGACCGCAATCGGTGTGTGTCGTCCCCAAAGCTGGCCGTTGATCGTCCAGGAATATGGCGCCATCGACCCGCCAAGCATGATCATATGGGTCCGGTCCGGGCGCTTGATATCGAGCGGGTGCCTCGCGCGGAGAACTAACTCCATCGTAACATCGCCTGAAAACGCGGGATGGGCGCTGCCGCTTTGGTTTGCCAACTTTGAAACTTCAGCGCCCGCTGGCGCAAGGATGAGCCCGGTCCGTTCCCGTGCGCCCTCGCGGAGAGCAAGAACCGGCACCGCCAGCCCGCTTTCCGGCATCGTGAGTTCGATATCCAGCCGTTGTCCCATCGCAAGCCCGAACCGCGAGCCGCGCAGGGGCTCGACCGGGTCTCCGTCCACAGCCACCAGTTCGCCCTGCGCATCTCCGAGATCAATCCAGAACGCAGTCATCGAAGAGGCGTTGATGATCCGTAGAAGAACACGCCCCCTCTTATCGACCCGCACAACCTCAGGATCGTCGCGTGTTCGATCGTTCGCGAGATACGCGTCAAACTCGAAATCATTCAGGTCCATCGGCACGCCGCCATGATCCATGCCAGGCATCGCCATCGCACCATGATCCATTCCTGCCATGCCAGGGATCTGCATGGGGTCCGCGCTGTGGCTGCCGATTATCCGACGTGGTGTCGTTTCCATCCGGCTGCCATGCTGGACCATGCCGTGATCCATCGCAGCGCCAGAGGTAAAATCCGCCAGAATCTCCTCCCCGGACCTGAAAGAGAAGTCATGCAGGAACATCACGACCTCCTGCCTGTCGCTTGCTGCGTCCTCGGCGCTGCGCACGATGAGGGGCGCTGCCAGAAGGTCGATCTCCTGAGCCGGAACATGGCTGTGCATCCAATAGGTGCCCGGGCGCGGCACGAAATCGAACATCCGGCTGGCCCCCGGTGCGATCATAGGCGCAGTGTTTGAAACTCCGTCCATGGAGTTCGGCGGAATCTGACCGTGCCAATGCACGATGGTCTCTTCCTTTAAGTCGTTGGTCAGTTGGACCCGAAAACGCGCGCCGGGATCGAGAACGAGACCGGATCTTCCAGACCCATCCAGAATTCCTTTGACCGTCGCCGCCCTGCCGCCAATGTCGAGCGTTCGCGTGGTGACTTGAAGACTGGCCGCGCTCGTCTGCGCGTAAACCGGCCTGCTGACCACAGCCGGAAGAACCGGCATACCGAGCGTCGCCGCAGAGCCGGAGAGGAAGGTGCGCCTCGAAAGAGACTTTATTTTCTTTTGCTTTCAGGAGGGCGCTGTCGCCCGTTGCTACGAGTTGTTGTCTTCGTTCAGGATACCGCCGGGCCGCCCGCCAGATCGCTGAGGATCGGACAGTCTGGGCGATGGTCGCCATGGCAGGACCTGACCAGATGCGAGAGTGTCTCGCGCATGGATTGAAGCTGCGCGATCTTGTCGTCAATCGCTGTCAGGTGTTCTTCGGCGACGGCCTTGACCTGAGCACTTTCCCGGCTTTCGTCCTCGTAGAGACTGAGCAATGTCCGACAGTCCTCAATGGAAAATCCGAGAGCGCGGGCGCGGCCCAAGAAAGCAAGCTTGTGCAGATCGGTTTCGCGAAATGCTCGATAGCCATTGCCACTGCGTTGTGGGCGCACCAGCCCGATATCCTCGTAGTAGCGAATGGTCTTGGGCGGGATGCCAGAGCGTTCCGCGACTTCTCCGATGTTCATGGGTACGAGTCTCCTATTCCGCCGGTTGGGTCCGGGTATGCGGGACATGCCTGCCAGGTGAGCGTTTTTCGTTCATCGCCGGCGCGATGCGACGCAGGCGCAGGGCGTTGGTCAGGACCGATACCGAAGACAGCGCCATTGCACCCGCGGCAAAGACCGGCGACAGCAAGAGCCCGAACGCTGGGTACAGCACGCCCGCGGCCACCGGGATCAACGCCACATTATATCCGAACGCCCAGACGAGGTTCTGCCGGATGTTCGACATGGTCCGTTTGGACACTTCAACCGCGTTCACCACGCCGCGCAGATCGCCCGACATCAGAACCACGTCGGCGGATTCGATGGCGACATCCGTGCCCGTGCCGATGGCAATGCCGACATCTGCATGCGCCAGCGCGGGAGCGTCGTTGATGCCGTCGCCCACGAAAGCGATCTTGCGTCCCCCTGCCCTCAGGTCATCGAGCGCCGCCACCTTGCCGTCCGGCAGTACACCGGCGATCACATGATCGATCCCGGTCTCACGAGCGATGGCCTCCGCCGTCTCCTGCTTGTCGCCGGTGATCATGGCGACCTGAAACCCGCGGTCATGCAGGGCGGAGATCGCTGCGCGGCTTGCGGGTTTCACCGGATCGGCGACCGCGATCACGGCGGCCAATCGGCCATCTACCGCTGCATAAAGCGCGGTACGGCCGCGACCAGCCAAATCCCTTTCCGTTTCGACGAGAGCGGAGATATCGACATTCTCGCGGAGCATGTAGCGATCTGCGCCGACCATGACCTCCTGACTGTCGACCATGGCCGCGACCCCGTAGCCGGTCACGGACCGGAAACCCGAGGCAGACGGAACATTGATACCTTCACTCCGCACACCACGGACGATGGCTTCGGCGATCGGGTGCTCCGACTGGTCCTCTACGGCGGCGATCTGAGCAAGCACTCTCTCGCGGTCGAACCCTTCGGCGACGACCACATCGGTGAGCGTCGGTTTGCCTTCTGTCACCGTTCCCGTCTTGTCGAGCGCGATGACGTCGACATTCGAAAGCTCCTGTAGGGCATCTCCCTTTCGGAACAGCACGCCCATCTCTGCTGCCCGGCCTGTTCCCACCATGATCGAGGTCGGGGTAGCCAATCCCATGGCACACGGACACGCGATGATGAGCACGGAGACCCCGGCCACCAGCGCAAAGGTCAGCGCCGGGTCGGGGCCGACCACCAGCCAGACCAACACCGTCAGGGCGGCCAGGGCCATGACGGCAGGGACGAACCAGAGTGTGACGCGGTCCACGAGCCCCTGGATAGGCAGTTTGGCACCCTGCGCGTCCTCGACCATGCGGATGATCTGCGCGAGCGTCGTATCAGCGCCGACGCGCGACGCCCGGAAAGTTAGGCTACCCGTGCCGTTGACCGTGCCGCCGGTGACAATTGCGCCCGCAGCCTTAACCACGGGTACAGGTTCGCCGGTGATCATGCTTTCATCGACGTTGCTGGTGCCATCGATGACTTCCCCATCCACCGGAATTCGTTCTCCCGGGCGCACGAGGATCGTGTCTCCGACACCAAGACTATCGACGTCTACCTCGACGGTCTCTCCATCGCGGAGGACACGCGCGGTGCGAACCTGAAGACCGAGAAGGGCCTGGATCGCGGCACCCGTCCGCCCCTTGGCGCGTGCCTCGAGCCAGCGTCCGATCAGGATCAGCACAACGATGACAGCGGCGGCCTCGAAATAGACCGCTCGCACGCCCTCTGGCAGCAGTCGAGGCAGGAAGGTGGCGACAACCGAGTAGCTCCATGCGGCCCCCGTTCCGACGGCGACAAGGCTATTCATGTCCGGTGCACCGCGCAGCAACGCCGGTATGCCCTTAGTGAAGAAATGCCGGCCTGGGCCGAAGAGAACGATGGTCGCCAGAACAAATTGGATGATCCACGACGTCTGCGTCCCGATGCTGTTCTCGATGGCCATGTGAAAGGCGGGGATTAGATGCGATCCCATTTCCAACACGAAGACAGGCAGGGTCAGAGCAGCCGCAAGCAGGACGTTGCGGCGCAACGCATCCGCTTCCTCGGCCTTGCGTTCGACGCGTGACTGGCTCGCGTTGGCCTCTGCGACTTCGGCGGGGTAACCGATGGCGGAAGTCGCAGCCATCAGATCGGCAGGTGTGACAGCACCTTCGAGATACTCGACCACCGCGGTTTCCGCCGCGAGGTTCACTGTGACCGACAGAACCCCCGGCACATCCGCGAGCGCCTTGTCGACCCGCCCGACACAGGACGCGCAAGACATGGACGCGATGTTCAGGGTGACCCGGGCGGTACGCGCCGGATACCCTAGCTTGTCTAGTGCTTGGGCTGCATCCTGCAGCCGATCCGAACCATCGACCGACAGGCGCGCCTGTTCGGACGCGAGGTTGACCGAGACATCGGAAACGCCTGGCAGCGTTGAAAGGGCCTTTTCGACGCGGCCCACGCACGACGCGCAGGACATGCCCTCGATGCTCAATGTGGTGTGCGTGCTATGGGTCATGACGAATCCCTTCGAATTGGCTTCGATCATGACATAGGGCTTCCAGTCACTGGAAGCTCAAGAGGGTTTATGGAAATTTCTTGCGGCCGATTTATTATGATTGACCTTCCACCTGCTGGAATCTCTATCTGGTCTTCAAATCACGAAAGGACTGTGCATGAAATTCCGCGTCCCAGATATGAGCTGCGGCCACTGTACGGCTGCAATTACAAAGGAAATCACAGCCCTCGATCCGCAGGCCAAGGTCACTACTGACCTCGAAACGCGCACGGTTGAAGTCACAACGGAACGGCCGAGCACTGCCGTGAGCGATGCGATCAAGGCCGCAGGATACGAGTCGGCGTTGGTCTGAGGTTATTGCCTCGCCGCACGGGCTTCCTCTGCAAGTTGGATCATCTGATCGGCTTCGATGACGCCAGGCACAAGCGCATCGCCGATCACGAATGAAGGCGTGCCGTTAAAGCCAAGCGCGCGACTGAGTTCCATCGAGGCCGCGATATGCGCGTCGATTTCCGGCGCCTCCATATCGCGTCGCAGCTGTGCGATATTCAGTCCGACCTGTTGCGCCACCTGAATGACAGAAGCTTCTTCTGCCCGCCCTGGCATTCCCATCAGAGCCCAATGAAACTCTTCATATTTGCCCTGCTCCCGCGACGCGAGTGCTGCGCGCGCCGCGAAAACGGAACCGTCGCCAAGGATCGGCCACTCCCGATAGACCAGCCGGACATTCGGATCTTCTTCGAGCAGTGCTTCAATGTGAGACTTCACGCGACGGCAGTAGGGGCAGTTGTAGTCGAAGAATTCGACGACCGTTACATCACCTTCGGGGTTGCCGAGGACCGGCGCATTTGGGTCGTTTTCCAAAAGATCGCGATTGTCCGACAGAACAGTTGCAGCAGCCTCGGCCTGGCGCCGCTGTTCCCGTTGCTCAATGATCTGCACCGCCTCCAGGACAATTTCGGGATTGTCGCGAATGGCCTCGAGGACCAGCTCCTTGACGCGATCTTCGCTCAAGCTCTCCGCTTGCGCGGCAATCGGGACAATCAGGGCAGTCACCGCCACCAGTTTCCAAACCAACTGCATATCAATCTTCCCTCTTCCGCGTCTCGCCTTCGGTTCGCGTGGCTTGCATCTCCTGTACGCGCTCCGGCCATGTCGACTGAATGTATCCGAGAATGTTCCAGATCTCCTGATCTGATAGCTGATCCCCGAAGCCGGGCATGCCGCTGTCGAACTCCATACCCTGGGCCGCCATCAGCTTCCGTCCCCCGAGTTTCGTGTACTCAAAAAGAACCTGATCCCCGTGATGCCAGGTGTGGCCGGTCTCGTCGTGCGGAGGTGCCGGCAGACGGCCATCTTCGCCCGGGCTCTGCCAGTCGTCCTGTCCTTCCAGATTGGCCCCATGGCAGGCCGCGCAATTCTCAATGTAAAGGGCCTCGCCTGCCGAAAGATCCACGTCTTCTGGCATCGCACCGGGACCAGAGCCCGACGCATCTGCCGTCCAGAAATAGGCCCCGGCTGCCGCAACGAGAACGAAACCGGCCACTAGGATTGCCGTTCCCCGGATCATGCCACTTCAATCCAGGTCATCATACCGGCGGCCGCGTGCGACAGCATATGGCAATGCAGCAGCCACTTTCCGGGGTTGTCCGCCACAAAGGCGATATCTCGGACCTCACCTCGCTCCAGCAGCGTCGTATCCCGAAGCGGGCCAAGGCTGCCATCAGGCTCAACCTCGTGAAAGTGCATACCATGCAGGTGCATTGCGTGGGGGAACACAGTGTCATTGGTGATCTTCAGACGCACTGTTTCGCCGTGCGACAAGGATGCCAGTGGCGCACCGTTCATGCCGCCGACACTTCCGTTGAACGCCCAGAAGTTACCGGACTGCATCATGTCGCGCATCGACGACATCCGCCGGCCCATCATTGCACCACGCATGCCACCCATCGCGCCGCCTTCCATGAGGAGACTTAGGTCGCGGGCCCCTGCCAGTTGGGGCATGGCGTGGTTGTTCGGTGGAAGCGGCCCCGGCGCGGCTCTTCGCGACTTGGCACCGTCACCTGTCACTTCGAACGCGACCTGCGAGAAACTCTCATTACGGTCAAGCTGCACGATATGTCCGGCGCTGCCCGTCTCGGCAATAACATCGACGATAAGGTCAATCCGCTGCGCGGGAGCCAGGATGAAGGTTCCCTCCACCTCCCGTGGCTGGACCAACGGCATGCCATCCAAGGCGACAATCCAGCCCTCGAGACCGTCTAGCGCCAGTCGGAAAATGCGCGCGTTCGCTGCATTGATCAGGCGCAGCCGAAGACGCTCGTGACGAATGACCGGTTTGGACAAATTATAGGTGCCATTCGTCGTGATGTAGTTCCCGAGCCGGCCTGCATGGCTCAGATCATGCATCGCCCCGAACGTCTCCGCGATCTGAGCCGTGTCGGGATCAATGAGCCAATCGTCGAGGATCAGGACCTCTTCGTGATCGATGTCGAGGGGGTCGGGCTCTTCGACGATCAAAGCGCCGTGAAGGCCGCGCGCCACCTGCTCAAACGAGCGGTTGTGCGCGTGGTACCAATAGGTCCCTGCATCAGGCACAATGAAATCGTAGTCGAATGATGCTTCAGGAGCGATCGCTTCCTGAGTGAGACCGGCCACTCCATCCATAGCATTGTCGATGCGGATGCCATGCCAATGTGTCGATGTCGCGTCGGGCAGACCATTCACCAATCGCCTCTGCACCCGTGCACCCTGCATTACCCGGATTTCTGGCCCCGGCGCCATGCCTTCAAAACCCCAGATACGCGTTGAGCCGTAGTCCTTAGGCAAAAGCTGAATATCGGCGACACGCGCGTTCAACTCGGGCGAAGCGGCCGCGGCACTTCTCGCCCCAAGGGCAGCGAATGCTGTTCCTGTCGCGATGAACTGTCTTCGGTTGAGTTTCAGGGTCATCAAGTGCTCTCAGTTCTCGGACAAGTCGTTGTCCATGATATAGCTCGCCATCGCAGCGAGGTCGGCATCACTCAGAAACGCTGTTCCGTAGTTGACAACTTCTGCCATGCTTCCCCCGAAAACATCGCCTTCGGGTGTGATCCCGGTGCGCAGTGCGTAGGCCAGACTATCCACGTCCCAACCGCCACCTTGTAGATCGGCAGGCAGAATGGAGGGTGCGCTTTTGCCACCCGGCAAGCTGTCGTTGCCAGCAAAGATGCGGCTCGCAATCCGTGCGCCTGCCAAGTTCCGATCCGTGTGACAGGCACCGCAATGGGCAGCTCCCCTCACGAGCCACTTTCCGCGATTCCAGGCCTCGCTGCGGCCTGCCTCTGGAGCTGTATCCGGCTCCGAAAGGTAGGCGGCGCGCCAAAGCTTCAATCCCCAACGTTGATCGAATGGGAAACCGGCCTCGTGTTCAAGCGACGGTTCTGGAACCGCAGGGACGGTTTGGAATGCGGCCCAGAGGTCGGCGATGTCCTGGTCCGTGAAGCCCGCGTAGAAAGGGTATGTGAAGGTCGGAAAATACGGGTCACCGCTAGGCGAAACACCCTGCCGGACGGCCCGCGCGAAATCGGACATTGTCCAGGTCCCCATCCCGTGATCGGGATCGGTCGTCAGGTTCGGCGGATAGAATGTCCCGAAGTCGGTCTCAAGCGGAGCGCCTCCTGCCAGAGGCGCGCCGCCGGCTTCGAAATTGCTGTGACAGGCAATACATCCGGAGGCGCGTGCAAGATATGCGCCGCGATCAACATTGCCTTCCAGTTCCTCAAGCGCGCTCGGAGGATCGACTCCGATCGGCCAGGCCATCAGGCCGGCAACGCCGACCACTCCAAATACACCGACGAGCAGCAAAGACCTGAACAGGCGCGACACGCTTCAGTTGTCCTCTGCGCGAAACTTCTGATGACAAGCCGAACAGGTCTGCGTCACGGCCATGAACCCGGCATTGACCGGCATTTCCGCCAGCATCTCTGTGGTCATCATCTGCGTCGGAGCGCCGCCCATCATGCCTTGGCCAGTGCCCATCATGGTTTGGTTTCCACCCATCATGACCTGCCCGGTTCCCATCATGCCCTGGCCGGATCCCATCATGCCGCCGCCCGGCATATCACCCGGTCTTTCCAGACCATTTGCGGCTGCCAGTTTCATTCCTTCGGCAGTGTTCCGGAGGGCTTCTGCCAGCGCCGCAAACTCTTCCCAATCCTCCCAGATCGTATCAAGCGCCTCGGAGGGTTCCCCATTCGAGCCTTCGGGAAACAACTCGGTCATTTGCTTACCGGCGTGACCAATCATCGTATCGGCGGCATTGCGCACCACGTCAGGATCGTACTCGGTCTGACCGCGCATCATAGGTGCGAGACGTTTCATCTCGTCTCCCATCTCGCCCATCGCGTCCATACGCTCTTTCATCACACCGGTCGCGCCGGAATGCGCCAATGCGGCCAACCCGACAGATGAAGCAACGAGGGCCGTCATCCAAATTCTTGTGTTCATGTTGCTTTTCCTTCTGCTCGGTTCTCAGTTGATACCGTTCGCCCGTTGCAGCTCGCGCACATATGCGATGATCATTTTCACATCTCCATCCGTCACGCCTTCGACCGCCGGCATGTTTCCAAAGCGCCAATGATGGGCCCGCACCCCGTTTTTCGCCGCCAGCAGAAACGCTGCGTCGCCATGGTGACTGGGTTCATAGATCTTGTGCACAAGCGGCGGCGCCACACCGTCCTGACCAGCGGCGTTTGCGCCATGGCAAACAGCACATTTCGCTTCAAAGGCAACTTGTCCGATCATCGCGTTTTCGGAGAAGGTCTCGGGCACGACGACCTGCACCATAGCACTACCGCTGGACCGAGATTCGACGGTCCCGGACGGATCGTCGCCCTCTTCAGTAGCGCTCCACCAAAAGCCGATGGCCATGATTGCCGCAATAGCAACAGCCAGAACTGTGTAGCGGCCCATCAGATCAGCTTGACCTGCGTGCCGACGGGCGTCCGGTCGTACACCTCGATGATGTGCTCGTTGTAGAGACCGATGCATCCGCTTGAAGATCGTCTCCCGATCTTTCGCGTGTCATGGGTGCCGTGAATTCGATAATACTGCCATGACAGGTGCATCGCGCGGGCACCGAGAGGGTTGTCCGGCCCAGGCGGCATGTAAGCCGGCAATGAAGGATCGCGCTCTCTCATTGACGGTGTCGGCGTCCAGTCTGGCGCAGGGTCCTTGAAAGTGATCTCTGTGTAACCGCGGCGCGTGAGTTCGTCGGTCATCGGTACCGATGTTGGGTAAATGAACATTTCCCCGCCTGGCATCCACTGTTGCATGACGCGGGAATTGGTGTCGGAAATGATGATGCCCTTGCCGAGCTCATCGAAATGATCCTGCCAATTGTGCAGTTTGAAGCCCGACGTGTTTCTCCGGACTACGCCTGAGGATTGGGCCCTGGCTACTGCGGGTGCACAGAGCACCAGAGCACCCAGGCTGCCGGCAAAAGCGCGCCGAGACATTGCAACTCGGTTTCTTGTCTGCATGGTTCTGCCTCATTTCCATGTCGAACGTCTTGATTTCTATCGAGCATTGCGGATTCCCGGAACTCTTCGGACCCTGCTTTTTTGTAAGGAAATGTATCAAAGCCGGATCGGACAGAACCGGTCAGATTTCGCTTGTTGGAACCGGCTAAGCGCCATCTGACACAGGGTCAAAACGCGCCATTTGTTCCGACGCTCGCTTGCGAGGCATCGCCAGGGGCAGAATAATTCGCGCACGGAGCCCGCCGTCGTCACGGTTCAACAACTCGATGGTTCCGCCATGCTCAAGAACAACGCTGCGCGCGATGGCAAGGCCCAAGCCGTGACCGCCAGTGTCGAGAGAGCGGGATTGTTCCATCCTTTGGAAAGGCTGGAATACGTCAGCGATATGACTCTCCGGGATGCCCGGCCCGTTGTCATCGACCCGGATTTCGACGTCTGCACCCGTCACATCCCATGACAGAACCGGATCCTGCCCGTATCGTTGCGCGTTGTCGATGAGATTGCGCAAAGCACGTCGCATGGCCATGGGCTTTATCTGCACCACCGCTTCAGGCCCCATTTGCAGCTCAAGACCGCCGTGTGTGCCCATTTGGATGTCTGAGAGGTACCCTGCCACATCGATACGCTGCAGGTCTTCGCCCTGCCCAACGCCGCGGGCATAGGCCAGCGTGGCCTCGACCATATCCTGCATTTCATCGAGCGACGCCGAGATACCCTCTTTCGTTTCGACGTCGTCCACCATTTCTGCCCGGACCCGCAGTGCCGTCAGCGGCGTGCGCAGATCATGGGCGAGTGCGGCCAGCATCCGTGTCCGGTCCGTCACGAAACGCGCGAGCCGCGCCTGCATGTCGTTGAACGCGATTGTCAGGTTTCGGACTTCGCTCGGACCGACCGGCGTTTTCGGTCCTTCTCCGCCCCCACGACCGAACTCCTCGGCCGCCGCCGCGAGCTCGTTCAGCGGTCGCGTCAAACGGGTCAGAAGAAACCAGAAGATCGCAAGAAGCAGCACCGCGGATGTCAGCGCAAATGACAGAGTGGACGTCCATGACCATTGTATCGGCGGTTTTTCGAACCGTGTAGCGACGTTCAACCAACGACCTCCCGCAATGGCGATTGAAACTTCCATTTCGATAGCCGCTAGCGTGCCTCGCATCATCTCTGCATGCATCCTGGCCATCTCGGGAGAGAGGTTGGGCAGCGGAAGGAGGCCCTGTTCGATCTCGTGGACCTCGACACGAATGTCGCGGCTATACCCGTCATTCAGAAGCGCACGGATGCGCGCTTCAACGGCTCCATTTTCGTCATGATGCGTGTGCGTCACCGATGGACCCTCGCCAAGCTCAAAACGCACCAGGGGCGAGGTTGCCGCCGCAACGATCTCATCGTGTAACTCGGGCGGCGCGCCTTCGATCAGCCGGGCAACATTGGCGGCACGTCCCGCAGCCTCGCTTCCAATCGCCGCCTGGACCGCCAGCGACCGTTCATCGACGAACAGCCAAAGGCCCACGACCTGGGCAACAAAAAGCACCGAAACGACAAGAAGCGCAATCTGCGTGCGAAACCCCAACCGCATCAGGCTTCGAACTCCACATCGCAATTCAGGCAATAGCCGCCGTTACGGACCGTCGAGATGATCCGCGGTCTCAACACATCCGGCTCGATCTTCCGGCGCAGCCTGGACACCTGGTTGTCAATGGTCCGGTCGAGCGGTCCAGCAACGCGACCGGCGCTGAGTTCGAGCAAATCGTCTCGGCTGATAACTGCGCGCGGGCGTTCCAGAAACACCGTAAGCAGCTTCGCCTCAGCTGTCGTGAGCGTGATCGTATCGCCGTCTTCCCTGATGACCTGACCGGCATCGTGGTCGAACGTGACACCGGCAAAGTTTACGCGTTTCCCGGCAAGCGCCCCGCCATGCGGCGACGTTGCGCTGCTGGCGCGTCGCAGGATGGCGTTGATTCGCGCCAGAAGTTCGCGTGGATTGAACGGCTTGGCGAGATAGTCATCTGCTCCCGTATCAAGACCCGTGATACGTTCATTGTCCTCGCCAAGTGCTGTGAGCATGAGGATGGGAGTGGTGCAGTTCTCTTGACGTAAGCGTGTGCACGCGGAAAGTCCGTCTTCTCCCGGCATCATGATATCCAAGACAATCAAATCGATACTTGCACTGGCCAATTGGGCATCCATCTCGACCGTATTGCCCGCAGCAGTGGCCCGCATGCCGTTGTTCTCCAAGTAACGGGTGACCGACTGGCGGATCTCGGCATGATCGTCGACGACGAGGATATGCGGCTGCGCGGTCATGATCAGTTGCGCTCCGCCAGAACTGCGCGTCGGATTGCTATACTGTCTCCGTTCTCGTCGGGCTGGGTCCAGGCCAGATAGACTTCCCGGCCTAACCGCGCCATACGCGGGAAATTCACTGACGCACCTGCCGAGTTGATGGTCAGGATTTCCGGTGAAATGCATCCCGCGTCATGATGGACCTTGCAAAGATAGAGCGCTTCATTCCCTTCAACCCATTCGACCCAACTTGTCAGGGCCGTCCCATCATCGAGCAGTTCAAGATCGACCCGCCCGACTGGATTGCCTTGGTCAATCCGGACCGGTGTATCGAAGTCGCGCCCGCCATTGTCAGAGAAAGCAACTTTGACAGCAGCAACGTCATTGGCACCCGTGAACCAGGCGACGGCTGCATTCCCGCCCTCGGCGTCGATGGCCGGACCGTTCACGGGACAGCCCGACAATTCCCATCCATCATCGTGGACCGAAACAGGTGTTTCCCATCCCTTTTCGGTCAGTCGTGCCACCGAGATGTCCCGGATCTCCCCCTCGGTACGGTCGCGATAGGCGGCAAGGATTGTGCCATCACCCGTCGCTGCGAGGCTAGTCTGGCAGCACGAACAGGTCTGCAAGTCGATGGCGACGTCATCGCCGAGCATACCTTCGCTTGTCAGCATGGTCGCGCGCAGTTGCATGGCGTCCGGCGCGGTAAGTGCCTTATCACCCTCTGCACCATAGGCGCGCCCATCCAGCCAGATCACGGCCAAGCTGCTCTGGCCCGCAGACCACATCGACGCGAACCCGTGCTGCGCAAATGACCGGTCGTCATGCGGGATCAGGGGTTGCCCCCAGGTCGTGCCGCCATCATGCGACAGAGAGATCTCAACCTGGTAGTCAAAACTCGATGGACCGATTTCCCGAAGCCAGTGCACGGCAATCGTTCCGTCTTCGAATACGGCAATTCCGGGAAAATCGGCCCAGTTGACGAAGAGATCGTCTCCCTGTTGCACAAGACGCGGAACGGACCAACCCTCGCCCGTCCGGACTGCCATCATGACTCTGGTCTCTGGCCCCACCTGCTCCATCCAGCTCATGTAGAGCGTATCCTCATGGTCAGTCAGTGACGGCTCATGGGCACCCGGAGGCGAAGGTGCGGGCACATCCTCGATCTGTTCAAAGAGCGTCGAACTCATCTGTGCGGCGACCGGATGCGGCGTCATTGCCAGAATCGCGGCACTAAGTACGGCGATCAGTCCGAAACAAACCGGTCCATGGCGCCACCAGTTCGGCCACGCGCGTTTTCGTATGTCAGCACCACACTTCATAAGGCCCAGAATAGTTTGGTTTTTCCCGAATGACCCGAACTTCCTTTGTCGCAAAATGTATCAAGCGCCACGGAGGCCTTGACCTTCCAGTCACTGGAAGCCCTAGGTCATGTGTCATGAAGCGTGAGATTCAAAACACCACCGACCGTGTTGTCGGATCCCAGAACACCGCCCCTGTTCATCGGCCAGCATGGGTCGGAGCAGGCCTGTTCGGGATAACCGCACCATTGCATCTTTTCCTCGAGCCGAATGCGTCCGTCGCTGTCGCCGCAATTACACTTGCACTGATTGGCGGAGCGTATATCGGTTTCGGCGCGGCGGATGGCAAAGCCCGTGTGTTCTGGTCCGAACTGGCGGTCGCCATTCTTTTCGGGACAGCTGCCGTATTGGGGATGCTCTGGCATTGGCTCGCCCTGCCGCTTGGCCTTGCGCTTCATGCTCTCTGGGACCTGCTCCACCACAAGCCGAACAAACTTGCGCGAATCCCCGGATGGTACATCCCGCTTTGCGTTGTCTACGACCTGCTGGCGGCGTCCTTCTTGATCCTGCTCTACGGAGTATGGATGTGACCCGTCTCATTCTTCTCGTTCTTCTTGTGCTCCTGATTATCGCGTTGGCTTGGCGCGATGCATTCGGCTTCGACATCGATCTTCCACAACGCGAGGAACTCCAACGATGGATTGATGCCGCAGGCCTCCTCGGACCTGTTTTGGTGGTCGCCCTCATGACAGTGGCAATCGTTGCCAGCCCCCTGCCCTCTGCGCCCGTCGCACTCGCCGCCGGGGCCGCTTACGGACACACATTTGGGACGATGTTGGTTGTCCTCGGAGCCGAGCTCGGCGCCGTAGCGGCATTCTTGCTAGCGCGCAGACTAGGGCGACCTTTTGTTGAGAGACATGTCGGACAGAAGCTGAGTGAGGGATTTCTTGGCTCGCAGAACACGCTGACGTTTCTGGTATTCGGCAGCCGTCTGCTGCCGTTCCTGTCCTTCGACATGATTAGCTATGCGGCGGGCCTTAGTAAATTGCACTTCTGGCGATTTGCTCTCGCCACTCTGGCAGGAATCATACCGGCGAGTTTTCTGCTCGCGCATCTCGGCAGCGAAGCGATGAACGGAGATGCGCGCACCGCGACTTGGACGGCGGTTGCTCTTGGCGGCTTCACGGCTCTGTCGCTCGTCTTCGCCATCTGGCGCGACCGTCACAACGCACGAAAGGAGGGCTGACATGGCTGCCCAATCACACGCCGGGCATATGCCCACATCCGGTAAAGCCCTCGTTATCTCCGCCTGGTTGACAGGCGTCTACTTCGTCATCGAACTCGCTGTCGGTCTCTGGACTGGATCGATTGCGGTGCTTTCCGATGCTTTCCACACGCTCTCAGCAGTAGGAGGCGTCTTGGTCGCGATCATTGCACAACGTATCGCGCAACGGCCTGCCGACGCGCAACGCAGTTTTGGCTGGTACCGTGCCGAGATCATCGGCGCGCTGGTCAATGGCGGCTTCCTGCTCGGCATGGCGCTTCTTGTCATTTGGATGGGCGTGATGCGGCTCGGCAATCCGATCCATCTGCCAACCGGCCCCATGCTCTGGGTAGCGTTCGGCGGATTGGTCACAGAGATCATCTCGCTTGGCCTGATGTGGAAATCGAGTCGCGATGATTTGAACGCGCGCGGCGCGCTTTGGCACATCATCCAGACCTTCGTCGGCAGCCTTCTGATCATCGTGACTGCCCTGGTGATCCAGTTCACCGGCTTTCTTCAAATCGACCCGATCCTTGGGGCCGTATTCGGGGTCGTTCTGCTCTGGGCCTCGATCGGCGTCATTCGCGAAGCCGTACACATCCTCATGGAGGGGACACCAGAGGAGACGGACCTCGATGCAGTGATCGACGATCTCCGTGATCAGGACGGTGTCCTCGATGTCCATCATGCACATGCCTGGACACTGACAAGCGGCAAACACGCTTTTTCCGCGCATTTGCGCCATACCGATCCGGCCGAAGCCGCCGGGATTCTCGAAAACGCGTACAGTCGGCTGACGCGCGACCACGGCTTCCATATGGTGACCCTGCAACTTGAGACCGACTGCCTCGACGAACGACATGCTCAAGATCTTGATGTGACGCGCGACACGATCGGCAGCACGCTCGACATGGACGAGCACCCCGCTACAACTGGTGATAAAACAAAAGGGAGCCACCACCATTGAAACGACGAATTTTTCTGATTTCCACGGCTTCTACAGTCCTGGCACGTCCACTGTGGGCAAACACCTCTCCAGTTATCCAGGTGCTGAAGACACCGACATGCGGCTGTTGCACGGCATGGGTGGAGCACGTCCGACAAGCCGGATTCGCGGTCGAGGCGGAAAACGTTGATCAGGACGCGCTTTACGCATTCAAAGACAGGCTGCAAATCACGCCTGAGTTCGCCGGATGCCATACTGCAATTGTGGGTGACTATTTCATTGAAGGCCATGTGCCTGCCTCGGACATCGAACGCCTTCTAGCTGAGCGGCCCTCGGCGCGCGGCCTGGCCGTACCCGGCATGCCGATGAGCTCGCCTGGAATGGGCGGGCCCGGCGCAGGAGATACCTTTGACACGCTGCTTGTGGGCTCGGACGGATCAACCTCCGTTTTTGCCAGCCACAGTTAGAAAGCCCCCGGTAAGCGATAAATGCCGCGGGACGGGTTTGTGACACGTCCTGCCTCAACGAGCGCCCGAAGCGCGCGATACGTCGCCTCGTGGCTCAGGCGCAAGAGCGCTGCGAAATCGATAACTTGACCATCGAGCAGTCCGGCGACAAGCCCGGCCATTACACGCTCTTCCGCGCTTCGAATGCCGACGATTTCGAGAAGCTGTCGCTGCGCTTGTATCTGTCGGGCAGCCTGACGACCATAGGCGCGCGCGAACTCAACATCTCCAAACGCTCCTAGGACAGCGGTTTTGTCGATCCTCATGAACTCACCCGCTTCGATTACAAGAGCGTCGCAGTGGTAGTGTTCCGAGAATATCGAGGCCTCGGCGAAACTCGTCCCAGCCTTTGCGCGATGGATCACGAAACGCTCGCCATTCGGCCCAACCCGCTCAAGATGCACGCTCCCGGTTAGTACGATGTACAGTCCCGTCGTCTCGGCGCCTTGCCGAAAGAGCGTTTCGCGAGCGTCGGCGGAGAAGAGTTTCTGCGCGGATTTTGGAAGGCGGGCGTAGGGATCAGGCATCATATGATTGAAATCATATGCGGAGATACGCGCTCTTGCTAGAGCTTGCCGAAATCATCTTCGCGAAGGATCAGCCCATGCGTTTTCCCATTTTGGTATTCTCCCTTTTGGTTGCAGCCCCTGCGTTCGCTCAACACAGCCACTCAGGAAACGTCCGCATGATGGCCGGGCCACAGGAGGCCGGCCAATCCGGTTTTGCCGCCCTGACCGAAATCGTGACGATCCTCAGAGACGACCCGGAAACCGACTGGAGCACGGTCGATATAGCCGCTCTCCGTCGACACCTAGTTGACATGGACTTGCTGACCACGGAGTCCAAGGTCGATGTCATACAACGCCCCGAAGGAGCCAGGTTCGAGATACGGGGAACTCAGCGTGTTCTTGAGGCCATCCGCGCCATGGTGCCGACCCACGCACCTTTCCTCGCTGCGGAGACGGGTTGGGATGTCTCAACCGAAGAACTTGAAGACGGCGTGGCCCTGATCGCCGATGGCGACGCTGCACAAATCCAGGGTCTGGGCTTCTTCGGAGTGATGACGATCGGGGCGCATCACCAGGAACATCATCTGATGTTGGCAAAGGGTGCCGCACCTCATCGATAGAAAACGAGGTCGAATAGATCGCGCGGGTGACTATGCCATTAGCCTTTGCGCTGCCCCTAGGGAATTTGCCACAACGTGTTGCGAGGGAGTTTCTGATTGAACGGAATTGCAGATACTCGAAACGTACCCGACGTAGTGCGACAGAGCCCGAACGCAACATGAACATAAGCTGCACACACCACCACGTAAGCTACTGAAATCACGCCATAATCGCCACCATCCATCATCGGCGCAGTAGACAATCGCGCTGCCGCGTAGGCTGCGTTGTTGGGCATTCAAAGCTCTCCTCGGGTCCGCCATCACTTGGGACGGACCTGCTCTGCACACCATACGCACACGAGAGACATGCCGCCACCCTGCCCCGTAGAACGACAGGGTTTCGGCGGCTCTTGGGCGGGTCAGGCTCCTATCCCGCGTATGACGACCGTTCCGGTCGCGTTCCAAACTTGGGTGATCTTTGTCGCCGACCTGCCCGGGAACGGTCGTTCGTGAAACTTGCCGCAAATGACGGCTGTGAGCCCAACGCAACCGATGCTGCAAAATGTACGAATGTCAGCTTTCAAAGCATAATCGACGCAGTGGTGCCATCTGCGATGACGCATAATTATGCTGTCCTGGCTACAGCGGTCGGCTATTTCTTGATGCCAACTGCTCTCGCAAATCAGCTCGCGCGTCGCGAATAATGGCCCAGGACGAGTGCAGGAACAGCGCCGCGATCCCGAAAGCGACGACCAAGTCCGGCCAGGCGCTGCCGGACCACGCGACAAGCCCGGCCGCGATCACGACGGCAAGGTTGCCGATGGCGTCGTTGCGCGAGAACAGCCAGACCGCCCGCATGTTGGCGTCTCCCTTCCGGTGCTTCAGAAGCGGCAGGACGGCGAGGATATTGACGATCAGCGCACCCACGGCGAAGGCACCCATCAGCCCCGCCTCGGGCGTGGCCTGATTCAGGACGCGCCAGAGAGTGCTGGCAACGACACCGAGACCCAGAAGGCCAAGGAACACGCCCTGGATCATGGCGGATCGGGCACGCCACGTCAGGCTCCAGCCGATGGCGAGCAGGCCGAGAAACGTGATCGCCCCGTCGCCGAGGAAATCGAGGGCATCCGCCTTCAGCGCCTGCGAGCCGGACAGAAACCCACCCGCCATTTCCACGACGCCATAGCCGAGGTTGAGCACCACCACGATCCAGAGCGCCCGGCGATAGGACGGGTCCTTGTAGGCCGGATCGGTCGAGGTGTCGTCGCCCTCGATCCGCTCGAAGCCGTATCCTGTCGCTTCCAGTGCTGGGCGCAGCTTCGGAAGATCGCCTTCCGCGATGCGCAGCGTCATGATGTGGGTTGCAGACGAGACCTTGACGTCTTCCGCCGCGACGCCCGCCGACCGCGCGGCACGTTCGATCTCGGCCGCATCCTTCGCGCAATCCGTCCCGTGCACCCGCATCCGGATAGGGGTGTTCTGATCGCCGGTCTTTTCTCGCTTTGTCATCTCGAAAATTCTCTCAACGTGAAGGAACGCCCCATCCCGGCCAGCCCAAGAACCGTGGAACGCGATTGCGGTAACATCGATAGGCTTCGCCATAGACATCTTCCAGCCACGGCTCTTCGGCGAACGGGGCAAGAGCCAGCGCCGCAAAACCGCCCGCCGCGATGATCCAGGCCGATGGCGATGCGGATAGAACGGCCCATCCGATCAGAATGCCCATGTCGGCGAGGTATTGCGGGTTGCGGCTGTAGCGATAGAGGCCGTCCGTCTTCAGGTGACTGCGCGCCCCGCTCGTCGCATCCATGTCGATGCCGAAAACCGCGCGCCACACAATCAGATTTCCGGCCAGAATGAGAGGCAACCCAACGCCGAACCGTAGCCAGCCGGGCCAGTCGAGCGCATTCCATTCGATAATGCCCACGAGGGATGCAGCCGCAAAAATTGCGACGGTCGGAGACCAGATCTTGATCTGTGTGAACGGGGTGACTCGACCAGTCGGCCAGAGACGGCGCGATGGAAAAAAGATCGACCAGACAAGCACCGCACCGAGAAACGTTGCGCTGATGAGCGCTAGGAAAGTCACCGACGCCACGAAAGCGCTCACGTCGCCGCCCCACCGTGCCCGCGCCCGCCGAATTCGGACGGTGCATCGCAGGCGTGTCGCGCGCATTCCAGCTCCAGCGTGGTGTGCTCGATGTCGAACCTGTCGGAAAGGACGGCTTTGATCCGTTCCTTGATCGCGTCGGCATCGTTCCAGCGTCCCTCCTCGATCACGACATGGGCGTCGAGCGCCGCGTGATGCTCGTTCATCTGCCAGAAATGCGCGTGGTGGATGCCCGTGACGCCGGGCACATTGCGCACAGCGTCGAGAACGCCGCGCGTCTCGATGTCGGGCGGCGATCCAAGCATCAGGATGCGGATGACTGGGCCGATTTCCCGGAAGGATTGCCACAGGATGTAGCCCGCGATCATGACCGTCACGATGGGGTCGATCAGTCGCCAGTCGTAGAGCAGGATCAGCGTGCCCGCGACAATCACGGCAATCGAGCCGAGCGCGTCAGCGACATTGTGCAGGAACGCTGCACGGATGTTCACGCTGGATTTGGACATCGTGTAGGTCAGCAGCGCCGTTGCCGCGTCCACGACCAGAGCGATGCCCGCGATGATGACGATCAGCCATCCCTCGACGTCCTGCGGGTCTGCGAACCGCATCGCCGCCTCGTAGAGCAGGTAGAGGCCGATCACGATCAGCGTCGTGTAGTTGATGAGCGCGGCGACCACCTCGACCCGGCCGTAGCCGAACGTCATGTCTTCATCTCTCGGCCGTCGCGCGATCTTGCGGGCAGCGAAGGCGATGATGAGCGAGATCGCGTCGGAGAAGTTGTGCAGCGCATCGGCGATCAGCGCGAGCGAGCCGGAGACGATCCCGCCGACAATCTGCGCGACGGTCAGCCCGAGATTGACGGCAATCGCCGCAAACACCCGGCGGTCGCCCGCCTCCGGGTCAATGTGAACGTGGTCATGCGGCATTCGCTGCACCTTGCCTAGAATATTTGGCCCGACATCGGGGCGGAAAAACACGAGTCATTGCAAGCCTCTGGATTCGTTGCTGCCGACAAGATAGGGTCTCTAGTCACTAGAGGTTCAAGAGGTAATCCCATGCTGTCGATTGGCGAGCTTTCCAGACGCACCAGGGTCAAGGTTCCGACCATCCGCTACTACGAGACTGTCGGCCTGCTGACCGCACCCGAGCGCACCGGAGGCAATCAAAGACGATACGATCAGGCAGGCCTGGAGCGGTTGAGCTTCATCAGGCACGCACGGGACCTCGGTTTCTCGATTGAAGCGATCTCGTCGCTGATCGAGCTTCAGGATCACCCCGACCGGTCCTGCCAGGCGGCGACCGAGATCGCCGCCGCCCAGCTCTCGGATGTCCGGGCGAAGATCAAACGGCTCCGCGCGCTGGAGAAGGAGCTTCTGCGCATCGCCGATGGGTGTGACGGCGATGGCGTCTCGGAAGACTGCTATGTGCTGGCGTCCCTCGCCGACCACGACCTGTGCCAGCGGGAGCATTGATCGGTTAGAACCTCTATGCCTCCGTCATTGTTCTTTACGGCTCCGTCGCCGTGCCAACTCTCGGTAAAGTGCGGGTGGCGAAACTCCGATCTGATTGGCAACCTCGGTCCAGCGGCCCTTCCGCGGCTCGCCGTGAAGGTCCAACCATGCGTCCAGCCTGTCTGCCACACGGCGCAGGCGCAGTGTCTCGATCCGCGCCCTCTGCGCCTGAACCTCTTTCGCGTGGGTTTCGACAAGGCTTAGGGCGGCATCCGGCTCACTCCGTAGCGCCGTGAGAAATTCCACCCTCGGCAAGTTGGCAATCGAGGCCTCCGATCTTGCAACCGCATCGCAGTGATAGGTCGCGGCAAAAAGGGAGGCTTCGGCCAACGCGGTGCCTGGCGTGGCAACATGCAGCGTCAGCGGTGTTCCGTCTTCCAGCGGGCGTTCCAGGGCGACAGCTCCTGCTCGGACCAGGAACATGGATCGGACCGCCTCTTCGCGCCGGAATAGATACGCGCCCGACTCGATCTCGCGGACAGGCGCGCCGTCAAAGATATGTATCCAGCCCGACATGATAGATATCATATGTCCGTTGTTCTGCTTTGGGTAGGGTGAGGCAACTCTGTGGATGGAGGTCGGGTATGCAAATGAAGGTCATTCTGGGGGTGGCGATCCTGATCGGTGGAGCGGTTTTTGCGGTGGCGCAAACCGATCATTCCGGCCATGGCGACGGTATGAACCACGCAGCACACAGTCAGGCAGGCGGATCGGCCCTGACCGAGCCTGGCCAAGACGCATTCGCCGCACTGTCCGAAGTCGTCGCCCTTCTGGAAGCCGATCCCGCGACGGACTGGTCACAGGTCGATCTTCGTGGCCTGCGCGATCATCTGGTCGACATGGACCGGCTGGTGAGCTTCACCGAAGTGGAAGAGGAGCCTGTCGATGGCGGTCTGCGCATGATCGTGACCGGTGATGCACAAACACTGGCGACATTGCGGCGGATGGTTCCTGCCCATGCGGGCCAACTTGCCAACGATCCCCGCTGGACAGTCGATGTGACGGAGAGCAGGTCGGCGGTTGAGCTGGTCGTCACCAGCGATGATCCAGCGGTTACGGCAAGGATAGGGGGACTCGGGTTCTTCGGCTTGATGGCAAGCCAGGATCATCATCGCGCGCATCACCTGATGATGGCGCGCGGGGAAGATGCGCACGCCCACTGAGCCGCGACAGGATGTATCGCAGCTCCGGCTTGCAAATGCCCATATACCCCATATAGGTATTTGGTATGGTTTTGTTCCGGCTTCTCCTTGTCGTCATGGTAACGCTCTCCGCTTCGGTTTCGGGCGCGATGAACGCTAGCCATATGGCTGCTGTGGAGCATAGCCACACCTCGGTGGGAGAAGTGGCTGACGATCAGCCGATCTGCTGTTCGGAAGGCTCCGAACGCACGCAGACCTGTCACTCCTTGGCCGCGCTGCTTCCCGGCGCTGATTTGAACGATACTGCGCCCGCCACCTGTGAGGACGTGTCCATTGTCACGGGCGTGCTTCTGACGGGTATCGAGCCTTCCGGTCCTCTCGACCCTCCCCGCGCGTTGTGATGCGTTTCGTGCCCTTTCGGGCGCGGAGTCTCAACTTGCAACCACACCTGAGCGGGCCTTGCCCGTGCGCATTCCTGTCGAGAGGAACTGACATGAAACCTATCAAGACTCTTATCGCTTTCACCCCTGCCGCCGCCCTTGCACTTGGCCTCGCCTCTTTCGGTGCGGTCGGGATGGCGCATGCCGACGGCCATTCCGCCATGGCCGATCACGGCACGATGCACGTAACCAAAAGCCCAACATGCGGCTGCTGCGGCGCGTGGGTCACCCTGGCCCGCGAAGAGGGATACGACATCGAGGCCACGGACATCGCCGATGTCACCGGCGTCAAGCTGGACAACGAGGTGCCCGCAACGATGTGGGCCTGCCATACCGCGACGATCGACGGCTATGTGGTCGAGGGTCACGTGCCGTTCGCGGCTCTTGCCAAGCTGCTGGAAGAGCGTCCGGACATCGCGGGGATCGCGGTGCCGGGAATGCCCGGCGGCTCCCCCGGCATGGGAAACGACCCGGCAGCGCGATATGACGTGATGGCGTTCGGCGGCGAGGCCGGTGACGGCGAGGTCTTCTACAAGGCCGGTCTGTGAACCGGATTGCAGCGCTTGGCCTCGGGACAGCGGCGCTGGCGGGGGCCGCTGTCCTCGCCTTCACATGGGGGGCGTCCACACCGGCCGGAACCGTGCTTGTTCCGTCAGATCGGGATGTCGTGGCCCTCGGGGAGACGATCTACGCCGATACCTGTGCGGCCTGTCATGGTGTGGACCTCGAAGGTCAGCCGAACTGGCGTTCGCCGGGGGAGGATGGACAGCTGCCCGCGCCGCCGCACGATGAAACCGGACACACCTGGCACCATGATGGCGACACGCTGTTTCGTCTGACGAAATACGGAACCGGCGCTCTGATCGGCGATCCCGGCTATGAATCCAACATGCCCGTTTACGAGGGCGTCCTGACGGATGACGAGATCATCGCCGTCCTCAGCTACATCAAATCGACTTGGCCGGAAGACATCCGCGCCCGTCACGACGAAATGGAAAACAGATGATGAAGAGTATCACTCTGGCCCTCGTGGCCACACTGGCAACGGCGACAGCCGCGCTGGCCCACTCGAAAGCCGAAGACACAACCCCGGCGAACGAGGCGACTGTCGAGACGGTGGAGGTCATCGAACTGCGCTTCGACGACCCGATGCGCGTCACGGCGATCAGCCTCATTGGGCCGGACGGCGAGATGGAAATCACCCGCGAAACCGGTCTCGATCCGGTGACGGAATTTCGCGCCATTCCGCTCGAAGCCATGCCCGCCGGGGCCTATTCTGTAGATTGGCGCGGGTTGTCGGCGGACGGCCACCCGATGCAGGGCGCCTTCGCCTTTACGGTCTCGGACTGATCGGTGGAAGGACTTGCCCCGATTGACGGGTGGGCGCTTCTCGCGATCCTGGCGAAAGCCATCGGATACGCGGCGGCGCTGATTGCCATGGGCGGGCCATTGTTTCTCGCCGTCTTCCGATCCGCGCCTCCCGACGTGCGGCGCATCGCCCGAAAACTCGCGGTCATTGCGGCGCTCATTGGTCTTGCGGTGCTGGCGCTGCGCTTCGGTATCCGCGCGGCCCGTATTTCGGGCATGGGGCTGTCCGGGGCAACGGATACGATGATGCTGGGTTTCGTCTGGGACAGCCCGCTCGGCACGGCGGCACTCTGGCGGGGTGCGGGTGAATTGCTGATCGTCGCCGTTCTGATCGAAGGCACCATCGGCATGACGGCAAGTCTTCTCGGCGCATTGCTGATTGCCATGTCCTACGCCTTCGTCGGTCACTCCCTGGGTGATCCGCGCTGGATACTGGCGGGGCTTCTGGTGACGCATTTGCTGGCGGCGGCCTTCTGGGTCGGATCACTGGCTCCACTGCATCGCGCGGCGGCGAAAGGCGAGAACGCGGCTCTTCTTCATCGCTTCGGCACCATCGCCAGCGGCACTGTAGCGATTCTTGTGATCGTCGGCGTGTCTTTCGCATGGCTCATGATCGGGTCACCCACCGGACTGTTTGGCACGGCCTACGGTTGGACGCTGATTATCAAAATTGCCGTCGTCACCGGCCTTCTCGGGCTGGCGGCAAGGAACAAACTCCGGCTCGTGCCCGCGCTTGCCTCCGGCGCACCTTCGGCTTCCGCCAGGCTGCGTCGCTCCATCCGTATGGAAATCATCATCGTCGCCCTGATCCTGCTGGCGACGGCCACCCTCACTTCGATCACCACACCCCCGGTAAACCTTTGAAAGGGACAACCCGAATGTCACCGCTTTTCCGCCGATCACTTCTGAAAGGGGCCGCCGCCCTCGGCGGCACGTTGGCACTGCCGACCTATGGTTTTGCGCAGACTTCGCCCCAAACCACCCTGACTGTCGGCACGCGCACGCTGGAGATTATGGGCCGCGCTGCGACCGTCATGGGCATCATGAACGATGCGGGAACGCCCGGCCTGGTGATACCTGTGGACGCGCCTTTCGACGTGCGGGTGAGGAACACGCTGGCCGATCCGACCGTCATTCACTGGCACGGGCTGACGCCGCCTTTTGCCCATGACGGCAGCAATGTCTCGCAGGCACCTGTCGCGCCGGGCGGGACGCACGATTATCTCTTCGATGTCAGTCGATCCGGCACCAACTGGATGCACTCGCATTTCGGCTTGCAGGAGGCGCAGCTTCTGGCCGCGCCTCTCATCGTGGAGTCAGCCGAAGATGCCTCGGCGGATCGGCAGACCGTCACGATCATGCTGCACGATTTCAGCTTCACCCCACCGGAAGAACTCCTCGCAGGTCTGCGATCCGGTGAAATGTCGCATATCGGGTCGGGGATGGCCGCGATGCACATGGGGATGGTGCGCGGCGGAGATGGCAGCATGGCCGGAATGGATCATGGCAACATGAACACGGGCGATGCACCCGCGATGGACCACGGCAACATCGTCATGTCCGGGATGGCGATGGATCTGAACGACATCGCGTTCGATGCCTTCCTCGCCAACGACCGCGACCTGTCGGACCCCGAAATCGTACCGGTCGAAAGAAGCGGTCGCGTGCGACTGAGGATCATCAACGCGGCCTCGTCCAGCAACTTCTGGCTCGATCTGGGCAATCTGCAAGGGCGGCTTCTGGCGGTTGACGGGAATGACGTGCTTCCCATCGACGGCACACGCTTCGAGATCGCGATGGCGCAGCGGTTGGACATAGAGGTATCGATACCTTCGGAAGGCGGTGCTTTCCCGATCATCGCGCAGCTCGAAGGTGCGAAAGCCCGCACGGGGATCGTTCTTGCGACGGCATCGGCAGCGATTGAGCGGATATCCGGGTTTGCCGAAGTCACCGCGCCACCGGTTCTGCTCGATCTGGAACGGCAACTTGTTGCGGCGAGCGGATTGCCCCGCAAACCCGCCGATGCAGCCGTGAGTGTCGATCTGACCGGCGATATGCAGCCCTACGCCTGGGGGTTCGCCGGGCGGTCGTTCGACAATCGCGCTCCGGTCGAGATCGTGTCCGGTCAGAGGGTCGATATCACGCTGCGCAACCGCACGATGATGTCCCATCCGATGCACCTGCACGGTCATCACTTCCAGGTCGTCGGATTGGGACGTGCGCGGCTTTCCGGGGCTATCCGCGATACCGTTCTGGTTCCCGCGATGGAAAGCGTGACGATTGCCTTCGACGCCGACAACCCCGGCGAATGGCCGCTCCATTGCCACAACATGTATCACATGGCCGCCGGTATGATGACGACGGTGACATACGCATGAGAAACCGGTCCAACAGGCTGCCCGGCCGCCGCACCTTCCTGACCGGTGCGGTCGCCCTCGGCGCAACGACCCTGCTGCCCCGTGGACTGTTCGCGGATACGGGCTGGCCGATCCTGCGCGCCGCGCCCTCGACCGCGCAGCTCGCTCCGGCAGGATACCCGGCCACGTCGGTCTGGGCCTACGCGACAGAAGGCGCAGGCAGGGTTCCCGGCCCTGAAATCCGCGTGACGGCGGGGGACCGGGTGCGCCGCCAGCTCGCCAACGATCTGCCTCAGGCCACGGCAGTTCACTGGCACGGCATCCGCATCGACAACGCGATGGACGGCGCGGCCCCGCTGACACAGGCAGCTGTCGCGCCGGGGGCATCCTTCGACTACGGCTTCATCGCCCCCGATCCCGGCACCTATTGGTATCACTCGCACAATCGCGGCCAGGAACAGGTCGCCCGTGGTCTGGCCGGTCCCCTGATCGTGGAGGACCGCGAACCGTGGCTCGGCCTGCCCGGTGCGGCCACGCGCGAGCTGACGCTGGTTCTCGATGACTGGCTGCTCGATGCAGATGCGGCCATCGTCGAGGACAGATGGGACGACTTGCACGCGGCCTCCCATGACGGTCGGATGGGCAACACCGTCACGGTAAACGGCGCGGCCTATCCCGATCTGCCGGTCCGCCCCGGTGAGCGTCTCCGGCTGAGGATCGTTAACACAGCCATCGACCGGATCATGCTTCTCGGCCTGCCAAACCTGTCGGCGCGGTTGATTGCGCTCGACGGGCATCCCGTCTCGCCCCGCGATGTGGAAACGCTATTGCTCGCCCCGGCGCAGCGGGCCGATGTCGTGATCGACGTGCCGTCGCAGGATGACGGGACGCATGGCCTTCTGCTCGATCCCGGAAACGGCGCGTGGGTCGAGGTCGCGACGTTCAGGTCGGACGGCGCGCCGGTGGCACCGGGCGAAGGTGAAGTCCGCCCGCTGCACGCCTGGGGCACACTGGCCCCTCCCGATACGTCCGATCCGCAACGCGAACGCCTGCTCATGGAAGGTGGCGCGATGCGCGGCATTGCTGAGGCCACTTATCGCGGTGAGCGGATGGGGTTCCGCAAACTGGCATCGAACGGCATGGTCTGGGCTTTCAACGGCATGGCGCACGGGATGAAAACTCCGATGTTCCGCGCGCCCCTCGGCCGGACAGTGCATCTGGAAATGGTGAACCGCTCGATCTTCCCGCACGCTATTCACCTGCACGGGCATCATTTCACGGTCCTGTCGCGCAATGGCGCACCTGACCCGCACCGCGACGTGCGCGATACGGTTTTGATCGGCGGCGATGAAACGCTGGAAATCGCTTTCGTCGCGGACAATCCCGGCCAGTGGATGATCCATTGCCATATGCTATCGCATCAGGCGTCCGGGATGATGGCCTGGTTCGAGGTCGCGTAGGATGGTGTTCGGCCTGCCATTTGTCGCCGGACTTGTCCTCGGGGGCATGACCCATGGGGCTATGGCGCTCGGGGGTGTCTTGCGCCAGCGAGGGACGTGGGCAACCACAATGGTCGCCATCGCTGCTTTCTGTGTGGTCTTTGCAATCTAGACCGGCGACACCGCCGAGATTGTCGTCCATTCCGGCCTCGCCGCCGGATTTGCCGCCTTGGCGATCATCGGCGCGCGGGCGTCGGCATGGATACTCGCGGCCGCTCTGCTCGGGCACGGGATGTTCGATGTCAGTGTGGGATTGTTTCTATCGAACCCCGCACCGGGCTGGTGGGGCCCGTTCTGTCTTGGCATCGACGTGGTGCTGGCACTTGGTCTGGCCGTCCTGTTGATCCGAGAGAAGACGCTGCAATGATGGTTAGCGGGACGCCTTTTGCAACAGACCGATCAGCTCGTCGAACTTGGCCCGCTGTTCTTCGGGGTCGCCGCTCTGGATCGCGGTTTCGACGCAATGCTCCGCGTGGTTCTCAAGGATCAGCTTCTCGACGCCCAGGATCGCCGATCTGATCGCAGCCGTCTGCGCAAGGATGTCCATGCAGTAGCGGTCGGCCTCGACCATGCCCTTTATGCCGCGCACCTGACCTTCGAGCCGTGACAGCCGGTCCAGCGTCTTGTCCTTGTTCGCCTTCATCGGACTGCACTCCGTGTCTTTTGGAACCATGGGGCTGAAATTACAGTTATATACCCCATATGGGTATATAGAAGAGTCAGACAATGGCACATCGAAACGACACTACAATGGATTCAGACGACACGCATCAGGACAGCCACTCCAGGAAAAGCGGCGGCTACGGCAGGTTCCTCGCCATGATCGGCACCTCGACCGTGATGATGTATGGGCTGATGTATCTCAATACCTATGCGCTGGATCATGTCTTCTTTTCCCAGACGCGCATGTGGATGGCGCTCTACATGGGCGGGACGATGGCGGTCATCATGCTGGCCTTCATGCTCGGCATGTATTCTAACCGGAAAGCAAACATCGCGATCTTCGCCGTAGCCGCGATTGCCTTCGCGGCGGGCCTCTACCTCGTCCGCTCCCAAGACACGGTCGGCGATATCGCCTGGATGAAGGCGATGATCCCGCACCATTCCATTGCGATCCTGACCAGCGAACGTGCGAACATTTCCGATCCGCGCGTGCGCAAGCTGGCCGATGCCATCATCGAGGCGCAGCGGGGCGAGATCGCGGAGATGCAGCGATACATCGCAGACATCGAAGCCAACGGAGATGCACCAGCAGGCACAGAACGAACAAAGTCGGAATAAATACAGGAGACCGTAACGATGATGATGAATGGTGAAATGATGCAAGGCAGCGGATGGATGATGGGAGGCATGATGCTGATCATGCTTCTTGTGGTCGTCTTCCTGATTACGGGAATTGCCTATTTCATTCGAAATTCCCGCGGACGCTGACATACGAAGGAGACCCACGATGCCCAAGGACACCCGCGATGTCGCTGATGTGACAACCGATCCCGCCACGGCCGCCACTGGAAAGACAGCCGTTCTCTACCGCATGGCGCTGCCGAACCATCTGTGCCCTGCGGGCCAGAAGGCGCGTTGGCTTTTGGACAGCAAGGGATTCAAGGTCGATGATCGACTGTTCCGCGAGCGGTCGGAGGTCGATGCCTTCAAGGAAGCGCACGATGTCCCCACCACACCGCAGATATGGATCGAGGGCGAGCGGGTCGGCGGCTACGACGCCCTGCGCCAGAAACTCACCGATTACGACCCGGATGCCACGACCTACAAGCCGGTGATCTACCTTTTCGCGGTGGCCGCCGCGACGGCGCTCGCGCTGTCCATCGGCTTTCTCGGCGCGATCACTTGGCAGACGCTCGGCTGGTTCATTTCGGTCTCGATGATCCTGCTGGGGATGCAGAAGCTCCGCGACATCGAGAGCTTTACAACGATGTTTCTCAACTACGACCTGCTGGCGCGGAAATGGGTGCCCTATGCCTATGTTTACCCTTGGGTCGAGACCGGGGCAGGCATCCTGATGACGGGCATGTTGCTGACCCCGCTCGCGGCCCCTGCGGCGCTCTTTATTGCCACGGTCGGCGCGATAAGCGTGTTCAAGGCAGTCTACATCGACAAGCGCGAGCTGAAATGCGCCTGTGTAGGCGGCGGATCGAACGTGCCTCTTGGTTTCGTCAGCCTCACGGAAAACCTCATGATGATGGGGATGGCCATTGTGATGCTCGCCCGGATCGCGAACTGATGGCAGCGAGAACCGACTGGAAGCGACGGGCTCTGCTGGCTGGCGGAGCCCTCGCTGTTGCCGGATGGGTGAAAGGCGTTCCATATCTGGCATCGCTGGGACAGCCGGACTTTGCGTTCGAAGACATCCCCGATCTGCCGCCCTTCCGACGACTGCAGGGGGTCGGCGCATCGACACCGGGAGCGGCGATTTTCACGGGTATAACCGCAAATGAATCGGAACCCGAAACTGATTACGAACTCGAACAGTTTGTCAGGACAAACCCCTGCGCTGCATTCTTCGGTGAAGGGTCCAGCGACACCGTTCCGGTAGCGATGTTTTCCGACTTCGCCTGCCCGATCTGTCGTGTGATGGATGACCGCCTGACCGATCTTCAGGAAAGCGAGCCTGAGACATTTCACATTGTTCGGCACCAGCTCCCACTTCTCGGCATCGCCTCGGCCACAGCCAGCCGCGCTGTGCTGGCCGCCGATTTGCAGGGCCGTTACCGTGACATGCACACGCGCCTTATTCGAACGCCTGCCGTCACGGATGAACGCTTCATCGCGGCCATTGCGGAAAATCTCGATCTCGATGCTGACCGGCTGCTCGAAGATATGCAATCGAACGCCATTGACCGCCGCCTGCGGCTGACAGCGGCCATCGCGGATGTCTTCGGCTTCTTCGGCACACCCGCCTTCGCGGTCGGTCGGACAGTGTTCATGGGGTCGATCCAGACAGGCTCGCTAAGCAAGTTGATCGCAGACGAGAAAGCAAATCTCTGTCTGATCTAACTTACTATATTCAACTCCTGCGGCCCTTGGTTCTTGTTTTTCCGAAGCAGACATTGGGGCTGATGAACTGGAGGTCCGAATTGTCCGCTATGCGGACATAACCTGTGCCCGCTTCGAACGACTGCTTTACAGTGGACCACGCAGCTCCTGCGCATGAGCCACTATTGAGCGCTCACCCCCGGTGCACACCATAAGCCCTCGAGGAAATCAGAATCGGCCGACGCACCGAAATGCGTACGACGCAGTGCGAGATTACGCGATCAAAACATGAACATGTGCTGCACACGACGCGCCGCAACCTGTTGAAATTAAGCTACAATCGCCGCCATCCATCATGGGGGCAACGGACAGCCTGTTGCGTTGGTCGAAATGCATACTCATCGCGTCATTCATTTCCCGGCGGCGGAGTTGCATCCGGTCGTATTCGCACGCGGATACTGAGGTCCGCCCCTCCAATACCCTCCGAAGCATGGCCAGTCCATTCGATGCGGAGGGGCATGAACTTCCCATCGGCAGAAGGTCCCGTGCCTGAACCTCGGCAGCGTCCTCCTGATTTTCAAGGCTGCCTTGCGCAGGTTCCGCGGGGCGCCAGGGTCGCCCTGACTATGGCTCCTGGTCCGGCCGAGAAACCACCCCCGAACATCCGTGCCAATGCGCCCAGCCCCGGCATGCGGCGGATTGAGGCCGAAGCACCGCTCGGGTGGCCAGCAAAGGCCGAAAATTCCGCCCACCTTGTGCTGTGTCCCGCCTGCGACGACAGTGCCTTTACCACCCGCACCGGTATCGAGATCGGCGGTGGTGTGTCTTTTTCCTGGCCGGAGGGGTCCATGCGCATACTGGCGATTGGTGAATGCATGGCCGAACTCGCTCCGACGGAGGCCGAAGGCGAATACCGCCTAGGTTACGCCGGGGACACGTTCAATACCGCTTGGTATCTGGCCCGCTGCGCACGGGGCGTGTCGGTGTCCTACCTGACGGCGGTGGGTAACGATGCGATCTCGCGGGGGTTGACGGTTTTCATGAGGTCGAGCGGCATCGACGACCGCTTCGTGCGGATCGCGCCGGACCGAAGCATCGGCCTCTACCTGATTTCGCTGGATCGCGGAGAGCGCAGCTTTGCCTATTGGCGCGACCGCTCGGCGGCGCGGACGCTGGCGGATGACAGCGCGTTCCTGTCCGGCGCGATGGCGGCGTCCGACATGATATATTTCTCCGGCATCACCCTCGCCATCCTCCCCCCCGAAAAGCGCGCGACCCTGCTGACGACGCTTGCCGATGCCCGACGTGACGGGAAGACCATCGCCTTCGATCCCAATCTGCGTCCGCGGCTGTGGGAGTCGAACGAGGTCATGACGGCCGCCATCATGGACGGCGCCGCGGCCAGTGACATCGTCCTGCCGTCCTACGAGGACGAGGCCGATTGGTTCGGTGACGTCAGCCCCCGCGCAACGCTGGAGAGATACGCTGCAGCGGGCGCCACTACGGTCGTCGTGAAGAACGGGGCCGCGCCGGTGCTTTACGCCGACAGGGGTGAAACGGGCGAAGTTTCCGTCGATCCACTGGAAGAGGTCACGGACACGACCGCGGCAGGCGACAGTTTCAACGCCGGGATCCTGGCCGGCCTCGCCGCGGATCACGCGCTGGCGGACGGGATCGCCTATGCCTGTGCCCTGTCGCGGAAGGTCGTCCAGCACAAGGGCGCGCTGGTCGAGACGGGCCTTCCCGCCCCCATCGGCCCGTAAGGGGGCGGAACGATCGGCGCCGGTGCCCGATGGCGTCGGATGGCATGCCGTCCAGCTACGCCCGGACCGGTCGGCATCTGAGAGAGACGATTTCGAACGGGGCGAGGTTCAGCGTGCATTCCCTGCAGGCGTGGCGGACCCGCTCGCCGTCGCGCTCAAGCAGGTCGCAGCGATGCACCTCTTCCATCGTCTGTGAGAAGGAGATGGTAACCGGCCCCCGCCGGCGACCGGCTTCGTAAAGCCGCAGGATGAATCCATCGCCATCTTCCGCAGGCTTCAGGGTTTCCAGAACGACGTTCGTCGATACGCAGGAAACGAGCGGCCGCACCCCGCCGGGTTGCCGTCCCGGAATGGCGATCGGCGGATGACCCAGCCGCCGCGCCTCGTCGCGGACGCGGTACAGGTCGCCGGAATGTGCCATGACGGCATAGGTGAGGACGTGACGGCCCTGATCCGCCTGGGGGTCGGGGCTGGTGGCGGACTTGATGAGCGAAAGCCGCATGACGTTCCCGTGGATGTCGTAGCCGTGCTTGCAGTCGTTCAGCAGCGCCACACCGAAGCCGCCCTCGCCCAGTTCCGCCCATCGCTGGGCGGGCACCTCGAACCGGGCCGCGTCCCAACTGGTATTGCGATGGGTGGGCCGTTCGATCTCGCCCCACTGGATTTCGTAGGTCGCACGGGGGCTGAGAACATCTACCGGGAACGCGACCTTGAAGAGCGTGTGCTGCTCGTGCCAGTCCACCTCGGTCACGAAATCGAGCCGGGGCGATCCGGCGGCCAGGCGAACGTGCTGGACGATCCGGCTGTTCCGCCAACGCCAGGTCAGGTGGATGGCCGCGCGCAGGGGGCCGGTCTCCGCGACCTCGACGCTTTCAGGCGGGCCGATACGTTCGGCGCGATCCTCGAAGAACGGGTCGATGTCCCAGGCGTCCCAACTGACGGGACGATCCTCGAACGCCCAGAGCTGGTTGCCGTCCTCGCCGGGGGCGAGAAGCTCGCGGCCGGTCCTCTTGTCGGTGACGGATTCAAGCTGCCCTTCCAGCGAAAACCGACATTCGATCTGCCCATTCTGAAGGATGATCGCGTCGCCCCGGTCCAGCCGCACGGCATCGGCCGGACAGGATGGCCCACCACCGCCATAAGCGGGAAGGTCGACCCAGAGAAGCGTTCCGCCCTCGACCCCCTGCCCGTCTTTCCCGTCCGGCAGCAAGGCCGGCCCCGCCGTCATCACGGGTGCGGGATTGAAAAAGACCGCGTCGTCGCCGCTCGGGAACAGTTGCGTCAGGGCGGCGTCGCGCAGGGCCGTCGCGCGCGACGTGATCGCGGCAAAGTCCCGGCGGGCATCCTCGAATACGGCCCCGATCGACGTGCCGGTCAGGACGTCGTGGAACTGGTTGGTGCAGAGCATTCGCCAGAGGTCGGTCAACTCGGCCCGGACATCCGCGCCGACGCCGCCGGGATGGGCCGTGACAAGCGCGGCCTCGGTCGCGTGCAGCAGCGCCTCGGCCCGGCGGTTGGCGCGCTTGATCCAGCCTTGCGACGTCAACACGCCGCGATGGCCCTCGAGATAGAACTCGCCGTTCCAGATCGGCAGATTTTCCGCATCCGCCCGGATCGTCTCCATCGCGGCACGGACGGTCGCGAAGGCGACCCGGGGCGCACCCGGCATCGCCTCGAACGCCTTGGCCTTCTCGATCAGTTCCTCCGTCGGCCCCCCGCCGCCATTGCCGTAGCCATAGGCGATCGGCAGGTCACGGATGCGTCCTTCCGTGGTCGCGTTCGTCCACGTGCCGATGACCTCGGCCGCGCTCAGGTCGGATTTGTAGTTCGTCGGAAAGGGCAGATGCTGAACCTCGCGCGGCGTCGTCAGGAAATGGGCAAGGACACGCGTACCGTCGATCCCCTGCCACCAGGTCGTCGAGGACGGCATCCGGTTGGTCTGGTTCCAGTTCAGCTTGTTGGTGACGAACGACGTCAGCCCCGATTGCGCCATGAGCTGCGGGAGCGACCAGGGAAAGCCGAACGTGTCCGGCAACCAGAGGACCGGGGTTTCGACATCGCCGAAGCTCTCGCGGAAATAGCTCCGCCCCAGCAAGATCTGCCGGACCAGCGCCTCTGCGCCCGGCATGTTGCAATCGGGCTCGACCCACATGCCGCCCATGACCTCCCACCGACCTTCCGCCACCCGCTCGGCAACGCGCGCGAACAGGTCGGGGAAATCGGTCTCGAGCCAGGAATAGAGTTGCGGCTGCGAGTGCGAGAAGAGGAAATCGGCGTGCCGGTCCATCAGTCGCAGCACGTTCGAGGTCGTGCGCGCGCTCTTCTGCCGGATCTGCGAGATCGGCCAGAGGTAGGCGATGTCCATATGCGCGTGCCCGATGGCGTGCAGCCGCGTGTCCAGCGGTGCGCCGGCCGCCGCTATCCCCTCCGACAGCCGCGTCATCGCGTCCGGCACCGTGGCACGCAGCGCGTCGCCGAGCGGGTCGCGCGTGTCGAGGACGAGGAACGCCGCGTCCAGCGCATCCAGAAGGCGCACGCCGGTGTCCGCATTATCGGTGGTCTGGGCCACGTCCAGCGCGACATCGGCCAAGGCAACGAACGCCTGCAGCCGCCGGTCGATATCGACGACGGCACAGGGCCGGATCAGGAGGCGGACCGGATCGGCCGGATCGGGGGGCCAGCCGGCAAGCCCGGTCCACCCGCAAAGACGCAACTCGCGCACCGCGCCGTCCGCCAACGACGGGTCGAGCGGCAGGCTGTGATGATACCGATCGGCCGAGCCGAGGATTTCCCCGTCGAGCCGGACGAGCGCCTCGGGATGGGTGAAGATGTCGCCGGCGACGCCCATGGGCAGGTGCAGGGCGGGATGGGCGAAATGCTCCGGCACGGTGGCCGATGTCCGCAGCACGAAATGCGTATCCTGACCGGCCCAGTAGCTGTTCCACGCGATCTCGCCCCGATCGTCGCCGCTGCCTACCGGCGCGTCGCAGGCTTCCAGCACTTCGAGGCGAAAGGGCGGTAGATCGGCCCGCGCCCGGTGGATCAGCGGACGGATGAGGGCCAGGCGCTTGCCGATCTTTTCGGCGGTGAACCTTTGGCCGTGGTTCATCACCCGGTCCGGAGCGAGAAGCCCGGCACCTCGCCGCGAAAGACGGTGCGATGCGCGGTCCCGTCCGCGTCAAGGGTCTTGAGGGCAAGCGTGCCATCCTCGACCCTGCCCCAGTCGCGGTCCAGATCGGGCCACGGGATCGAGTCGATCAGAAGCCGCGTGTAGGGATGCCGCGGATCCCCGATCACCGCCCCCGGCGGCCCGGCTTCCACCACCCGCCCGTGATACAGCACCATGACGTAGTCGCTGACGTGATAGGCGGTGGCCAGGTCATGGGTGATGTAGAGGATCGAGATGCCGTGCCGGTCCTTCAGGTCGTGGATGTTCTTGAGGATTGTCGCACGCAGGCTGGCGTCGACCATGGAGACCGGTTCGTCGGCGATCAGCAGCTTCGGCGACAGCATGAGCGCGCGGGCCACGATCAGCCGCTGGCGCTGACCGCCCGAAAGCTGGTGCGGATAGCGGCGCAGCACCAGCGCCGGGTCGAGGCCCACGGCCTCGCACGCCTCTTCCATCGCCGTGCGAACGTCGGCATCGGATCGTGCCAAACCGAACCGCTTGAACGGAAACGACAGCGCGTGATCGACGCGGTAGAACGGGTTGAAGCACGCATATGGGTCTTGGAACACCGCCTGGACGTCCTTGCGGAAATCCAGTCGCGCGCCCTTGTCCAACCGGTTGATGTCGCGGCCCCGGAACAGGATGCGTCCTTCCGTCGGCGGGGTGAAACCCAGCATCAGGCTGCCCATCGTGGACTTGCCCGAACCGGATTGTCCGACGACGGAGATGATCTTCGGCACCTCGCCGTCGAGCGCGAACGAGAGCGGATGCAAAGCCGTCACGGCACCGTAGCGTTTGGTGACGTTCTCGAACTCCAGAAGCGCGCCGGCTTGGCCGCGCAGGATGTCCGGCGTGGCTTCGATGAAGCTTTCGCCACCCACCAGGGGAACCGACGCGATAAGCTGCCTGGTGTAGTCGTGCTGCGGATCCTCGATGATCTGGCGAACGGGGCCGAATTCCACCAGCTCGCCCAGCTTCATGACCGCCAGATCGTCCACCGACTGCGCCATCAGTCCCATGTCGTGACCAATCAGGAGGAGGCCGGCGGCGATCTTGTCCTGAGCGGTGCGGAGGGTCTGCATGACTTGCCGCTGCGTGATCACGTCGAGCGCCGACGTGGGTTCGTCCGCAATGATGAGGTCGGGCGCCAGGCAGACCCCGATGGCGATGCAGACGCGCTGTTTCATGCCGCCCGACAGCTCGTGCGGGTAAAGCCGCCCGGTGTCGGCCGGCAAGCCCACGCTTTCCAGGACGAGGCCGGCGCGCCGCCGAAGTTCGGCCCTTCCGACATGGCCCTCATGCGCGACGATCGCGTCCCAGATCTGGTCTTCGACCCGCATCACGGGGTTGAGCGAGTTCATCGCCCCCTGCGGGATATACGCGATCTTCTTCAGCCTAACGCGCCGCATCTCTTCGTCCGAAAGACCGAGCAGGTTCGTGGCGTCCAGGGAGTTCAGGTGGATCTCGCCTTGCGAGACGTAGCCCGGTGCCGCCAGCATGCGCATTGCGGCAAGGGCCGTCGTGGTCTTGCCCGATCCGCTTTCCCCGATGAATCCGATCCTGCGGCCCTTCGGCACGGACAACGTCATGTCGCTGACCGCGTGGACGACGCCCTTCGAGGTCGGGAAGTCGATGGAAAGGTTCCTGATGTCGAGAATGGTCATCCGCCCCTCCCCTCACAGCTTCCGCAGGCGCGGGTTCGACACCTCGTCGAGCCCGAGATTGATGAGGAGGAGGCCGATGAACATCACCGCCAGAAGAAGCGTCGGGATGCCCCACCACCACCAGAGGTTCTGGATCAGGGCGCCGGAATTGATCGCCTCATAGATCGTGCGGCCGAGGGTCGGGATGCGTTGGGGACCGAGGCCCAGCACCTCCAGACCCACCGCCGTCACGATCGACGTGGTGACGTTGGCGATGAACGAGCCGAAGAGATAGGGAACGAGGTTCGGCATCATCTCGCGGAACATGATGTGCATGGTCCCCGCGCCGGACAGCCGCGCCATCTGGACGTAGCCGCTCTCGCGCATGGACAGGACCTGCGCCCGGATCAGCCGCGTCGGCGACTGCCACACGAAACACGCGATCAGGATCGCCATCATGGTCAGCGACACGTCGCCATAGGCGGCCTGGAACACGACCAGGATCAGCAGCGGCGGAATCGTGATCATCACGTCCGACAGCACCCGGATCACGTCGTCGACCCGCCCGCGCAGGAAGCCGGCCGAGAAGCCCAGGAAGATGCCGATGCTCATGCCGATCAGGGACGCGAGGATGCCGACGAGGAGCGAATTCGGCGCGCCCACGATCAGCAGCGACAGCATGTCCCGTCCCGATCCGTCCGTTCCCAGCGGATAGGCCCATTCGCCGGCCTGCCCCCGCAGGTTCTCGAACCCGACGGGCGGGAGCTTCAGGGGCGCGGAGGCCGTGAAGACGAGATCGAGGTTCCAGACGAGCCGCCCCAGAAGCCCCACCGCGATGATGCCCAGCAGCAGCCCTGCGCCCCAGGCCAGTTTCGGATTGCGCCACGGGTTGTCGAACCGCTTCATGCGCTTGATCTGGCGGGCGGTAAGGTCGGGGTGCTGTGCGCCGGCGGTGTCGGGCGTGGACATAGCTCAGCCCCCGTGCCGGATACGGGGATCGATGAACGGATAGACGAGATCGACAATGAAGACCGAAAGCGCGGTCATCAGGATGATGACGAAGCTGACGCCCTGGATGACGGGGAAATCCTGATTGAGGATCGCGTCGTAGAGCAGCTTGCCCATCCCGTTATATGCGAAGATGCGTTCCACCAGCACCTGCCCGGCGATCAGCAGCCCGATCTTCAGCGCGAAGGCCGTGATCTGCGGCAGGATCGCGTTGCGGATCATGTAGCGGTAGAGGATATAGCGCGGGCGCAGGCCCTTGGCCTTGGCTAGGGTCGTGTAATCCTCGCCCTGCACCGTGATCATCAGCCCGCGCATCCCCAGCGCCCAGAAGCCGAAAGTCACCACCACGATCGAGAGCGCCGGCAGGAAGCCGTGGTACAGCACCGATTGGACGAAGCTCCACGACCAATCGGGCGTGACGGTCAGGCCGTAAGCCCCGGTCAACGGGAACCACTGGAGCCGGGCCGCGAAGATCCACATCAGCAGCAGTCCCGACAGGATCGGCGGGATCGATGTGAAGACCATGGCCGCCGGGATCGCGACGCGGACGAGCTTCGGCGAATGCTCCCACACCATCAGCGCACCCAGCAGGTTGCCGACGAAGAAGGTGATCAGGAGCGAGACCAGCATGAGCCCGATCGTCCAGGGCAGCGCATTGGCGATCAGCGCCGAGACCGGCGTGGGGAAGTTGGCCGTCGACAGTCCGAAATCGAACCGCAGGACACCCCCGAGATATCTTGCGTATTGCACGATCAACGGCTGGTCGATCCCGAGCCGGGCGCGCAGCTGTTCCAGGATCGTGTCGGAGTTTGCCACCGATCCGGCCCCGGCCGCCATCCGACCCAGCGCGATCTCGGCGGGGTCGACGGGCGACAGGCGGGGGATGATCCAGATCAGCGTCGCGGCGATAAAGATCGTGAGGAACAGCGTCACGAACCGGTTCACCAAATAGTCTCGGGGGATGCCTCCCATGGTTCCGTTTCCTCCGTAGTGCGGTCCGGGACTCACTTGCGCGGACCCGAACCCCCGCCCTGCTCCTCACCTGCCCCGCACGGCCCGCCCGATGGTCCTGGGATCAGGGCCACCGGGGGCGTACCGGGCAACGTCAGCCACCCGCCTTTTCCAGGTTGTGGATGATTTGGTGCGTGTGCCCCCACCAGAACGCCGGGTGATTGTAGGCGTTCTCCGCCGTGGGCCAGCCCGTCCAGTAGGTCGTGTTGTAGGGAAGCAGCTTCGCGGCCTGCACCAGCGGGATGAAAGGCATTTCGGAATCGAGATCGGCGTAGGCCCCGGCAACCATTCCAGGCAGAGCCGGATCGTCGCCCGCCATGTCGGCCATGTCGTTAACGGTGGCGGTATAGGCCTCCGCCGCCGCGCTGTCCCAACGTGCGCTGTTGTTGAACCCGGGGCTGCGTTCCCCCACCGGCACGACGCTGTCGGTCGTGTAGCGGCTCATCGACGTCCAGGGCTCGTTGACGGACCCGCAGGACAGCCAGCTGTAGGACATCTCGTAGGCGCCGAAGGGCAGGACCTCGCCCCAGAACACGCCGTTCTCGACCGGAACGGCCTTGGCGGAAATGCCGGCGCGGTTGAGTTGCTCGACGATGACATCGATCGTGCGGGTGTATTCCGTGGAAGCGGAATTGACGTGGATATCGACGGTGAGGTCTTCGCCATCCTTCTCGTAGATGCCATCGTCGCCCTTGGCATATCCCGCCGCCTCGATGGCCATGGTGGCCGCATCGACATCCGCCGCGGGCGTCAGGCCGTGGCCGGCATCGACGATCGCGTCGATATAGGGCTGCATGGCGCCATACTGGACGAACATCGTCTGCGAGGGGACGGTCGTGCCCTCGTAGGCGACGTTCACGATCTGGTTGCGGTCGATGATGTCGGCCACGGCCTGGCGCATGGCCGGATCGTCCCATGGCGCCACCGTGGTATTGATTTCGAGCTGGCGCGGGCACGGGTCCGGCCACGCGAAGGGATAGCCCGCGTGCCACGCGATCACGTTGGGGTTCTGCGCCTGAAGGGCCTCGAACGTGCCGACGCTGACGTTCTGGCTGGCGTCGATCTGATTCGTCGCCATGAGCTGCGCGCGGCTTTCCTCGCCCCCCGTCTCCAGCCAGATCAGGCGCCGTGGTTCCGGCAGGTCCATGAAGCCGGTCCTCGCACCCCACCAATCGTCGTTGCGGTCCCAGATCATCCGGTTCGTCGCCCCGGAACTGTAGGTATAGGGCCCGGTCCCGATCGGCGGATAGAATTCGAAGGTCGCGGGATCCTCGGCCTCGCTCCAGACATGCTCGGGCATGATCAGGAAGGAGCTGAAGAGCCGCACGCCGAAATTCTCCGCCGCGAAGCGCGGGTTGGGTTCGGCCAGGGTGAACTTTACCGTCAGGTCGTCGACCTTCTCGACGCTCTCCACCTGGGAACGGAGTGTCGCGGCCTCGCGTTCCGACAACTCCTCGTTGTCGAGCGCCATCTGGACGGTGAACACGACGTCGTCGGCGTTGAATGCCTCGCCGTCGGACCACTCCACGCCTTCGCGCAGCGCCATCGTCCACTCGGTGAAATCCTCGCTCGGCTCGATGCCGGTGGCCAGCCAGGGGTCGAGCTTGCCGGTGGTGTAGTTGAGGATGAACAACGGCTCCCACATCGCCTGATGCGCACCATGCTCGCGTTTCGTGCCGGCGGTGAACCAGTTGAAGTTCTCCGGGTCCTGGATGGTCCGGTCGAGATCGAAGATCACCGTATCCTCCCGCCCGACTTCCTGCGCGAACGTCATCCCCCCGGAAGCCGCGATCGCAATGGCCGATGCGGTCAGCATTATCGTTCGTTTCATGTCGTCCTCCCTAGACGCCACGCCCGACAGCGGGTGCGGCTCAACGCACGTAGTCTATCACCAGGACGCGCGTCGCGTCCGGGATGTCGCCTTTGCGGATGTCCACCTCATGCGCGCAGGCGAAATCCACGTTCTCGTCCTCGAAATGGTTCAGGAAGCTCTCGATCCACAGCGTATTGCGGGGCCGGTAGGTCAGCGTTCGGAAATGCATCGGAATGACGAACTTCGGGCGGACGCGGCGGATCATGTCCATCAGATCGGGAAGCTCGATCGTGAGATAACCGCCGGCCAGCGCGAAAAGGACATCCACGCCTTCGAAGAACTGCTGCTGAGCCGTGGTGAGCGGGTTTCCGACATCGCCCATATGGGCAAAGCTGATCCCGTCCATCTCCCAGCGGTACATGCCGTTCTGGCCGGGCACTGCGTGTTCGGGGTGGTGATCCCATTCGGCCGCCTCGATGGCCTGCACGCGCAGGCCGGCCGCCTCGGCGGTTCCGCCGGCCCGCGCTACCTCCAGGGCGTTCAGCACCTCCGGTTCGCCCGAAATCAGGTCGGCGCGGCAATGGGCGTCATCGTCGTCCGATGAAATCAGGACCAGGTCGGCCGGATCACGGATCGGCGCATAGCCGACACCCTCCGGCGTATAGGGGTCGGTTATCACCGTCGGCCCGTCCTGCGGTCGCAGCCGAAATGCCGCGTGTCCATACCATTTTATCTGCATGGCCCACCCATCAGTTGTTGCCCACGACGCGCGGACTGGACGTCTTGGTGATGTCGTTGTTTTCGGGCCGCGAGTGATGCACCCAATGCCCCGACGGGTCGGCACCGCGGCAGATGATGGCCTCCACCCCCCTGGCCCAGTCCGCATCGACCATGCGGACATCGGTCGGACAGTAGCGCAGCGTCAGACCACAACGCCGGCGGTCGGACATATTAGCGCGGCTGCCATGGACCAGCATATCGGCATGAAGGCTGATCTGCCCCGCCTTCAAGGTGTTCGTGAAGGGATCGCCCATGTCCTTCGTAGGCACGATGCCCTTATGGAACACGGAATCGGGGCCCATCGCCGACTGTGCGATCTGGCCGCGGTCATGGGTGCGCGGCAGGAAGCGCATCGCCGAATTGCCGTCGTCGACGTCGTCGATGGCAAGCCAGACCGTCACGGTTCGCGCCGGCGAAAGCTTCCAGAAGCTCGCATCCTGGTGCCAGGGGACCTGTTTGGGGTCGCGCGGCGCCTTGCACAGTACGGCACTTGCCCAACATACGATGTCTGGTCCGATGATGTCCTCGACGCAATCGAGGATCCGGCCGTCGCGGGCGATCTCCCACAGCCCTGCCAATCGGGCCTGGTAGCAGTTGATGCCATAGGCGCCGTCCTCGCCCATGTCGGCGATCAGGCCATCGATATAGCGGCGAATGCGCGCCATCTCGCCGGCCGTGTAGATGTCGAAGGGCTGGATGAACCCCTCGCGGTTGTAATGCGCGATCTGGGCAGGCGTCAGGCGTTTCAGGTCGGTGTCAGTACTGGGCCTGAAGGACAGGTCGAGGATGTCCGTCTGCATGAGAACGTTCCCTGGCTTGGCCCCCGAAGTGTAGCAACCGCGCCGCCACGCCTCCATGACGCAGGTTGATCGGTTCTTGCGCCAGATTGACGTTTCGGCTGCCACGACGGAATTTCTTGTGCCAGAATGAGGTCATGCAGGTTCGATCCCTCCGTATCGATTCCTATCTCGCACCGGGCGAACATTTCCACGTTGCCCGCAAGGCGCTCGACGCGCGGCGTCCCAGGTTTCTCCACCGTCATGACTTCCACGAGATGTTCCTGGTCGAGAAGGGAACGGTCCGGCACCGCGTCGACGATCACCAGGAGACATTGGAGCAGGGCAGCATCGTTTTCATCCGACCCGAAGATGCCCATTCGCTCTGGGCGGCGAAGGGCAAGAGCTGCTGGATCACCAACGTGATGTTCCGCAGCCAGACGGCGGACCACCTGCGCGCCCGCTACGGCGAAGAGATCGGCGCCCGGTTCTTCTGGCGCGAGGACCGGAGCCCCGACAGGTATCTGCTCTCGGGGCCGCGGATCGAACGCGCCGCAAACGCGCTTCTGGAGCTTCGGGCCGCGCGGCGGACGCTGACGCGGATCGAACAGTTTCTGCTCTACGTGATGACGCGGATCGTGGACCACACGGTCATGGTTCCCTCGGACATGCCGTCCTGGCTGGCCTCCGCGTGCCAGGCGGCACGATCCCCGGAGGTCTTTCGCGGTGGCGCCCCCGCGCTGGTCGCCGCGACGGGAAGAAGTCACGAGCATGTCTGCCGCACGATCCGGCGACATCTGGGCCTGTCGCCGTCGGCCTATGTGAACCGCATCCGCATGGAATTCGCCGCGATGCATCTCGGCTCTTCCGAGACCTCGATCGCCGACATCGCCGCGGATTGCGGCACGGCGAATGTCAGCCACTTCTACAAGCTGTTCCAGGCGCACTACGGAAGCACGCCGAAACAATACAGGATGCGCCACCGCAAGAACCCGGTTCACTGACCGCGCCGACAGCGGCCGGAACGGCACGGGCATGTGGCGGCGATCCCCGGTTCAAGGCCCCTTCCGGGTCGGCCGTGGACCTGAACCGGGGTGTCGTGCGTTGGCAGGGCTCAAGGGACCGATACGGAATGAAGGGGGCGCCGTCGTCGGATCGCGCCGCCATCACCATTTCGGCAGGGCCGTCGCCACGCGGTCCGGTACCGCGACGCACACGACGGAAAGACCGCATGACCCAGACACCGATCATCGACAGCGAGGCGACCGTCTGGCGTCGGGTGAATGCCGATCGATTGGCGATCATCGTCGACGGGGCCGAGTATTTCCGCGCGGTCAAGAGCGCGATCCTCCAGGCCAAGGAACAGGTTCTGATGGTCGGCTGGGATTTCGACACGCGCATCCCGCTGGAGCCCGGCGGCCCGACCATGGAGGGCCCGAACGAACTGGGCGACTTCCTGAACTGGATCATCGACGAGCGGCCCGAAGTCGAGATGCGGATCCTGAAATGGAACCTCGGCATGGTCGAGTCGCTCAAACGCGGAGAGACCCCCCTGTTCATCCTGGAATGGATGACGCGGGACGGGATCGAGTTGAAGCTGGACGCCGCGCACCCACCCGGGGCCAGCCATCACCAGAAGATCATCGTCATCGACGACGCCGTGGCCTTTTGCGGCGGCATCGACGTGACCAAGGGCCGTTGGGACACCCGCGCGCATCGCGATGACGATCCCGAACGGACGGACACGCATGGCAAGCCGTTGAAGCCTTGGCATGACGCCACGACTTGCTCCGACGGCGAGATCGCCCATGCGCTTGGTCTGATCTGCCGCGAACGCTGGCGTCGTGCGACCGGCGAGGAGGTGGCGGAGCCGGAAGGGGGAAACGCCCCATGGCCCGACGGGATCGAGCCGGCCTTCCGCGACGTGGAGGTCGGAATTTCGCGCACGAACGGCGCCTTCGACGAGTACGAGCAGGTCTCGGAGATCGAGCGGATGACGCTCGCGATGATCGCCGAGGCGCGAGAGACGCTGTACATCGAAAGCCAGTACTTCGCGTCCCGCAAGATCGCCGAGGCCATCTGCAAGCGCCTCTCCGACGCCAAGTGTCCCGAAATCGTTCTGATCAACCCGCAGTCGCAGGATGGCTGGCTGGAGGAGAAGACGATGGGATCGGCCCGGTCCAAGCTCCTGCACATGGTCCGACAGGCCGACGCGCACGACCGCTTTCGCCTCTACTATCCCGTCACGGAAGGGGGGAACCCGATCTACGTCCATGCCAAGATCATGATTGCCGACGACAGGGCGCTGAAGATCGGGTCGGCCAACCTGAACAACCGTTCGATGGGGCTGGATACGGAATGCGACCTCTCGGTCTCGGCCGAACCCGACGACGCGGAACTGCGCCTCGCGATCCGCAACGTGCGCGACGATCTGCTCTGCGAACATCTGGGCGTCGACCGACAGACGCTGACGGCCAAGCTGCAGCCGACCGGATCGCTGATCGCGACAATCGAGGCTTTCGGCGACCGGGGCCGCGGCCTCCGCGAGCTGCCGGCGCGCGAGGTCGACGCGGTGGACGAGACCCTTCGCGAAGGGGAGCTGTTCGACCCGGAACGCCCCGGCAAGCTGATCGACCGCATGAAGGGTTGGGTGGGCGCGGACTGATCCGCGCCGCGCGCCGCCAGCAGGCTCGGTACCGTTTGGTCATAAGGTCATCACCATTCAGGAAGGGTTCTGCCCTGAACATTTCCGCCCCGGTACTCACATCCAGAATTGATGCCTGCTCGGCCAGGGCAAGATGATGCCAAACGACACTTTTCAACCAAAGCGGCAAAGCAGCCGTTCGACTGGCCCGAGGATACGCTGCGTCGGGTGCGCCCGGTCGATGCACCCTCCTCGCCGACGTCGCGGTGGTTCACCAAGGCGTCGTCACGCGGCAGTTGCCGACGAAGGCCCCCCGCCGCCCCGGGAACCGCACGAAGAGGTTCGCATCCACCAGCTGACCCACGGCAATGGGGTTGACGCCGTATGCCGCCTCGATTTCGTTGCCGCCAGGCAAGGGTCCGCCGACTTTCGTTCCCCCCGATGATGGCACCGCATATCGGTGAAGACTGACTGTATGGCGGCATCCTTCCCTTTCGGCTCAGTGCCGGACCCCGGGCCGCAACCCTGTTTGTCGCGGGATCTTCCAACTTCGATCCCTGGAAAGTCATAGCCTCCAACCGATCAGGGGCACGTTGCCCTGTCTTTCTACCGCTCCGGTTCTGCCGACGCGATCGGGAAGCCTGGCATCGCCAATGATGATGCCAGGCTTCCCGATCCGGCATGCAGCATATCGGCACCCCGCGTCTACAACCGCAGGGGGAACAGTCCATTCAGGGAGGAATAGGATGGAACTCAAGGGAATCGTATCGGGCAAGCTCGTCCTCGCGACCGTCGCCGTCATGTCGGTAAATGCCGCGCCGGCCTCGGCGGCGGAATGCATCGCGCCGTCGAACCCGGGGGGCGGATGGGACTTTACCTGCCGAACCATCGGGCGGATCCTGACGGAACTGGATCTGGTCGACGGCAACGTGCAGGTCACGAACATGCCCGGCGGCGTGGGCGCCGTCACCTACGCCATGGTCGCGTCCGACCGTCCGGATGACGCCGACCTGATCGTCGCCACCTCGACCGTGGGGATCACCCAGATCGCACAGGGGCGCTATCCCGCCCCGCTCGACACGATGCGGTATCTGGGCATGCTGGGCGCCGATGTCGGCGTGATCGCCGTCGACGACGACAGCGAGATCCAGTCGCTGGAGCAACTCAACGAGATCATGGTGAACGATCCCGCCTCGATCGTCACCGCCGGTTCCTCGGCGGCGGGCGGATGGGATCACCTTCGCCTTCTGATGGTCGCCAAGGAAGCCGGGCTGGAGGATCTGGGACAGCTTCGCTGGGTCCAGTTCGACGGCGGCACCGATGCGGTCACGCAGATGATGGGCGGCCAGATCGACGTCGTGTCGACCGATATCGGCGAGATCGGCGGGTTCGTCGAATCCGGTGACATCCGCATCCTCGCGGCACTCTCGGACGAGCCGATCCCGGCCTTTCCCGACGTGCCCACGGCCAAGTCGCTAGGCATCGACGTGACCGGCTACAACTGGCGCGGCCTCTATACCGGTGGCGAAGTCTCGGACGAGGACTATGCCGCCTGGGTCGAGAAGCTCGAGACCCTCTACAACTCCGACGAATGGCAGACCGCCGCGGTGGAGTTCGGCCTGGTTCCGATCTGGCGCGGGGGCGACGATTTCGAAGCCTATGTGCGCGAGCAGGAGAAGGTGATGGGCGACATCTCCCGCGAAATCGGCGTCATCGAATGAGCGTAAGGCTCGCAGGCGCCGCGATCCTGGTGGTCGCGGCGTTCTACACCTATTTCGGACGCGGCTATTCCGCCGCGTTCGGGGACGTGCTGGGGCCCTCGGTCTTTCCCGTCTTGGTGGGCACGGTCGCGATGATCCTGGCCGGCTCGCTCGTGATCTTTCCGTCGGGCACGGTTGCCTGGCCAAGCGCGGGTCGGATGGGCCGGCAGCTCGGCGCACTGGTCGTCCTGTTCGGCTATGCCTGGGTGCTGGTGCCGTTGGGCTTTCCGCTGGCGACGTTCGGCCTGATCGCGGGGCTGGCCATCGTATTGGGCGGCCCCGTCTGGAAATCTATCCTTCTCGGTGCCGTCATGTCCCTGGGCCTCTGGGCGCTGTTCGACCAGGTGCTCGGCCTGCCGCTCGCCTTTCTGGGCGATGCTCTGACGGGGGGGTGATCCGATGGACGTCTTCGCACAACTCGCCACCGGGTTCACCGTCGCGCTCACGCCGCTGAACCTGACGCTTCTGCTCCTGGGCTGCTTCTCGGGCACGCTGATCGGCGCGATGCCGGGGCTTGGGCCCGTCAATGGCGTGGCCATCCTGATCCCGCTGACCTTCAGCTTCGGCTTCGACGCCACCTCGTCCCTGATCCTGCTGTCGGCGGTCTATTTCGGCTGCATGTACGGCGGACGCATCAGCTCGATCCTGCTAAACATTCCGGGGGACGAGCCTGCGGTGATGACCACGCTCGACGGCTATCCGATGGCCCAGCAGGGGCGGGCCGCCGACGCTTTGGGCATCTCCGGCGTCGCCTCCTTCGTGGGCGCGACCTTCGCCGTGATCGGCCTGTCGCTTTTCGCGCCGCTTCTGGCGCGCGCGGCGATCCATTTCGGGCCGGCGGACTATTTCGCGCTCTATATCCTGGCCTTCGCGACGATCGGCGGCGTGGCCGGTGTCGACCCTCGCAAGACGCTGCTTTCGGCCCTGATCGGGTTGATGATCGCGACCATAGGTCTGGACCCGATCTCGGGCGTGCCGCGGTTCACCGGCGGCGATTTCCACCTCTACGACGGGATCGAGGCCATGGTGGCCCTTGTCGGGCTCTTCGCCATCTCCGAGGTGCTGATGCTGCTCGAGGCGCATCTCAAGGATCGCAAGAACGCGATCCCCGTCACGTCATGGCTTCCCGATTTCCGCGCGATCGCAGCAACCAAATGGGCGATGGCGCGCGGCTCGGTGATCGGCTTCGTCGCCGGCGTGCTGCCGGGCGCCGGCGCTTCGCTGGGCTCGGTCATGTCCTATTCGATGGAAAAGCAGGCCAGCGACAAGGACGGAACCTTCGGCAAGGGCGACCCGCGCGGCGTCGCGGCCCCCGAGGCCGGCAACAACGCGGCCTCGGGCGGCGCGCTCATTCCGATGCTCTCGCTGGGCGTTCCGGGCTCGGGCACGACGGCGGTGATGCTGGCGATGCTGATCTCGCTCAACGTACAACCCGGCCCCCTGCTGTTCGAGCGGCAGCCGGAGCTGGTCTGGGGCCTGGTCGCGTCGCTATACATGGCGAACCTCACGCTGCTGGTGCTCAACCTGCCGCTGATCGGGATCTTCACGCGGCTGATGGCGGTGCCGACCTGGGCGCTGATGCCGGTCGTGGCGGCGGTCAGTTTCGTGGGCGTGTTCTCGATCTCCAACTCGGTGTTCCACCTGGAGATGATGATCGCCTTCGGCGTGCTGGGCTACATCCTGCGCAAACTCGACGTCAGCCTCGTGCCCCTGGTACTGGGTCTGCTTCTGGGCGGCGACATGGAGCGGAACCTGCGCCGGGCCATGTCGATCTCGAACGGAGACTGGGGCGTGCTGCTGGAGAGCCCGATCTCGATCACGCTCTACATCATGACGGCGGGGTTCCTGGCGCTGTCGATCTGGCTTACGCGGCGTGACCACAAACGGACGCAGGCGCGGGTCCTCGAGGGATGATCTGGGGCTTCGTCGGACTTGGTCAGATGGGCCTGCCCATGGCGCGCAACCTCGCGCGGCGAGCGACGGTCGTGGCCCTCGACCGGCGGGGCCGCGACTTCGATGGCCTGACCACGGTCCGTGACACCGGGGCCCTTGCAGGTTGCGATGTCGTGCTGACGTGCCTGCCCGACGCCGGGGCCGTCGAACAGGTGCTGCTGGGCAAGCGGGGCCTGGCCCATCGGCTGGCACAAGGCGCGACGGTGATCGACAGCTCGACAACCTCCCACGGGACGGCCCGTCGGATCGGCGCGGCGCTGGCGGAACGCGGCCTTGGCTTCCTCGATGCGCCGATCTCCGGCATGGCCGCACGCGCGGAAGACGGCACCCTGACTATGATGGTCGGCGGCGATGCCGACCTGCTGGCAAGCCATCGCGACGCATTGTCGACCATGGCATCGACGGTACTGCATGTGGGGCCGGTCGGCGCGGGACAGCTGGCAAAGCTCATCAACCAGCTTCTGTTCGACATCAACATGGCCGCACTGGCCGAAATCCTGCCGATCAGCGCCAAGCTGGGCCTCGACCCCGAACAGGTGACCGAGATCGTCAATTCCGGCACCGGCCGCAGCCATGCCAGCGCGTTCTTCCTGCCCAATATCCTGCAGGGCGTTTTCGACAAGGGATACCCGATGGGGGCCGCCTACAAGGACCTGATCGCCGGCGCCGAGGTGACGGCGCAGAACGGATTTCCAGCACCGGTCCTGGCGGCGGCCACGGCGACCTACCAGCAGGCGCTGGCGGACGGGTTCGGCGCCGAGGACAAGGGCGCCATGATCAAGGTGTTCGAGCGTCTGACAGGCGCGGAGTTTCGTTCGGAGAGAGGGAAGGATGTCTGACGATCACGGGTTGCGGCGCGGCCTGACGAATTACGGCGACCGGGATTTCGCGGTCTATCTGCGGCGCAGTTTCGCGCGGTCCATGGGATTGTCGGGCGAGATGCTGGAGAAGCCGATCATCGGCATCGCGATGACGCCCTCGGGGTTCAACAATTGCCACCGGACGATGCCCGAACTGGTCGAGGCCGTCTCTCGCGGGATCCTGGCCGCCGGCGCCCTGCCCCGGGTCTTTCCGACGGTCAGCCTGGGCGAGGTGTTCCTGAACCCGACCTCGATGGTCTACCGGAACCTCATGTCCATGGACACCGAGGAGATGGTCCGCGCGCAGCCGATGGACGCCGTCGTTCTGATCGGCGGCTGCGACAAGACGGTGCCCGCGCAGCTGATGGGTGCCGCCAGCGCCGACATTCCCGCGATCCAATTGGTCACCGGGCCGATGAGCACGGGCCGCCACCGGGGCGAACGGCTGGGCGCCTGCACCGATTGCCGCCGCTTCTGGAGCCGCTTCCGCGCCGGAGAGATCGAGCGCGACGAGATCGACGTGGTCGAGGGCCGGCTTGCCGCGACGGCGGGCACCTGCGCCGTCATGGGCACCGCCAGCACGATGGCCATCATCGCCGAAGTCCTGGGCATGTCGCTGCCCGGCACCGCCGCCATCCCCGCCGTCGCCGCCGACCGTCTGGTCGCGGCCGAGGAGACGGGGAAGGCCGCGGTCGGGTTGCTGACGCATCCACGCAAGCCGTCCGAGATCATCACCGAACGGTCGGTGGAGAACGCCATGCGCGCGCTGATGGCGGTCTCGGGCTCGACCAATGCGGTGGTCCATCTGGCCGCCATCGCGGGGCGGCGCGGCATCCGCATCAGCGATGCGCGCCTCAACGAGATCAGCGACGAGACGCCGGTGCTGGTGGACCTCAAGCCCGTCGGCAAGGGGTATCTGGAGGATTTCCACCATGCCGGGGGCGTCGGCGCGCTGCTGCGCGAGCTGAAACCCCTGCTGCATCTCGATTGCGTGGACGTGACGGGCCAGCGTCTGGGCGATCGGCTGGAGGAACCGCTGGACTGGGTGGACCGCGACGTGATCCGCTGCGTCGACGACCCCGTCAGCCCGCAGGGGGGTCTGATCGCACTGGGCGGCAACCTCGCGCCGCAGGGGGCCATCTTCAAGCGCGCCGCCGCGACCGAGGCACTGTTCGAGACGGAGGGACGGGCCGTGGTCTTCGACAGCCTCGAAGACCTTGCGAAACGCATCGACGACCCCGATCTCGACATCACGGCCGACGATATCATGGTTTTGCAGAACGCGGGCCCCGTGGCGGCGGGCATGCCCGAAGCGGGCTATCTGCCGATCCCGAAAAAGCTGGCGCGGCAGGGCGTCAAGGACATCGTCCGCATCTCGGACGCGCGCATGTCGGGCACTGCCTTCGGCACCATCGTGCTGCATATCGCGCCCGAGACCGCGCGGGGCGGGCCGTTGGCTGCCGTGCGAACGGGCGACCGGATCCGCCTGTCGGTGGCCGAGAAACGGATCGACCTGCTGGTGGACGAAGCCGAGATCGCGCGGCGGCTGGCCGGATACGTGCCGTCCGCGCATCCCGAACGCGGCTATCGCGGCCTCTATGCCAGAACCGTGACTCAGGCGCCCGAGGGCGCTGATTTCAACTTCCTGCAACACGAGAGCACCGCCCGCTGGGGCGAGGAGGGGAACGGATGAACCTTGCGACCATGCTGGCGAAACGCGCCGAGGAAGGCCGCCCCATCCGCGTCGGCATGATCGGTGCGGGCAAGTTCGGGACGATGTTCCTGGCCCAGGCCGAACGGCAGCGCGGCATCCATGTCGTCGGCATCTGCGACCTGAACCCGGCGAACGCGAAGTCGAACCTGGACCTCGTGGGCTGGGATGCGGCGCGCTATGGCGCCGACAGCCTGGATGCGGCGGCGCGGGACGGCACCACCCATGTCGGCGACGACTGGCGCGCGCTGGTCGCCCATCCGGCGGTCGAGATCGTCATCGAATGCACCGGCGCGCCGCTGGCCGCCGTGACCCACATCTTGACCGCGTTCCGCCAGGGCAAGCACGTCATCAACGTCACCGTCGAGGCGGACGCCTTCGTCGGCCCGGGCTTCGGCGTGAAGGCGGCCGAGGCGGGCGTGATCTATTCGATGGCTTACGGTGACCAGCCGGCGCTGGCCGCAGACCTGGTGGACTGGGCGCGCGCCTGCGGGTTCAGCGTCGTGGCCGCCGGGCGCGGGCACAAATGGCTGCCGCATTACCGTCAGTCGACGCCCGACACCGTCTGGGACCACTGGGGCCTGACCGCCGAGCAGGCCGAACGCGGGCGCCTGAATCCCAAGATGTTCAACGCCTTCCTCGACGGGTCCAAGCCCGCCATCGAGAGCGCGGCCATCGCGAATGTCTGCGGCCTGGATGCGCCGTCCGAGGGGCTGGTCTTTCCACCCGGTTCGATCGACGACATCCCCACCCTCGCCCGCCCCCGGTCCGAGGGCGGCGTGCTGGAGCGGAAGGGCATGGTCGAGGTCATCTCCTGCCTGCGCGAGGACGGCACGCAGATCGACCATGACATCCGCAAGGGCGTCTGGGTCTGTTTCGAGGCGGATACCGAATACCTCCGCAACTGCTTCGAGGAATACAAGGTCGTGACCGATCCGTCGGGCCGCTACATGTGCGAAAGCCGCCGCTGGCACCTGATCGGGCTGGAGCTGGCCTATTCCGTCGCCTCCATCGGCCTGCGCGGCGAGCCGACGGGCGTGGCGCGCGAGTTCCGCGGCGACGTGGCCGCCGTCGCCAAGCGCGTGCTGAAGGCGGGCGAGGTGCTGGACGGCGAAGGCGGCTACACCGTCTCGGGCGGATTGCGCCCGGCGGCCATGTCGGTCGCCGGCGGCTACGTCCCCCTGGGACTGGCCCATGACGTCAAGCTGGTCCGCGATGTGGCCGAAGGCGCACCCGTCACCTGGGACCATGTCGAGATCGACACGACGACCGACGCCTATCGCCTTCGCCGCGAGGTCGTGGCCGGCCTGGATGCCGGCGCGTGATTGCGGGGATCTCGTATATCGGGCACGGATTGCGGCGGCCGGAATCCGTTCTGACCACGTCCGCGGGCGACGTGTTCTGTTCGCACGGCGCGCGCGGGGTGGCGCGCATTCGCCCCGGCGGAAGCCAGCTGGCCCTCGCCCCCGAAACGCAGATCGGCGGCCTGCCGGTGCTGGCCAACGGGATCGCGCTGCGATGGGACGGTGGGTTCCTTGTCGCCAACATCTCGGATGCCGGCGGCCTGCTGGAGCTGGATGCCGACGGGATGCGGCTGTTCCACCCCTGCACCGACGGCGACACCGCCCAGCCGGTGAATTTCGTGATGCTGGACCCGCTGGGCAAGATCTGGGTCACCGTGTCGTCGACTTTCTCGCCCCGGTCACGTGCCTACAACCGGCAGACCGCCAACGGATATGTCGCCACGATCGAAGACGGACGCTTTCGCGTCTGCGCCGGGGGACTGGCCTACACCAACGAGGTGCGGACCGATTACGAGGGCGGCTGGCTCTATATCGCCGAGACGATGGGCCAGCGGATCAGCCGCGTGCGCCTGGACGAAAGGGGCGTGCACGGCGGGCCCGAGGTCTTCGCCCGGATGCCGCGCGGCGCTTTCGTCGACGGGCTCGAAATCGACGCGGAGGGCGGCGTGCTGGCGGCTTGCATCATCTCGAACGAGTTGATCCGCATTGACCCCGATGGCGGCCAGACCGTGATCGCGGGTGAACGCGACGAGGCCTGGGTGGATGAGGTCGAGGCCGATTTCGACGCCGGCGATCTTGGTCGTCGCCATCTGGACACCGCCCCGACGAATACGCTGCGCAACATCTCCAGCGTGGCCTTCGCCGGCCCCGACCTGGACCGCCTCGTCTGCGGGAACTTGCTGGACGACCGCCTGCCCACCCTGCCCGCACCCGTTCCCGGGCGCGCCCCGCCCCACTGGGACGTCGACGTGCCGATCTGGGGTGATGCGTTCTAGGTCGGCACCCGCTAGGGTTCCCGGATCATGCGCCACGATCTCTATTCGCTGCAGCTTTTCATGACGGTGGCCGCCTGCGGCAGCATCGCCGCCGCAGCCAGCCGCCACAACACCGTCGCGTCGGCCATCAGCAAACGGATTTCCGACCTGGAGGCGGGGATCGGCACGCCGGTCCTGTCGCGCAAGCGCCACGGCGTGGAACTGACGCCCGCCGGTCAGGACCTGCTGCGCCACGCGCAGGCCGTGCAGGACGCCGTTCGGCGGATGGAGGCCGACCTGTCACGCCATGCGGCCGGTCTCCGGGGTGCGATCCGCATCGCGGCCAACACCTCCGCCATCACCCAGTTCCTACCCGAGGATCTGGCCGCCTTCGTGGCCGATCATTCCGACCTTGCTATCGAACTCGTCGAGCTGACCAGCGATGCGGCGCTGGCTGCCGTGCGTTCCGGGCAGGCCGATCTGGGCATCTATTCCGGCCTGAGCGATGCGGGCGACCTGCGCATCTGCCCCTATCGCAGCGATACGCTGGTCGTGGCCGCCCACCGGGGTCACCGGCTGGCCCTTCGGCGCAGGGTCCGGTTTGCCGATGTGCTGGACGAGGATTTCGTCGCGCTTCAGCAAGGCAGCTCCATCCAGGCGCATCTGGAGCGTCAGGCCGCACGACATGGCGACAAGCTTCGCACGCGGGTCCAGGTCATGAGCTTCGACGGCGTCCGCCGCATGGTTCAGGCCCGGCTAGGCATCGCGATTTTGCCCTTCGGCGCGGTGGAGCCGTATCTGGAGGGCTCGAACCTGGCGATGATCCCGATCGACGAGCCTTGGGCGCGCCGCGAATTGCGGATTGCCATTCGCGACCCGGAATTACTGACCATTCAGGCGCGGACGCTCTTGCAGGTGCTGACCGGGACCGAGGATGCCCGGCCTTCGGTGCGGCAGCCGGCCCCGCGTCAAGGAAACGTGACTTTGGCGGCCCCTCGGTCCGCGTTATCCCCCGAAGGGAAGGAGCCTTGCCGATGACAGATGCCCGACCCTTCGTGCCGTCCCGCCGCAACCTGCTGCTGGGCGGTGTCGCGCTCCTGGGTCTCGGCGCAGTCTCGGCCACGGCCGTCGCCCGCCGGGATCGCTTCGCCGGCGAAGAGATGACGCCGCCGCAGGCCCTGGCCGCGGCCCGGGCGGACGATCTGCTGTTGGTCGACATTCGACGGCCCGAAGAATGGGCGCGGACGGGCATACCCGAAGGGGCTACCCCGATCGACATGCGGCGCGACGACTTCATCGAGGTTCTGTCCGGCCTGACAGGTGCGGACAAGGACCGACCCGTCGCCCTGATCTGCGCGCGCGGCGTCCGGTCCGACCGCCTGGGCGCGCGGCTCGCATCCGCCGGGTTTGCGCGGATCGTCGACGTGCCCGAAGGCATGTTGGGTTCGGACGCCGGGCCCGGCTGGCTGGATCGCGGCCTGCCGGTCCGACATCCATGAAGGCGCTGCTGACCTGGCTCGCGCTGACGTTGCCGGCGATGGCGCAGGCCGATTGCGGGCGCGACGCCCCGCCCTGCCGGACAGCGAACGGCAGCTATCACATCGCCCTGCCCGAGGACCCGCGGGGCGCCCCGGCGGTCATGTTCCTGCACGGCTTCGGCGGCAGTGGCAGCGGCATGTTGGGCCTGCAGGGAACCGTTCGCGCCCTGACGTCGCGGGGATACGCCGTCATCGCGCCCGACGGTCAGACGCGCGATGGCCGCAGCGGTCGGTTCTGGGCGTTCCGAGATGATATCGGCGGCGAAGCCCGCGACGAGGCCGCGTTCCTGGCCGAGGTCGTGGCGGAGGCCGGGGCCGAACACGGCATCGACGTCGATCGGATGATCCTCGCGGGGTTCTCGAACGGGGCGTTCCTGGTGAACTACCTCGCGTGCGGGACGCCGGGGGCCTTCGCCGCATACGCACCGGTGGCGGGCGGCTTCTGGCAACCCCAGCCGGAGGCATGCGCGGGTCCGGTCCGTCTGCTGCACACGCATGGCTGGCGGGACTCGACGGTGCCGTTGGAGGGCCGCCCGCTGCGAGACGGACAATGGCTGCAAGGCGACATCTTCGCGGGCCTGACGATCTGGCGGGCGGCCAATGGCTGTACCCGCCCCGATCCTTCGGGATATCGGGCGACGGGCGATTATCAGCACCGTTTCTGGACCTGCGCGTCCGGATCGGCGCTGGAACTGGCGTTGCATCCGGGGGGCCACGGCGTGCCCGAAGGCTGGTCCGAGATGATGCTGGACTGGTTCGAGGGGCTGCCCGAGAGCTAGGACTATTCCGCCGGGGTCACCGTGACCTGGGCGCGCAGCTCCTCGCGCCATCGGGCGGCGCGCTTGGCCACCAGTGGCGAGCGCACCTCCTGCGGGGTGGCCATCGTGCCGGTCATCGGCACCGCGGACAACCGCGACAGGGGCGCGGCCAACAGAAGGCTGCCCATGATCGGCACCAACCAGAGCGAGACGTATCCCGTCGCCATCCCGGTCAGAAGGACGGCACCCAGGACGGTCTCGAAACAGTGGAAGCGGATCAGTGTCCGCCAGCCCTGTGCACCGCCTGCCCGCGATTGCGGTGTCCAGTCCGGGCGTCGGCCGGTCAGGGCGGACAGCACGGCCAAGGTCTGCTGCACCATCAGGATCGGCGCGTAGGCGATCGAAACCGCGATCTCCAGCAGCAGCGACCCCGCGAACCGCCGGCCCCCGCCCAGATGCGACAGCTTGGTTCCCGACGCGATCAGGACCGATGCACCCACCAGCTTGGGCGCCAGAAGCAATGCGTACATCGTCACCATCAGCCAGACATGGCTGACGGGCGACATCTCGGGCCAGTTGGGCATCGTCGGGTTCGAGGGCGAGAAGTAGTTGATGACCGAGCGTTCCTCGGACACGCCGATCACCGCCCACAGCGTCAGCAGGAGGAACCATAGCGGCGAAAGCAGGTATCCGACGGCGCCGTGGAACAGGTGGAAACGCGACAGGGCGTGGAACCCGCGCGTGCCCAGCAGGCCCAGATGCTGCAGGTTGCCCCGGCACCAGCGGCGGTCGCGCAGGACATGGTCGATCAGCGTGGGCGGCGTTTCTTCATAGCTGCCGCGCAGGCGGGGCAGAAAGCGCACCGACCAGCCGGCGCGACGCAGGAGGCCCGCCTCGACGAAATCATGGCTCAGGATCAGGCTATCGCGCCCGCCGCGAAACGAACGGACATGCGGCAGACCCGCCGAGGCGGCGAAGGCCTGCGTGCGGATGATGGCGTTGTGGCCCCAATAGTTGCCCTCGCGTCCGGTCCAACGGGCCAACCCTTCGGCCAGGGCCACGCCATAGATCGCGTTGGCGAACTGTTGACTGCGGGCGAACAGCGTCCGCGCGCCGATGAGCTGGGGGAAGGACTGGATCAGGCCTGCCGCCGGATCGCGGCCCAGCGCGTCCGACAGGGCGCGGATCGCCTGCGCCGACATCAGGCTGTCGGCATCCAGAACCAGCATGGCGTCGTGCCCGCCGCCCCATTCGGCGACCCATTGTGCCAGGTTACCGACCTTGCGATCGGTGTTCTCGACCCGTCGACGGTACCACAGGGCGGCCTGCGGCATCCGCGCCCGCAGCGCGGCATAGGCGGCCTCCTCCTGCAGGGCGCGGTCCGCATTGCGCGTGTCCGACAGGATATAGAGCGCGTAGCGATGCGCGCCCGGTGCCGCCGCCAGCCGCTCCAGCATCGCGGCGGCATTGCCCATCACGTCCCAAGGGGCCTCCTCGTGCACCGGAACCAGCAGGGCCACATCCAGCGTGCGCACCGGGCCCGCTTCGGGCGCGGTGTGCCGGAGCATCGCGGCGGCCCCAGCCAGGACGGTCGCGAAGGTGAGCGCGATCCAGAAGAAGCCCACCCCGATCAACACCGTCAGCAGACCTTCGGCCCAGGTCGTCCCGCCACTGGCGAACCAGGACAGGAAGCCCCAAAGCAGCAGGGCCGTGCCCACCGCCGCGGGCAGGAACGTGCCCAGCCGCCAGAACGCCGCCCCGGTGTCGATGGCCGACCCGGGTGCCGCGGCGTCGCGAAAGCTGCGCGACAGATCCTGCCGCGGATGCGGCATCGGACGCGGCGGCGGCATCGCGCCGTGGGGGCACTGACTGGTCACGCCCGCGTCCATCGATAAAGCCAGACTTCGGACGCGGCGGCCCCGTCGCGGAAAAGCTGCGCGCGCAGTTCCACGGCGTCCGCGTCGCCGGGGTCGAAGCCGAAGGCCAGCCGGACGCCGCCCGTCTCGGGGTTGCGCTGGACGATCCCGTCGGTCGTCTCGCCCCGGTTCGCGGCGACGTAGACAACCAGCCCTTCGACCGCGCCGAACCGTTCGGGCAGGTCCAACGCGGGATGATCGGCGAAGTCGATGGCCGCGATCCATCCATCCTGATCGAAATTCAGGCCCATATGCGTGTCGAGGACGCGCGCGACATCGTCCCGTCGGGGCGGGGCGGCGGCGCCCGCGGCCTCCTGCCCCCAGGTCATGCGATAGGCGAAGCGGTGCTCGCTGCCGGCGGCGAGAACCTCGCGCGGGCGCCAATAGGCAACGATGTTGTCGTAGATCTCCTTGTCGGAGGGGATCTCGACCAGGCGCACGACGCCGGGGCCCCAGCCTTCCTCCGGCTCGATCCAGAGGCTGGGCCGTTCGTGGTAATGCGCCTCCAGATCGGCGAAGTCGGACAGCCGGCGCGCCCGCTGCATCAGGCCGAAGCCCCGCGGCCCGTCATCGACGAAGCTGGATACCTGCAGCGTCGTCGGGTTCGCCAACGGACGCCAGAGCATCTCGCCCGCGCCGTTCCAGACCAGCAACCCGTCGCTGTCGTGGATCGCCGGGCGGAAATCTTCGAAGCGCGGGCGGTTCGTCTGATCGTAGAGGAACATCGAAGTCAGCGGCGCGATGCCGACATGGTCCAGGTCTACGCGCGGGAACAACACGGACTCCACCCGCATCTCGCAGGCCGGGCCGGGCGTGACCTCGAAACGATAGGCTCCGGTGACCGACGGGCCGTCCAGGAGCGCGTGCATCGTGATCGTGGCATCGCCCGGTTGCGGCTCCTCGACCCAGAACCGCACGAAATCGGGAAACTCCTCGCCATCCGGGTCACCGGTGCGCAGGGCCAGGCCGCGCGCGGACAGCCCGTACTGCTGCGCCGCGCCGATCGCCCGGAAGTAGCTGGCCCCCTGAAAGACCGCGAACTCGCGATAGTTCCATTCGTCGGGGAACAGGTGCCGCAGACGCAGGCCGGAATATCCCATCGACTCGTCCACCGGCAGGTCGGGGGCGTCGTCCGTGCGGTCAAACAGGGCCAAATCGAAGGCCAGACGGTTCGCCTCGCCCGCGCGGACGACGTCGATATCCACCGCGCGCGGGAAGTAGAGGCCGGGATGGAACAGATCCATCTCGAAGGGCAGCGCGTCCTCGGCCCAGATCGCGTTGCGCGTGTCGAACCAGATGCGCCGGTATTCGTCATAGGTCAGGTCGCGCCATTCGGCGGGCACCTCGGGGCGGGGCATGTGCGCGTCCGCGGCCATCCGGCGCGCCAGGTCGATCACCGTGTCAGGCCCGAACGGCGTGGTCGCCAGAAAGCGCGGCATCGCCGCATGTGCGGGCAGTGCCATCGCGACGGCCACCCCCGAGACGGATGCCAGGAACGCGCGGCGCTTCATCGGCGCACCCGCCACGGCTGCGACTTGAACCAGCCCGCGCCGTAGGCACAGGCCACCAGCAGGCCGAACCCGGTCAGGTTGATCAGCGCCCAGGTGCCTGCCGAGCGACCGATCACATCCAGCAGGTAGCCGTTGATGCGCGCCAGCACCATCGAGAAGACGAAGACCGCCAGACTCTGCTGGCCGACCTTCATCACAACGGCCACGAACTCGTCCCAGAGGCGGGCCAAGGCGCCCTGCCCCGTCGCCACCAACCTGTGCCCGCCCGCGCCTGCCAGCGCCCAGGCCAGATAGGCCAGCGCCAGGAAATGGGCATAGTGGAGGATCCCGTGGTCGGACTTGTCGAACCAGCCGCCATGCGCCTGGCGCCAGTCGAAGACCGGATTGCAGGCGCCGAACCCTGTCTCGGCACAGCCCGTTAGGGCCGTATAGACGCCCTTGACGGCGTCGGTCTGGAACAGGCGAAACCCCATGCTGGACAGGAAGAAGCTGACGATCACGAATGCGATCGCAAGGCCGATCAGCCAAGGGCGGACCGGCGGCGCCGGGATCCAGCCGCGCATGAAGGCGAAGCCGGTGAAGAACAGCAGTTGCCAACCGAACGGGTTGAAGAACCACTGCCGGTCGGACCACGGCTCGGCCGGCAGGGACAGGTGCAAGTGGCCGAGGTTCAGCCATTCCAGCAGCGCGCCTTGCGCGAACAGCCACACGGTGACCGATGCCAATGCCAGCAGCGGCAGGGACACCCGGGCCAATGCGACGACCAGCGGCATCATCACCAGCACCACCATATACATCGGCAGAATATCGAAATAATTCGGCACGTAGGTCAGCGTCATCAGCCCGATCAGCTGTGGCGCCGGGTCGGCGAAGAACTTCCACAGGTTCAGCGAGCCGATGTATTCCTTGTCCGGGTGCCATCCGGTCGCGTCGATCGCGGCCAGGATCGTGGCGAGCGCCAGGAACATGCAGATATGCGCCCAGTAGATCTGCCAGACGCGGTAAGCCACGCGCGCCGCGCCCATCGTCCAGCCCGCGCGGTCAAAGGTGCGGCCGAACGCGATGGCCGACGCCATGCCCGAACAGAAGACGAAGATCTCCGTCGCGTCCGAAAAGCCCCAGCGGGCCGGGATCCAGAGCGTCCAGGCGTTGCCGGGCGTGTGCGCCAGCAGAATGATGAACATTGCCAGCCCGCGGAAGAAATCCAGCCGGGGATCGCGGATCGCTGCGCCCGCCGTCGCCATCGTGACGGGACGTCCGGCATACGCGGCATCCGGGGTGGTCGTTGTCATCTGGGCTCCGGCCTCTGTGTCCATCGCGGCAACCTAGGCGGTCGCCCCGGCCCTGCAAGAGGATGTCGCTGCATCCGCGAGTATCCGCCGCCGCACCGCGGCATACCCGTCCTCATGCCCCCCGCGCCGGGCCGTTCGGTCGGCCAGGATCGCCTCGGTCTCAGCCAAGCGTCCGGCGCGCAGGCCGGCGTCGATCGTCAACCGCTCGAACACGTCGCGCTGTGCGTGGCTGCCGCCGGCGGCCTGCATATGCGGGCGGGCCCGGGCAAGCGCGGCAAAGGCGCGTCCGTAGTCACCGTTGCCGAAAGCCTCGAGCCCGTGGGCGGCGTCGAGCCCCGGAGCAGCCATGCAACGTTCGACATCGTTGCCCCGGCGGTCGGCGTCGGCGGCCATGCGCGCGATCAGGCGGGTTGTCGCCTCCGGGCGTCCATCATTCGTCAGCGCCAGCAGATAGTGCAGATCGGCGAAGATCAGGCAGCCGTCCTCCGTCCGTGCTTCCGACAGGTCAGCCAGTTCCTCCCACCGGGTGCCGACATCGACGCCTTCCAGTTCCAAGCGCGAAAGGAGCGATGTGGCGTTCGAGATATCGCGGTAGTCGTCGGTGCGGTCCGCGCGGACATGACTGTCATAGAGGGCCAGCGCCTCATCCAGTCGACCGAGATCCAGCAACATCAGCGCCTTGTGCCACCAGACGTGGAAGCGGAAATTGTTGCAATGCGTCCAGGCCGCCTCGTGCCCCGTCAACCATGCCAGCCCGCCCGCCGCGTCCGCGGTCATGTCGTGGACATGGGCCACGGCGTGCAAGCCCCAGGCGTCGTCCGGTGCCAGCGTCAGCGCGGCGCGCCCCCGCAGGGCGGCGGCGGCGTATTCGCCCGTCTCCTCGAGCGCGAAGGCGTGGCAGCCAAGCAGATAGCCGCGCCCCGCGTGGTGGATGTCGTAGCGCGGCAGCACCGCCTCGACCGACGCGCGCATGCCGGTGCCGTCGCCGATCACGAAGCGCAGGGCGTGGCTCATCTTCATGGCCAGCGTGTCGGTCGGGGCATCCCGCAGGATGGCCTCGAACGCGGCGATGCCGTCGCGGAACCGGCCATCGAGCACATGACCCAGCGCATCGACGAAGTGCCGCTCCCGCGCATTGGCGCCGTCCAGGCGGGTGCGCGCCGTGGCAAGGGCGCCGCGCGCCTCCGCCATCAACTCGCGGCGACCAAGCAGCACGTAGAACAGGCCGCGCAGCGCATGGCTGGCAGCATGGTCCGGTGCCAGATCCAGCAGGCGGCCCAGGTGAACCGGGGTGGCCGCACCATGCGCCAGAAACGCGCGCACCGTGGCGTCCCACTCGGCGATCGCCGCCGGATCCGTCAGGCTAACGGGCTGCTCGAGATGGTCATGGCGGGTCATGGCGGCTCCGGAACGGTCAGGGCATCTGATCCGACACCTATCGGGCCGACCCCGCCCCTCCTATAGCGCAGCGGGGCGCATGACGGACATGTGAGGGGGCGTCATCGCCGCATGGGCGGAAAGCCGAGGCAATCCCGACGCTTCGGGCGCCTTCCCGCCGATCACTCCTCGGCGAAAGGGTCGTCGCGCGACAGCCGGTCGGTATCTGCGCCGAAACGCGGCGGCGGGTGGCGATAGGTGACCGGCGTGGCGGACAGCTTGAGGGGGTTGCCGATCAACGGCAGGGTCAGGCCGTTCGCCTCCATGTCCAGCACCATGCCGCGCACCTTTGCCTGCTCGGAGGCGAAGACCTGCGGCAGCGTCTGCACCGGCCCGACCGGAACGCGCGCACCCTCCAGCCCATCGATCACCGCTTGCGTCGTGCGGGCCCGGATCGCCGGAACCAGATGTTCGGCCAACGCATCGCGATTGGCCAGACGGGCCGGGTTGGTGGCGAACCGCGCGTCCCCGGCCAGATCGGGCAATTCCAATACCTGGCAGAACCGCGCGAACTGACGATCGTTGCCGACGGCAACGATCACATGGCCATCGGCGGTTTCATAGACGCCGTAGGGCACGATATTGGGATGCCCGTTCCCGCGCCGGAGGGGTGCCTCGCCCGACAGGCGCGTGTTGACGCCCTCGTTGATCATCCAGGCGATCTGGCTGTCGACCAGGGCCACGTCCACCTGCTGACCCTCGCCCGTCGCCTCGGCATGGCGCAGGGCGGCCAGAATGCCCACGCAGGCATACATGCCGCACATGACGTCGGCGATGCCAACGCCCACCTTCATCGGTTGGCCATCCGGCTCGCCGGTCAGGGACATGATCCCGCCGTACCCCTGCGCCATCAGGTCGTAGCCCGGCTTGGATGCGTTCGGCCCCGTCTGGCCGTAGCCCGAGATGGATCCGTAGACGAGCTTGCCGTTCACCTCGCGAAGGCTGTCGTAGTCGAGGCCGTACTTCGCCAGACCGCCGGGCTTGAAATTTTCGAGTAGGATATCGGCCACGCCCGCCAGACGCCGAATCTGCGCCTGCCCGTCGGCGGATGCGATATCGATGGCAACCGATAGCTTGTTGCGGTTCGCGCACATGAAATAGGCCGAAAGATCCGTATCTTCCGCGCCGTCCTTCATGTAAGGCGGGCCCCATTGCCTGGTATCGTCGCCGCCGGTCGCCGGGTTCTCGATTTTCAGGACGGTCGCGCCCAGATCGCCCAGCAGCTGCGAACAGGTCGGGCCCGCCAGGATCCGGCTCAGGTCGAGGACGCGAACGCCCGCCAGCGGCCCCCTAGATGCGTCCGTCATAGGCCATCCTGTCGATCTCGGCTGCGATCAGCGTGAAGGTGTCGCCGGCCAGCGCTGCAGTCATGGCCGCCCGCAGACCGTCGCGGTGGCGCACGGTGACGCCGTGGCCGCCGAAGGCACGGGCCACGGCGGCGTGGTCGGTCGATCCGAAGTCGACCCCGGCATTGGGCATCTGCCGCTGGCGCTGCTTCAGCTCGATCAGGGCGAGCGATCGGTCAACGAAGACGACGAACACGACCGGCAGCCCCAACGCCTTGGCCGAGGCCAGCTCCCCCGCGACCATCAGGAACCCGGCATCGCCCATGAAGCCCACCACCGCGCGATCGGGCGCCGCGCGCTTGGCACCGATGGCCAGCGGCAGGGCGCAGCCCATCGTGCAGAGACCGGTCGATTGCAAAAGTGTCCGCGGCGCGTCGCAGGCCCACATCTGGCTGAGCAGGATGCGATGCGCGCCCGAGTCCACCGTGGCGATGGTGCCGGGCGGACAGACCTCGCGGCAGACTTCGATCACGGCGCCGGGCCCCCACGGCTCGGCGGCGAACGCGCCATGCAACGCCGTCCGCCTGTCCGAGACGTCCCAGACCCGCCCGCCTTCCACCCCGTCCGAGATCGCGGCCAGCGTTTCGCCCACCGGTGCGATCACTTCCAGGGTTGCACCGTGCATGCCGTGCAGGTTGGCGTCGTGGGCGATGTCGATGACGTTCTGGCTCTCCGGGTTCCAGACCTCGCGCCACCCGGTACGCATCTCGATCGGGTCGTAGCCCGCCAGGATCACCAGATCCGACTCCCGAAACAGTGGCAGCAGGTGCCCGTCCGCCTTGGGCGACAATCCGGCCCCGCCGAGCGACAGCGGATGATCCTCGGCCAGCAGGCCCTTGCCCTTGTAGGTCGTGACCAGCGGGACGGAATGCGCCTCGCAGAACGCCCGGATTGCCGGCCCGGCATCGTCGCGAACAGCGTCTAGGCCGGCCAACATGATCGGCCGCCGCGCCTCGGCCAGCCAGCCGCGCGCGCTTGCCAGCGCCCCTGCCCCGATCGCGCCGGTCGCCGTCGCCGGCCTTTCGACGCCCCCCTCGGGCGCAGGGGCGTCGGCCACCGATATGGGCACGTCGATCAGGACCGGACCGGCCCGCCCGCCGGCCGCGCCGGTCGCGATGCGGACGGCCTTGTCGACCTGCACCGCCGCAACCTCGGGCACCAGGGTGAAGGTCGCCTTGGTGATGGGCGCGAAGACGGCGCGATGGTCCAAAACCTGATGCGTGTAGTTCTCTGCCTCGGCGGCATCGACGCAGCCTGTCAGCACGATCATGGGCACGCGATCCTGCTCGGCATTCGCGACGACGTTGACCCCGTTCATGGCCCCCGGTCCGACCGTGGCGACCAGGATCGCGGGCGCCCCGTCGACGTGATGCGCGCCTTCGGCCATGAAGCCGGCCGCATTTTCGTGATGGCACAGCACGAACTCGATCCCCGCGCGGCCGAGGGCGTCCAACAGCGTCAGCACCTCGCCCCCCGGCATCCCGAAGGCACGCCGGCAACCGGCGGCATGCAATCTGCGGGCAAGGGCGTCGGCGGCGCGAAGCGATGTCATTGCGCCGCGATACCATCCCGGACGTTGGCTTCAAAGCCCTCCGCGCGCTGCGGCAGCTTGCGCGCGAGAACGTGAGCGGCGATCTGGTTGCGCAGCACCTGCGCCGTGCCGCCGCCGATGGTGAACATGCGCACGTCACGGTACATCCGCTCCAACGGGGTGCCGTCGCCGTAACCGGCCGCGCCGAACATCTGCAGCGCCCGGTCGACCACCCGCACCGCCGTCTCCGACGCCATCAGTTTGGCGCGGGCCGCTTTGGTCCGGTCCGGCAAGGGCATATCCCCCGCCGCATCCATCAGCATGAGGCGAACGGCGGCGAGTTCCGTGTCCATGTCGGCCAGCATCCATTGCAGGCCCTGGAAATCGGCCAGCGGCTGCCCGAACTGCCGACGCTCGAGCAGATGGTCGCGCGCCAGGTTCATCGCTTCGGCGGCGACGCCCAGGGCGATGGTGCCGGCGCCAATCCGCTGCACGTTGTAGGCCGCCATCAGATCGCCGAACCCGGCATTCAGCACGTTGGCGTCGGGCACGAAATGGTCGTTCAGATGCAACTCCGCCTCGGGCATGCCGCACAGGCCCATGGTCCGCTCCAACCGGGCGACGGTCAGACCCGGCCCCGGTCGGGTGAGAAAGCCGCGGATCCCGTCATCGGTCTGCGCGAACACGAGGTGAAGCTGCGTCACGCCCCCGCCCGTGATCCAGTGTTTGCATCCGGTCAGACGCCACCCGCCGGCCACGGGAACGGCGCGGGTGGTCATGGCCCGCGCGTCGGACCCGGCCCCTGGTTCGGTGATGCAGATCGCGGGCTTGTCGCCGGCCAAGACCGTCCGTGCCCAATCCGCCTGCTGCGCGGGTGTGCCGTAGGCCATGACCGCCGTCAGCGCGCCCATGTTCCCCTCGACGACGATCCGCGCGGTCAGGGTGCAGGCCCCGGCAATAACCTCCACGACCGGCAGGATTTCCGCCAACGGGAGGTCCGGCCCGCCCAGTCTCCCTGGAACGCTCATCCCCATCAGGCCGGCCCCGACGAGATCGGCGACGTTCCGATGCGGATACCGGCGCTCCCGGTCCCACAGGCCGGCGCGGGATGCGAAGACCGGTGCAAGTGCCTTTGCGCGTTCCAGATGTTCGGACATGACGCCTCCTTCGACAGCAGCATCGCCGCTCGACAAGATCAAGTCCATGAACTTAGGTTGGCAAGAAAATACAGGAAAGTTGAACTTGCAGAACCGCGACCTGACCACGCTGCGCATGATCGCCCGCACCGGCAGCTTTCGCGAGGCCGCCGAGCGTCTGAACATGACGCAATCGGCGGTGTCGATGCAGATGAAGGCCCTGCAACGGAGCCTTGCCGCATCGCTCTTCGATCGGAACACACGTCCGCCGACCCTGACGCCGCTGGGGCGCGCTGTCGCCGCGGCCGCCGGCGACGTGCTGGCGGCCGAGGCCCGGCTGCGCGATCTGACGGGCCCGGACGCGCCGCTGGCCGGGACGTTCCGGATCGGCCTGGTCGCCAGCGCGGGGCCCCGCCTGTTGCCGGGGTTCCTTCCCCTGTCGGCGCGCGCCCTGCCCCATGCCCGGTTCACATTCCGCACCGGCCTGAGCGAGACGCTGGAGCAGGACGTGGCCCGCGGCATGCTGGATGCCGCCGTCGTCACCGCCACCGGCGTTCCTCCGGGCGGTCTCCGCCACCGCGGCCTGATGCGCGACCGCCTGTTGCTGGCCGCGCGGGCCGACCTGCCCGAGGACGCGCCGTTCCTGCAGTTCGCCCCCTCGACGGGGATCGGTCGGCTGATCGCGGCGGCCCTTCCCGAACATCGCGCGATGGCCGAACGGCCGCGCGTCGTGCTGGACCATGTCGAAGCGATCCGGGCCTGCGTCGCCGAGGGCGTCGGCGCGACGATCCTGCCCGAGAGCGACCTGGCCGGGATCCGCGGGATCGAATGCACCGCGCTTGCCCGGTCACGCGACCTTGTCCTGGTGACCCGGATCGGCACGAAGCTGGATGCGCAGGCGGCGATGTTCGCCGAACTTCTGACGGGTCAGCGCAGCGCGGCATCCGCGACGGCGGCGAAGGCCGCATCCAGTTCGCGCGCGACCTCCTCCAGCGCCGGAGCCTCGGACGCATAGGGCGCCAGCACCACCGACGGCAGCTTGTAGGAGAGCGTCGCGCTGTCATCGGCATTCTCGGTCACGTAGACCCGGATCGGCGCCTCGATCATCGCGGGCGTCGAAAGCCGCAGGATCCGAACGGCGAAATCGTTGTTGAACAGGCCGATCACACGGTTGCCCGGAATGTCGACCCCGCGCCGCGCGGCGGCATCGGTCGGCCCGGCCATGGTCACGACGGCCAAGCCCCCGGCGGCGGCGGCCCTGCGCGTGGCATCCACGAGGTCGTCGAACCCCTTGGCCGAACGCGTCACGACCCAACCGTCGCGCGTCGTGATATCGGCCACGCCCTGGGCAAAACACGGCAACGCCAGGACGAGGCAGAGCGGAAGGGCACGCAGGAAAGGCATCTCGACCTCCGGTTCGTTCGCGTCGATACGGCCATGTTGGCGCGTCGCCGGCAAGACCCGGGGCGATCACGTTCGCGGCAGCCGCGCCACACCCGGCGGGCCGGCCGAAACCGGTCTTGCGAACCCTGCCCGCCTTGTCATAGACCCGCCCGCGGAGCGGTGGCCGAGTGGTCGAAGGCGCACGCCTGGAAAGTGTGTAGGCGGGAGACCGTCTCGAGGGTTCGAATCCCTTCCGCTCCGCCACGATCGCACTGGCTAGACTTCATTAAGCTGTTGGAGTGTAAAAATTTTCCGGGTGATTGTGGTCTGAGGGCCTGCGATTTCGGGCATTTTGCTACACATTTTGCTACACATGTCGTTTTGTCGGTGCCGCCGCGCATTGCAGCCAAAGCGTAGAAACACCACCGGTTGACTAAATGCTCCCTCGCGTTTGTTTGAAGGTATGTGTGGAAGGCGTGAGCCCCGTTGTGGCGTCTAAGCTGATCTGAACCGCCCCGGGTTTGCCGGTGGCTCCAACTCTTGAGTAGATGGAGTCATCATGAGCAAGACGACGAACAGGTTTTCCCCTGAAATGCGTGAGCGCGCCGTTCGCATGGTCCTCGACAATCCGGGTCAGCATGGATCGCGCTGGCAGGCGATCGCCTCGGTGGCCGCGAAGATCGGATGCTCCGCGAACACATTGAACGGCTGGGTCAGGACGGCCGAGGTGGACAGCGGGCGGCGCGTTGGCATCCCAAGCGACTTGGCTGAGAAGATGAAGGCGCTCGAGCGGGAGAATCGGGAGCTGCGCCAGGCGAACGAGATCCTCAGGAAGGCGTCGGCGTATTTTGCCATGGCGGAGCTCGACCGCCGGTCGAAATGATGGTGAATTTCATTGACGCGCATAGGAGCGCACACGGGGTCGAGCCGATCTGCAAGGTGCTGCCGATCGCCCCGTCCACTTACTGCGACCACCTGTCGAAGCGGGCTAACCCAGCTCGCCTGTCTGACCGTGCCCGCCGCGATGAGGCCCTGCGACCCGAGATTCGTCGTGTCTTCGAAGGGAACTGGCGGGTCTACGCCGTTCGCAAGGTCTGGCGACAACTCGTCCGGGAAGGGTCCGATGTCGCATGTTGCACCGTGGCCCGGCTCATGAAGGACATGGGCATTCAAGGCATCATCCGCGGTAAGCCGCACCGGACGACGATCCCAGACAAGAAGGCGCCATGTCCACTCGACAAGGTGAACCGGCAGTTCCGCGTGCCTGCCCCGAACATGCTGTGGGGTCGTTCATCGTGGCGCCATCGGTTCAAGCCCGATGGACGACGATTTCACCTACGTGGCCACCTGGAAGGGCTTCATCCATGTTGCCTTCGTCATCGACGCTTATGCCAGGCGGATCGTGGGCTGGCGGGTCAGCACCTCGGCCCATGCAGGGTTCGTTCTCGATGCCTTGGAACAGGCTGTTCACGAACGTCGGCCAGCAAAGGGGATGGGGCTGGTCCACCACTCCGATCGCGGCTCCCGATACCTGTCCATCAAGTATACGGAGCGGCTCGGCGAGGCTGGCATCGAGCCATCCGTCGGCAGTGTGGGCGACAGCTACGACAACGCACTGGCCGAGACAATCAACGGCCTGTTCAAAGCCGAGGTCATACACCGACGCGGCCCGTGGCGCAGCTTTGAGGCCGTGGAATACGCAACCCTCGAATGGGTGGACTGGTTCAACAAACGCCGTCTGCTCGAGCCCATCGGGAACATCCCACCCGCAGAAGCCGAAGCCAACTTCTACGCAGCTCTGGATACCGAAGCCGAGGCTGCGTAGCTAACGAAACTCAGCCTCCGGCAAACCCGGGGCGGTTCAAATATCTCAACGAGCACCTGTTCCCAACTCTGCGCCAAGCCCGCCAATTAATTGCGGCATGGCGCGATGACTACAACCATCACCGCCCGCACTCGAGCCTCGACGGGCTCACCCCGCGGGAGTATCACCAAAGGTCGAGAGATGACCAAACCCTGAACAGAGCTAACATATAGACGCGGACTCCAGGGGGAGCAGGTCACTGGCGACGGCCTTCGCGTCGGAGACGCAGCCCGCACGCGAAGTGCTGGTCGACAGCCGCACCATGAAGGGCGGTGGCGCGGCGGGTGTTGCGACGCTGGGTACCGCAGGTGTCGAGGTGGCGCAGAGCGTCCTAGCGGAGACCCAATCCGCGATCCTGCCGCTGGTCCCGTATCTCGACACCCTGCGCTGGGTGTTCATCGCCGTCGCGCTCGGGGGCATCGCGGTCACGATCTATGCCCGGCTTGACGACTGGAAGCGGGGGCGTCGGTGATCGGCGGACTCGTCGCCACGCTCGCCGGATCGGCATGGGCGCGCGCGGCGCTCCGCTACGGCGTAATCGCACTCACGATCCTTCTGTTCCTGCTTTCCCTGCGCCGCTCCGGCGAGCGGGCTGGTCGGCTGGCCGAACGGCTCGAGACCATGGAGAAAACCCATGACGCCCAAAGACGGATGTTCGAGGCGGCGGCGCGTCGCCCTCGCTCTCGCGATGATCTGGCTCAGCGGCTGCGCGACGGTCAGATCTGACGTCGACGAACGCGGGGCCTGTCCTCCTGTCGTCGAGTACAGCCCGGAGTTCCAGGCGCGAGCCGCCGAGGAACTGGCTCTGGTGCCAGAGGGCTCGGCGATAGCGGGGATGCTGGCGGACTACGCGGTGATGCGGGAGCAAGCGCGAACGTTTTGGTTGGACTAAGTCCCCGAGTGAACGCATTGCGCTGACGTGCGCAAGTCGGCGCTCTCAGTCTCGAGCCGGAACTTGAGGAACTTGGCCCCGTCATACTCGATCTCGCCGAGCGACTGAGCACCGATTTTTCGGAGCGCACCGAGGTTCTTTCGGGAGGGTGGCAGAAGAAACGTTACGAAAGGGATTCGAGCATCCGCAACTGCAAAGTCGATGGCTTTGCCAGAGATCCGCCTCCCGAGCCCGAAAGCGTCCGGCCGCAGCACCAGTCCGAAATCCCACTCGTCTCCTTCCCTCTGGAAACCGCCCCAGCCGACATATCGGCCATCTGCCAGAAACGCCCAATGGCCGAGCCCGTCTCGCGCCCAGCAGGCTTCCTTCATGGCGACGAACTTGGCTGCCGCGGCTTCGTCCCAAGCCGCGGTCAGCAGCGGCATGTGCTCTGCCACGCGCGGATCGGACATGTGGTCCGCGATTTCCGCCGGCGCGATCTCCGACAACCGAACGAACGCAATTTCACTTCTCAAGATGACGTCCTCTGGTGTCGACGCGTGGAGTCGCTTGTCCTGTAAAGCAGGCTTTCGCGCATGCGCAGGTTACGGGTTCCAGGGATGGGTTGAGCGTTCGGTCGGTCATGGGGCCGGCGCCTCGGGTATTTCTGCTTCATTGCCATGGCAAAGGATCGTGAACCCTTCATCCACCGCCGGTTCCGTGAAGTAGCCGGTCATTTCGTGGAACAGGGCGTCTGTCACAACGAACGGATGATCGCCCGAGTTATTGCGCGCGCGCAGCCTCGCGAGGCAGACCTTGTCCGGAACGTCGAGTAGGTGCAGCACGTGTGCGACACCGGTGGCCTCGATGATTACCTTGAACCAGCGGCGTTGGCCGTGCGTGTTCGCCGGGAAATCGAGGACGACCGACACGCCCGCCCGGAGGAGTGCCATGACGTGCGGTTTCATGGCGGCCTTGATCCTGCGCGAGCATGAGACGTAGTCCTCACGGGTCTGCAACTCTTCTCCGAACAGGGCGTCGAGCCATGCGTCCTCGGTGATGAGAACGGTGTCCGGCTTCGCGCTCAACCGGGCCGCCAGCGTCGACTTCCCCGAAGCGATCTTGCCGCAAAGGATGTGCAGTTCAGGCATTCCGCTGGGCATCAATGTCGTCTCCTCTAATCCTGTACCTTCGGCGCAAAGCGCCTTCGCAATCCCTGCGCGCACCCCGAGTTGCACTGGCGCTCAAACGAAGTGTCGTAACCATTGACTCAGTCGCTCCCCGAACCCCGTGACTTCGGCCAGCAAGACGAGGGCCGGCACCGGCGCCACGGCGAAAGCCACGCAGGCGAGAAACGCCGGGTAGGTGAAAGTCCGACTGTACCCGACCGCCATCGCGATGCCACCGCCGCCGCCGATCACGGTATTGCCCGGCATGTTGATCAACAGGGCGAGGGCAAGCCACCGAAAACGCATCAATCCGTGGATCCACGGGCGATTCCGCAGTCCTTCCAAGAGCGAAGTGACCGCATCCGAGGCCAGCGGCACGTTCCCAAAGGACGCGGGGCTTCGAGATCGGGATGCAAGCCGCCCGACCGCAAAGGCGATCGACAGCGCCAGCACCGTTGCGGCATAGACTGGCCATGCCATGGCAGCGCCGAACACGAGCAAAAGCGCAAGACCGATCTCCGCACCCGGCACGAAGGGCATGACGAGCAGAACGGTGTAGAGCAACAGGAGCGCCCAAACCGTGACCCGCGACGCCGATGCCTCGTCCCGCAATGCCGAGAGCATCGGCGAGACGTCCAGCTTGATCGCTACGCTCACGGCTGCGGCAAGCGTGAGGACGATGAGAGCCGTGCGCCCGCACCTGCGAAGACTGATGCCGGCCGGTACCGCGCGGATCTCGTTCGTGGGAACGTTGTGGTTCATGGGTGCGCCGGTTCGGACTGGTCTTCCCGCCAGCGCCACGCGATCCAGGATATGGAAGCGAGGGCGCAGAACGCGACGCCGAAATGGAGCACATCGTCCATGTCGATGGGCGGCGCCATCAGGGCCGGGCCTGCGGTGAAGATCACCCCGAACGCGCTCACCGGCCGCAGCCAGCGCCGCTCGAGTACCAGCGAGAACAGGACCATCGAGATGGGCACGAGCGCGAAGAAGCCGCCCATCAGCATCAGTTCGTCCGTGATCAGAATCCCGTTGTAGTAGCCCGTCAGCAGCATCTCGAGGTGAGACTTCAGCACGAACTGGTGGATGTCGCGGAAGATGATGTTCAGCAGGATGAACAGCCAGAGCGCGGACAGGAGTGTGTGAGGGTCGAGTTTTCGCATTTCGGTTTCTTCTTTGTTCGGAGTTTTCTGGCATTTGGCTTGGGGTCACGGCCCGCTGGAGATCGCCGCAGGCTGCTTACGCGTTGCGAAGATACGCCCGATGAGGAACTCCGCGACCGCAAGGTTGATGACCCACGCGCCAACCATCAGGAGGTCGCGATCAAGGCCGAGCGGCTCGGTCTTCATGAAGATCATGGCAAACAGGAAAAGCGCCGTCTGTGTCGAGGCTCCCTGGCCGATCGCATAGGCGCGCAGCATCGCGGCGCGATGCGGAGCGGTCTCTCTCGCGCGGATCGCGACGACGGCCCACACGATGAAGGCGACCATCGCGAGGCTGAGCGTGACCCGGGCCCAGTAGAGCAGCGGTCCCTGCAGGGCGTCCGGAAACGCGTAGGCCATGGTCATCCAGAGCCCGGTGAGAGCGCTGACGCATCCCGCTAGCGCCACGATCCGCCCGAGGATCCGATGCAGAACCGGGCGGTGGCGCCGCAGGCTCGGCAGGAACTGCAACGCTCCGACCAGGCAGAAGATCGAAGTGCCGAGGATGTGCAGGGTGATCGGTGTGGGATCGATCACCGCGCGCGGGTTCGGCGGGATGACCATAGGACCGCCGAGAAGCTCGGGAATCCGGAGCAGACCGAACGCCGCCGGGATGAAGGAGTAGAGGACGATCAGGACGAGGAATGCCCATTCGCGACGGCTGATGAAATGCATGCTTAGGTCTTTCAGAAGAGCGGCTCGGACTGCGTCAAGCGGGCTTGCACGCGACGAAGATCGGGCTCATGCGCCTCGAGCCGAGGTGCGACGTGCGCTCGATCGTGAAACCTGCGTCCTCAAGATATCGGACGAGGTCCGCCTCGCTCAGGGGCGTCACGCGCGGTGCGATACGGAGCGCGGTCAGCGCGGGTATCATCGCGCGGATCGGCCAAGCGGCGGCCTTCGTGCACACCGTCTTGGACAGGAACAGACCGTCCGGTTTCAACTGTGCGACGACGGCTGCCAGAACCCCGGGCACGTCCTCCACGAGGTGCAGCAGGCTGAACGCGAAAATCGCGTTGAAGGGCGCCCCGGCGACAGACTCGGCCGCGTCTGCGTGGAAGAACGCGACGTTCGCCGGAGCGTCGGCGCCGAGCTTCGCATTGGCGATGCCGATCATGGCGCTGGAGCCGTCGGTGGCGGTGTAATGGGCGGCGTTGGGCGCGAGGCGCAGGGCGGTGGTCCCTGTGCCGCAGCCGATCTCGAGCACGCGATCACCGGGCTTCAGGAGCGACGCGGCGAGCGCAAGCTTTTCCTCGTAGGCATTGGGATCGTCCACGGGCTTGCGGGCGTATTTGGGCGCGATGCGGTCCCAGAAGAGTTGAGTAGCCATAGGTCGATCCGTCGGAGAGCTTGTTTTCAGATGGACGGGGCGGCGCGCCGAAGCTGTTGACGGGTCGCTTCCCGGTGTCGCGAGCGGTATCGCCATGCACGCGCGATTGGTCGATTGCCGAAATTCATCCATCTGCTATACGCGGATATATGAACTGGCAGGCTATCTCCTTCGACTGGAACCAGGTGCGCGCCTTTCTCGCGACGGCCGAGGAAGGCTCCTTCAGCGGCGCGGCGCGCGTTCTGAAGACGACCCAGCCGACCGTCGGGCGTCAGATCGGCGGTCTCGAACAGGCGCTCGGCGTGACCCTCGTTGAACGCAGCGTCCGGGGGCTCACTCTCACCGAAGCGGGACGTGACTTGCTCGACCATGTCCGCGCGATGGGCGAGGCGGCCACGCTGATCTCTATGGTCGCCGACGGCGTGTCCCAGGACGTCTCCGGCGAGGTCACGGTCACGGGGACCGACCTGCTGTCCGCTGTAGTGCTTCCAAGTGTCTTGAAACCGTTGCGGGAGGCTGCGCCGGGCGTCCGGGTCCGCATCCTCGCGTCGAGCGAGATGGAGAACCTGACGCAGCGCGACGCCGACATCGCGATCCGCCATGTCCGGCCCGACCAACCGGATCTGATCGCGCGGCATCTCGGGGACTTCCGCGCCAACCTCTATGCCGCATCGGACTACCTTGACAGGGCGGGCCGCCCGCGCACGGCGCGCGACATTGCCGACCATGACTTCGTCGGCAACGCCGATCCGGAACGCCTGATGGCCCCGTTGCACAACATGGGCGCACCTGTCCGCACCGACAGTTTCGTCATGTCGAGCGCGAACGGCATTGTCGCGTGGGAACTGCTGAAGTCAGGCTACGGCGTCACCATGGTGCCCGAAGTGCTCGCTGACGCCGAGCCCGGACTCGAGAGAGTCTTGCCCGCCTTTCCGTCGCTCGAGTTCCCGATCTGGCTCGTCACGCACCGGGAGTTGCAGACCAGCCGCCGCATCAGGGTGGTCTTCGACCTGCTGGCGCGTGGGCTTGCCGAGCGCGTGGGGCGTAAAAGCCGTTCCGCTTGACAAGAGTGCGTCGGCCCCTCTAGCAGGCGCGCAGATAACAGACGTCTGCCGCCCGCCGACATTCGTCACGGTGAAGTTCTGTAAGCTGACACGATCTTCGTCATCCTCGGCACCTGTCGCGCGGATGGTAATGCGGGCCCCGTCCAGTCCTTGCGCGACCTGAGCCGGAAGGAAAACGGGGTCATGTCGTCCCAGACAAGTTCTTTTCTTACAGGGCCGCTCGGCCCGATCTACGCGCGCACGGCGCTTCCCATCATCTTCGTCATGGGCATGAACGGCGCGCTCGCCGTGGTCGATGCCCTGTTCCTGGGGCATTTCGCGGGACCGGAGGCGCTGGCCGCCGTCACGCTGATGTCTCCGCCTTACATGCTGATCGTGGCGCTGGCGACGCTGGTGTCCTCGGGCATGTCGAGCATCCTCGCCCGCCAACTCGGCGCTTGGCGGGTGAACGAGGCGCGCGCCACGTTTTCCGCAGCGCACGGGCTTGCGACTTTCATGGGGCTGTTCCTCATCGTGCTTTTCCTGGCCTTCGGGAAACCCGTCGCGCTTCTCGCGGCCGGCGGATCGGAGACGTTCGCCGCGATGCGACTGATCTATCTTCGCATCACCGTCTTCGCCGCGCCCTTGATCTTCGTCCTCTCGGTCAATTCCGACGCCCTGCGCAACGAGGGGCTGGTGATATTCATGGCCACGATGAGCCTGCTGGTCTCACTCAGCAACATGGCGTTCAACTACGTGTTGATCGGTCTTCTGGACATGGGCGTGGCGGGGTCTGCCTATGGCACGGCGCTGGCACAGGCCCTGGCGCTCGCCATCATCCTGAGCTTCCGCATCTTCGGCGATACAGGGCTCACGCCGTCCGCGCTCTGGCACCATTCGCCGCTGTCGGGTTGGCGGGGAATCCTCGCGCTCGGCGCGCCGCAGAGCCTCAACTTCTTCGGGCTGGCGCTCGGGTCGGCGGCGATCATAGCGGCCCTCCAATAGGTGGAGGCGCCGGACTACGACGCGACCGTCTCGGCCTATGGCATCGTCACGCGGCTGATCACCTTCGCCTTCCTGCCGCTTCTTGGTCTCGCCCATGCGATGCAGACGATCACGGGCAACAACTACGGCGCGGGCGCCTTCCAGCGCAGCGACGCGAGCCTACGGACAGCGGTTATCGCGGCCTTCGGCTATTGCCTGGCGCTGCAGATCGTCATGACGGTCTTCGCGGAACCGATCGGTGCGGCCTTCGTCTCGGACCCGGTCGTTATCGGAGAGGTCGCGCGCATTTTGCCGGTGATCTCGGCGGGGTTCTTCGCCGCCGGGCCGCTGATGATGATCGCCATGCATTTCCAGGCCATCGGTGACGCGGGCTGCGCGGCGATCCTCGGACTGTCCAAGCCCTATCTCTTCGCGATGCCGCTGACGTTCGCGCTGGCCGCGGCGGTCGGTGAGAAGGGCAACTGGCTGGCCGCGCCGGTCGCGGAGGTTCTGCTTCTCGGGCTGACCGGCCTCGTCCAAGCGCAAGTGGCCCGGGCGCAAGCCCTGCGCTGGGGTCTCTTCACTAGAACTGAGGGGGTGCGGGCATGACACGCGACCTGCCGACGATCTCGGAGGCGAAGCAGGAAGCTAAACACCTGCGTGCCACCCTCGCCGAACGGGGCGAGGCGATCGGCCACGCGCAGGCGCTGGAGCGGACAGCGCAAGCCCACGGCTACCGCGACTGGAACGCGTTTCACGCCGCGTTGCGCGACCAGCCGCCGCAAGGCTGGGAGATCGGCGGGCGGGTGACCGGGCGCTACCTCGCGCACCCCTTCGCCGCGACGGTGCTGGCCGCCGACCAGTTTCGGCCCGGGTGGTTCCGGCTGGTGCTCGACCTGGACGCAGCCGTGGACGTGGTCCGCTTCAAAAGTTCTCGAACCTGCGCAAGCGGATCCGGGTCGAGGTCGGGCCGGAAGGTAACTCGAAGGAGCGAACATCGGACGGCACGCCGCATGTCCTGCTGGATCTCACGCAACCGGGTTCTGTGAGGACATCCCATGAACCATGAGTTGATCTTCTCGCTCGCCGGGCTGATGGCGATGGCCGGTTGGGCCGCGCTCCTGCTGTCGCCACTCATTCCGGTCTGGTCGGACCGGATCGCGGGATTTGCCGTTCCCGGCATTCTCTCTGCAGGCTACGTCGTGATCCTGTTCGCCTTTCCTGCCCCTAGTGGCGGGTTTGGCAGCTTCGCCGACGTGAGGGAGCTCTTCTCACACGCCGATGCGCTCATCGCGGGGTGGATCCATTTCCTCGCCTTCGACCTCCTGATCGGCGCGTGGATCTGCCGGCGCGGGCGGCAGGAGGGTCTGCCCTTCTGACCGGTCGCGCCGTGCCTGCCCGTGACCTTTCTGTTCGGACCGGCGGGGTTCCTGCTGCTCCAACTGGTCCGGGCCGGTCATGGCTTGGCGGTCACCCGTCATCCATGACGCCCGTCGCAAAGCCTGACCGTCACCACCTCAACATCGCAGTGCATTTCTGAATGCTGCCAGCAACAACGCTTGGTGGAACAGGGGTTCGCCTCCAAGCTTCCCCGGCTGTTGGAAAGGCCTTGCCGCCATCTTGGCAGCGATCGGCTTGCTTGGAACTCGCGCCCATTCCGCGTAGAGTTTCGATCGTGGGCTACGTCACCTCTCTCTTCGCGCGCAAGGTCGTCGCCGCGGCGAGCTATGCCGTCGACGGCGCCGCGCTCCTGCGAGGGGCGGGTGTCGATCCGGAAGGGCCATGGGACCCGAAGGCGATGCTGCCCGATACCGCCTATTATGACCTGCTCGAACGGATCGCGGCGCTGACCGATGTGGCCGACTTGCCGCTGCGGACGGGGGAGTCCATGCGGCTCGACGAGTACGGTGCCCTCGGCCTCGCGTTCAAGGCGGCAACGACGCTGGGCGGGTCCTACGCCCGGGTCGAGCGCTATGCGCGGCTCTGGACCAGTGTTGTCGAATACGAGCTTCGGCCCGATCCCGATGGCACGCTCTTCATCCTGCACAGGGCCGGCGAACGACGGCTGGGCCTGCGTCTGTCCAACGAGGCGACGCTTGCAAGCGCGATCTCTCTCGCCCGGCAAGTCAGCCCGGTTCCGGTGACGCCGCTGCAGGTTTTCCTGCGCCACGGCGGGCCCGGATCCGTTGCCGCGCACGAGGACTGGTTCGGCTGCCCGGTCCGGTTCAACGCCGGGGCCGATGCGATCCTGTTTTCGCCCGAGACGCTGGCGCAGCCCAACATCCTCGGTGACGAGGGGATTTCTAGGTATCTCGCGTCGCACCTCGATGCCGAGCTTGCCGAGATCGCCGAGGAGGTCACGCTGGTCGGCCGCGCGAAGGACGCCATCGCGCAAGCGCTGAACGAAGGGCCTCCGCGGATGGCGGATATCGCGCGCACACTCGCCCTGAGCGCGCGGTCCTTTCACCGAAAGCTGTCGGAGCATGGGGTAAGCTTCCAGACCCTGACCGAGGAAACCCGCCGCGACTTGGCGATCGGGCTTCTGCGCGACGACCGGCATTCCCTGGCCGAGATCGCCTTCCTGACCGGCTTCGCCGAGCAGAGCTCCTTCACCCGGGCGTTCAAGCGATGGGTCGGCGATACCCCGGCCAGCTACCGGAGAGGAAGGGCCGGACTGTGAGCTTCGCTTTGGCGGCGGGGAGCAAAAGCATGGCAGATGCAGTCAAGCGGGGACCCCGCGAAACGTGCGAAATCTGAGGACGCAACACGTCACTCATGGAGGTTTCCTATGACCGCATTTCTCGTCGCAAACGTCACCGTTCGGAATGCCGAACAGATGGAAGCCTATGCCGTCGCTGCTGGCCCCACGCTCGAAGCGTATGGTGGAGAACTGATCCTCGACGGCCAGCTTTCTGAGACGCTTTCAGGCTCCTGGGACGCGCCGGGCGTGGCGCTCGTCCGCTTTCCCAGCGTCGAGGCCGCGCAGATCTGGTACAACTCGCCGGAGTATCAGGCGCTGGCTCCGCTCAGGACCTCGGCGGCCGACATGGACATCGCGCTGTTCGCGACCGCCTGAGCCTTTCCGATCCATCACAGGAAGTAGCGGCGCCGGTGATTCCGGCGTCGCTTTCGTTTGACTTGGTGCTCCGACCAAACGCTTGGCAATGTAGGTCAAGTCTCTGGCATCTCCGGTCAAGAACGCGGGCGGTCAGTCCCCTTACTCTTTGGGCATCAACTCGAACCTAGGGAGAGACCCATGCAAGACCAACCCATCCTCGTCATCGGCGCCACCGGCAAGACCGGAGCCCGCGTCGCCGCCAAGCTGGAGGCCAAGGGCCTTCCTGTCCGCCGCGGCTCGCGCAGCTCCTCCACGCCCTTTGATTGGGAGGCGCCGGAGACCTGGGCGCCCGCGCTGACGGGCGCGCGCGCCGCCTACGTCACCTACTTCCCCGATCTCGCCTTCCCCGGCGCGGTCGAGAAGCTTGAGTCGTTCGTCGAAACGGCGAGGGACGTCGGCGTCCCGCATCTCGTCCTGCTCTCGGGCCGGGGGGAGCATCACGCACGGCTGGGTGAAGAGGTCGTTCGCGCCTCCGGCATCGACTTCACCCTCGTTCGCGCCGCTTGGTTCGCGCAGAACTTCTCGGAAGGCTACCTGCGCGACCCGATCCTCGCGGGCGTCCTGCCTATGCCGGGGGGCGATATCCGCGAGCCGATCATCGACATCGAGGACATCGCCGACGTCGCCGTCGCCGCGCTGACCCAGGACGGCCACCGGGGTAAGCTCTACGAGGTTACGGGGCCGCGGCTGATGACCTTCGCCGAGATGGCGGACGTGCTGGGCCACGCCACGGGCCGACCGATCCGGTACATCCCCATCGGCTTCGACGACTTCTACGCGAATGTTGCCGCCTCGGGCGGCAGCTTCGTCGCGGATGTCTTTACCGCCATCGCGCGGGAAACGCTCGACGGGCGGAATGCCCACACCACCGATGGCGTGATGCAGGCCTTGGGCCGTCCCCCGCGCGACTTCGCCGAGTTCGCCGCTGACGCCGCCCGGGCGGGCGTCTGGTCCAGCGCCGCCTGATCTCCGGGAGCGTGGGGGCGGTCCGTTCCCGCGTCTTCCTTCAACCCCTGAAAGGAAACGCCATGTCCACCACCTTCTTCGTCCTCCTGCAGCTCTCGATCCTCGCCTATGCGCTGGTCGCAGGTGTCTTTCTCGCCTTCTCGGACTTCATCATGCGCTCGCTCGCGCTGACTGGCGGCATGGGCGGCGTCGAGGCCATGCAGGTCATCAACCGCGAGGTCTTTCGCTGGGTCTTCATGGCCCTGTTCCTCGGCATGGCCGCGGTGTCGGTCCTGATCGCAGGCTATGCCTGGGTCGCGCTATCCGGCCCGGCGGGAACGCTGATCGGCCTTGCGGCGCTGGTTTATCTCATCGGCTGCTTTGGCGTCACGGTCGCTTTCAACGTTCCAATGAACGAGGCGCTGGCCGGGATGGAACTGAGAAAAGAGACCACGCGCGACTACTGGCTGCAGACCTACGTGCCGCGCTGGACCTTCTGGAACTCGGTCCGCACGGGGGCCGCCGCGCTCTCGGCCGCGCTCCTGCTGTTCGGGCTGCTGTGGATGACCCAGATCCAGTCGCAGCCTGCCTGACGACCCCGCGGCGGAGCGGAACGACCCCGGGTTCCGCCCCGCCGCCAAGGCCCCCTACATTCCCACACATCCGCCCAGCGAGGCCATCGGATGAACGCGCTCGAAAAGGTCAATATTGCCATCCTGCTGGCGACGATCACCTACATCATCGCCATCAACAGCCTCCTGAGCGGGACGGACCAGATCGGCCCGGGGATGCGCTGGTTCATCACCTTCCTGACGAGCGTCGGCCTCTTTCGGCTGCTCATCATTCTGGTCTACTGGATCATCCGTGCCTCGGACACGCTTCTGGCCATCTACCACCAGGGGCGCTTCCTCAAGGGGCTCTGGACCTACCGCTACGAGGTCGACGGGGTGCCGCACACGGGGATCTGGCGGATCTCGCAGGACCTCGCGTCGATCTCGATCACCGGCTACGGCATCGACGCGAAAGGCCGGATCGACAGCCATTTCCGCAGCGTCAGTCCACTTTTCGAGCATCAGGGCGTCGAAGAGATCATGTTCGCCCGCACCGACACGACGACCGGCGACGAGCATTTCGCCAAGACGACGCTCTACGTCGATCGCCTCGGCCGCCCGAACTGGCGCTCCGGCCCGACGTTCATGCGGGCCCAATCGGTGCTCTACGGCCACGACGAGGACGGCGCCCGTCACGCAGACATCATCCTGCGGGGGGCAAACCTAGGCCAGAGCGAAGCCCGGATAGTCGAGGAGATGTGCGGCGCGGCGCGGGCCGGGCTCCTCGCACTGGACGCGAGCCGACCGCCCGCAGACCGACCGGCGCTCGTGTCCTGAACCGAGCTGCGCGCCGCGATCGCCGCCTCTCGCTTGTTCGCGGCCATGTTGATCCAGACCCAGCCATACGTCTCCACACCGCTCGCTCCGGCGTGGAATGTGCCTTACGCCAGTGGTGCGGCAGACTTTGGTGGACGGCTGAGCGCCTCGGCCAGCATGTCGAACACCACCCGCACGCGGCGGGATGTGCGTAGCTCGCGATGGGTGAGCAGCCACATCGGCACCGGCACGCTGAAGCCCGGCGCCGCGCGCGCGATATCAGGGTCGGCCAGCGCGATCTCGTCCATCATCAGCCCCACGCCCATGCCGCGCCGGACATAGGCCCATTGCACAAGATGCGCCTCGCACAGGATGCGGAACTGGCGTGCCTCGATGGGATAGCCCCGCTCGGTCAGGGCGCGTGCCATGTTGGCGCTGCCCTCGAAACCGATGAAATCGGCGCGCGAGAGGTCACCGCCGAGCCGCTCGAGGTAGTCGCGCCGGGCAAACAAACCCGCAGAGCGGTCGGGCGTGCGGCGCGCGATCAGGTCGCCTTGAGTGGGCTCGGCGTTGCGGATCGCGATATCGGCCTCGCGCAGTTGCAAATCGCTCTGCTGGCCGGTGGCGACGATGGTGATCTCGATATCGGGATGGGCGGCGCGCAGGCTCTCCAGCACGGGGGGCAGGATGAACGCGCTGACCGCCTCTCCGGCGGTGATGCGGATTGGGCCATCGAGGCTCTGGCTCCGCCCCGAGGCCGTCAGCACCACCCTCTGCGCGGCCTCGCCCATGGCGCGCACATGCTCGAGCAGGTCCAGCCCGGCGGGGGTGACGATGAGGCGCTTGCCGATCCGCTCGAATAGCGTCACGTCCAGCTCGCGCTCCAGCGCCTCGACCTGCCTGCCCACAGTGGGCTGAGCCAGTTTCAGCACCCGCGCCGCAGCCGAGAGACTGCCGGTCTCGGCTGTGGCGAGAAAGGCCCGAGCGCGGGCCCAGTCGAAGCGCAAGATGTCCCAATTCATGCATATATGCATAAACGTAAAGCCATTTTGGTCAATTCATCATGCGTATATGAAGGTGTATTCCGGGGTCGGTCGCAACGCCATCCCCACGGAGCCCCCATGCACTTCCAGTCCCAAACCCCGACCCAATCCCTTCCCGCCACTATGACCGCCGCCACCACCCGTCGCTATGGCGGGCCGGAGGCGATCGCGCTTGAAACAATGCCCGTCCCGCGCCCCGCTCCGGGCGAGGTGCTGGTGCGCATTCATGCCTCCGCCGTCACCACGGGCGACTGGCGCTTGCGCGGCGCGGCCTACCCGAAGGGTCTGCGTTTTGTCGGGCGGCTGGCAACGGGCCTCTTCCGCCCCCGCCATGTCGTGCCAGGCGTGACCTTCTCGGGAATCGTGGTCGCCACCGGCGAGGGCACGGCACGGTTCGCGGTTGGCGAGCCGGTCTTCGGCGCGCTTAACCGGGGCGGGCACGCGGAATACATCGCCGTGCCCGAGACCGCCGCCATCGCCGCCAAACCGCTGAGTCTGACCCATGCGCAGGCCGCCGCGCTGCCCTTCGGCGCCGCCACCGCCGATCACTTCCTGCGCCATCTGGGCCAAGTCCAGCCTGGCGAGCGGGTGCTGATCACCGGCGCCTCGGGCGCGGTCGGCCATGCCGGCATTCAGATCGCGAGGGCGCTGGGCGCGCATGTAACGGCGCTGACCTCGCCCGGGAACGTCGATTTCGTGCGCGACCTCGGCGCGGACGAGGTGATCGACTACACCCGCCAGGACGTCGCGCAAGCGGGTGCCAGGTTCGACGCAGTGTTCGACACGATCGGCCACCTGGATTTCGGTCGGGCGCGCGGGCTCCTGCGGCGCGGTGGGCGCTATCTCACGAACGAGGGCGGCTGGCGCGAGGGGCGGCAGATGCTGGTCCCGTGGCGGCGCCATGGCCATGCGGTGCGCTTCGGTATCTCCGAGCCGGATTCAGTACAGCTGACGCGCCTCGCGGAGCTGGCCGAGGCGGGCAAGCTGGCCCCTGTGATCGAGCGAAGCTTTCCGCTGGAACAGATCGCCCGCGCGCATGAAGCGGTCGAGACCCGCCGCCGCCGTGGCGTGATCGCTTTGGACATGCGCCCGTCCGAGGCGCAGCCGGTACCCGCGGCTGCCTGACCTTGCGTGGCTTCTCTAAGCAAATACTTCGGTCACAACCTCGAGCGCGGCAACGTCGTCCAGAACATGGGCCTGCGGGCAGGGCAACATCACCAAGCTGCGCGTTGGGTGGCTGGTCTGACATGTCTGCTTCCCTGCCATGCTCTGGCATCAGGCGCATAATCGAGTTGACCGTTGGTACAAAGACCCCTCGTTTTCCGTCAGTTTTGGCGGTTTGGGATGGAGGCTCGGAGCGCGCCGGGCGAAACCGGAGCGCATCGAGTCCCTCATTCCGCGAGGCACGGGTCAAGCGCGCTGCCTCGACATGCGCCTGAGCAGGACCGATGCCACAGCGGCAACGACGGCAAGTATAGCAGCCGACGTCAGAGCGGACTTCAGCATCGTCGCTGTGCTTGAGGCCTGTACCAGCGTAGGGTCCGCCCCAACGAGCAGCATCAGGCCTATCCCGAGGTTTTCCAGATAGTCGAAGGTCGCGGCCAGGATAGCCAATGGTACGCCCATCCTGGTCATCAACGTCGGCCCGAACTTGGCGGCACGCCATCGCAGCGTTGATATCAGGGTCAGCGCCAGCAATGCCGGGTAGAGCGTATCCAGAGGGAGCTGGCGCATGAGATAGTATTGGCGCCCGGCCTCACCAAGCGCCTCCAGCAGCACCGCGGCATCGACCTGTGAATACCCTGTGGGTCGCAGATCGAACGGCAGCACCACTGCGAGATCGGTCAGATATCGGAGCGGTCCCAGCACCATGACGAGGTAGATCATAATGGCACCCAGCCCAAATAGGATTGCCAGCTTGCCGCTATGCCCAATTTTCATTTGAAGAACTCCTGTCGCGCTTGGGATATGAGTGTTTGGTAGGGGCACCTTGCTGGCGAGGCATTGTCTTTTGTTAACGGGGCGGCAGACATGCAGATTGCAAGCAACCATGCACAGGACCCACGGGTTTTCGGCCGCTTGGCCACCGCCGATGCGCACACCTTGGCCGGAGCGTTCGAGGCCAAGGCCGTTGCGAAAGCCCATCACCTCGCGCGACAGGGTGATCCCGATGACAAGGAATACATCCTGTTGTCGGGGAAGATGGTCAGTCTGATCGGTGACGCCGAAGGGCACGAAGTGTGCGTTGGCTTTTTCATCGGGCCGTGTGTGATCACGCCCAATCTGGCGCGCACTGCCGCCGGCAAGTCGCTTGTCAGCCTGAGAGCAGAGACAGAGGGACAAGCCGCATCAGTGAAAGCCGCGGTCCTGCTGGACCTGATGCGTGGGTCGCCCGCGATCGAGGATTGGGCCGATGCCGTCTTGCGTGCCGAACTGGAGCGCAAGACAAGCCGGGAATGGAGCCTCGCCGCACTCAAAGCCAAGGAGAGGCTCGAGTGGTTTCGCAGGTTCTATCCTGATCACGAAACCCTGTTCACTCACAGTCAGATCGCGTCGTTCCTCGGAATGACGCCCGTGACGTTGAGCCGACTACGAAATCCGAGCGGATCATAGTAATCTTTATATATTCCAGTATCTTAAGGAACAGAGAAAGTTGGACGTCAGGCCCATCCCCTCCGCCACTATTTCCCGACAGAATGCGCCCGTCTCCTCCGGGAGCAGGAGATTGAAGCAGCTTGGGCCTGCGGCGCGCAGATCGTGCCGCGCCAGCGACTGCCACGCGTTCGTCCACGTATAGTGGCGCAGTCGAGCGGGCTCGAGGTGAGGCGCATTGGCACGCATGAGCGTGGAAATCTGCCACGCAGGCTCCCTCGCAGCGGTCAGAGCGGGTCCTTCAGCCGGCCCAACCAATTCCAGCCGATCGATTGTCGGAACTGATCCGGCAGACATTCGACCGTTTGCCCGCAGTCGGCGGAAGGATGACTGGGCTTCGCGGCCACCGGATCGCGTTCGGAGAGATCGCCGACGCCCTCTCCCAAGGCGACGACATGGCCCGCCGCCTTGCGGCCCCGGATGATCGGCTCCCGCACGCGGATCGTGCCGATGTCGCCTTTCTGCCGGTGATGCAGGTCCGATCCGCAGATTCCGCCCGCGCCGATTGCGACGGTGACCCCGCCCTGTCCCGTCGGTGTCGGGCCCTGCCTTTCGATCCTCAGGTCGCCCTTGGCGTGGAGACGGCAGATGCGGACATGTCGGTCACGGAAGTTCCGATGCGGGGATCAATTGGCCACGAGGCGGGGCAGCCAGGTCGAAAGGGCCGGGATGTAGCTGACCGCCAGCAGAACCAGGATGTTGGTGGCGAGAAACGGCAAGATGGCGCGGATCACCGGTGCCAGGGGAAGCCGTGCGATGCCCGCACAGACGAAGAGGCAGACACCCACCGGGGGCGTGGTCAAGCCGATCATCAGGTTCAGAACGGCGAAGGTTGCGAAATGGATCGGATCGATGCCCACGGCCGACGCGAGCTGGAACAGCGGCACGAAGAGAATGATGAGCGCGGCGATGGTCTCCATGAACATGCCGACGAAGAGCAGAAGCAGGTTGATGACGAGGATCACGAAGAACGGATTGTCCGAGATCGACAGGACCCCGTCCGCGATCATCTGCGGAATGTGCTCCGACACGAGGATCCAGCCGAAGACGTTGGCGAAACCGACCAGCGCCAGGATACCGGCCGAGGCGACGGCGCTGTCGATGACGATCCCCGGCACGGCGCGCCAGGGAAGCTCGCGGTAGATGATACCGCCGACGAGAAGCGCATAGACCGACGCGACGATCGCGGTCTCGGTCGGCGTGGCGAGACCCGAAAGCAGCCCGTAGATGATCAGCCCGGTCATCGCCAATGCCCAGGAAGCCGATCCGAAGGAGCGAACGACCTCGCCCCAACCCCGCCATTCCTGGCGCGGGAAGTTCTTGCGCTTGGCGATGATGTAGGCCGTGACCATCATGGCCAGCCCCATGAGGATGCCCGGGATCGCGCCGGCCACGAACATCTGCCCGACCGAGATACCCGCAAGCGAGCCCACGATGATCATCGGCACCGAGGGCGGAATGATCGGCCCCACGGTCGACGACGCCGCCGTGACGGCCGCCGAGAAATCCGCCGGGTATCCCGCCTTCTTCATGCCGGGGATCATCACGCCCCCGATCGAAGCCGCATCGGCCACAGCCGTGCCGGTGATGCCGCCGAACAGCATGGACGCCGCAATGTTCGTCAGACCCAGGCCGCCCCGGACCCAGCCGACAAGCGCCGAGGCGAAACGGATGATGCGATTGGTGATGCCGCCCCGGTTCATGAGGTTCCCGGCGAGGATGAAGCCCGGGATGGACAGCAGAACGAAGATATCCATCCCCGCATACATCTTCTGCGGTATCGCCACGGGGTTCAGGCCCGCGGCGAGGATATAGGCCAGCGAGGACAGCCCCAGCGTGATGGCCACGGGCACCCCGATGACCAGGCCCCCGACGAACACCAGAAACAGGATTGTCACGTCCAAGGTGTCAGTCCTCCCGCGGAACGAGGGTGTTGGGGCGGCCGTCGTTCGCGCCTGCGATCATGCCGACGATGCGCAACACGGCAAAGAAAGCCAGAAGCGCAAGCATGACAAGCATCGTGACATGCACGTAACTCATGCGCAGGCCAAGCGCGGGGGACGTCTGGAAGTTGCCGATCCTGGTGTATTGCCAAGCCATCGGCAGCAGGTAGATCCCCAGTGCGGCGACCAGCGTTGCCGAGACGAGGCGCAGCCACCACGAGGCACGTTCGGGCAGCGCCTCGCATATGATGTCCACGTTCACGAGGTCTCCGGTCCGCAGCGCGAGGCCCGCGCCGATCGCAGCAAGATAGAGCAGCGCGAAACGGGTCAGTTCCTCGGTCCAGACGGGCGAGGCCCCGCTGAAGCGGCCGACGACCTGTATCAGCACCGCGACGATGAGAACCACGAACGCCAGACCGACCAGCAGCCGGAATAAGACGACGACCGCGTTTTCGAGCATCTGAACGAACCGCATGATACGCGCCTCCGACAATCGGGATTGAAACGGGGCCGCCGACAATGGCGGTTTCGGCGGCCCCGGTTGCGCTCGGCCTATTGCGACTGGGTCTCGAAGAGCTCCTCGACGGTCGGCCGGATTTCGTCGCTGACATTCGACAGGACCGCATCGCGGGCGGCGTCGGCGAAGGCGGCGCCATCGACCTCGACGAAGGTCATGCCTTGCTCCTCGAGATACGCACGGTCGGCTTCGAGGCTCTCGTTGAAGAGCTCGCGCTCATACTCCTGGGCAATCTCTGCCGCCTCCCGGAGCGCCTGCTTGTCCTCGTCGGAAAGCTGGTTCCAGGTCTGCTCCGCAATGGCAAGATATATCCAGGACCGCACATGGTCGGTCAGGTTCACGTGGCTTTGGACCTCGTCGAAGCTGGCGGACCGGATCAGGGCCAGCGGGTTTTCCTGCGCGTCGATGGTGCCGTTCTGAAGCGACGTGAAGACCTCGGAGAACGCCATCGGCGTGGGCTGGGCACCCAGCGCGGACCAGACATCCACGAACAGAGGCACATTGGGAACGCGCATCTTGAGGCCCTGAAGATCGTCCGGGCTCTCGATCGGGCGATTGGATGTCAACTCCCGCGGGCCACGGGCGAAATAGGCCAGAGGGCGGATCTGCGCGTTGTCGATGATCTGCTGCTCGATCGCGTCGCCGATCTCGCCGCTCGCGATCTCATCCATCTGCTCGAGCGAGCCATAGGCGTATGGCACGGCGAGGAGGGCAGCCATCGGGGCCCAGTTCTGAAGCGACTCGCCGGTGATCGTCATGTCCACGGTGCCGAGTTGCATGCCGTTGATGAGGTCGATCTCCTTGCCGAGGGACTCGTTGGGAAAGACCTCGACGGCGATGCGCCCCTCGGTAAGCCGGTCGACCTCCTCGGCGAAGCGCAACGATGCCTGATGCCAGGAATTGTCCTCGTTGGCCAGGTGGCCGAGTTGCAGCGTGCGTTCCTGCGCCGCAAGTGGGCCCGACAGGGCGACAAGGGCCGCGATCGCGCAAAGCGTTCTGGTAAAGTTCATTCTGGGTCTCCTCCTTTGAGTCTTACCACCCGCTCCTCGCTGCCTTCCGGAAGGGCGTCGAAGACGTCGGGGTTTTCCTTTGCGATGAAGGGCAAGTCCTTCAGGACCTCGCGCAGATGCAGTCGAAGGGCGCGCTGGGCCGCGGCGACATGGCCCGCGGCGATGCCGTCGACGATGGCCTCGTGCTGGTCGATGAGCTTTCGGACGTGGAATCGTTCGAGCGACAGGAAACGCACGCGGTCCATCTGCGCCTTCAACCCCTGCACCCGCTGCCAGATACCCGCCTTGCCCGCGGCTTCGGCCAACGTCCGGTGGAACGCCTCGTCGGACGCGATGAAGTCCCGCGGATCAGCACCGGCGATACGCCGCTGGTCGGCCAGAATGGCGCGCAGGTCGGCCACGGGGACCAGACCCGGTCGCTCGGCCAGCAAGGTGACGATATCGGCTTCGACCGCCTCGCGGATGAACCGTGCATCGTGCACTGCAGCCAGACCGATCCGCCGGATCCGGGTCCCGCGCTGCGGCAGGACGGTGACGAGGCCCTCGTCGACCAGCCTGATGAACGCCTCCCGCACGGGCTGTCGGCTCACGCCGTACTGCTCGGCAATCTCGGACTCGGAGATCTTCTGATCGGCGCTCAGTTCGTTACGAATGATCCGCTCGCGCAGCAGCCGACGCAGTTGCGGGGCAATCGGCCGCATCGGGTCGATTTCAATCGCCGCAAGGGCCGGCTCCTTGAGCATCGATCATTCCTCCCCCGGGCTTGCTACCATACTGCCATACAAGTTAACAACGGTAATGTCGGACGACTGCGGGATCACGGGAGGATGGCATGCGCGAAACCTGGAGATGGTTCGGACCGAAGGACCTCGTCAGTATCGACGACGTGCGTGAAGCCGGGGCGGCCGGCATCGTCACGGCGCTGCACCACGTTCCGACCGGCCAGGTCTGGTCACGCGAGGCGATCGCCACCCGCAAGGCCGAGATCGCGCAACGCCGCGATGGCCGCCCCTCGATGCTCGATTGGGCCGTCGTGGAAAGCCTCCCGGTCTCGGAAGACATCAAGACGCGCTCGGGCGCCTGGCGCACGCATGTGGACACCTATATCCAAAGCCTGCGCAATCTTGCCACCGAAGGCATCGAGACGGTCTGCTACAATTTCATGCCCGTGCTCGACTGGACCCGGACGGACCTGGCCTACGAGGTCGAAAGCGGTGCGACCTGCATGCGCTTCGATCTGGCCGACTTCGCCGCCTTCGATCTCTACATCTTGGAACGGGAAGACGCCGAACTGGATTTCGACGCCGAACTGCGGGCGGAGGCCAGGCGCCGGTTCGATGCGATGTCGGCCGATGATCGCGAGGCGATGGCGCGCAATGTCGTCTTCGGACTGCCCGGCGCTGCGGAGTCTTTTTCGCTGGCCGATGTGAGGGCCCTTCTTCGGGACTATGCGCAGATCGGTCCCGATGCCTTGCGCCAGAACCTTGCGGCGTTCCTTTCCGTAGTGGCGCCTGTCGCCGAGGATCTGGGCATGCGCCTGTGCTGTCATCCCGACGACCCGCCCTTCCCGCTTCTGGGTCTTCCGCGCATCATGTCGACAGAGGACGATTACGCCCGGATCATGGATGCGGTGCCGAGCCCCGCCTCGGGGATCACGCTTTGCACCGGATCGCTGGGCGCGCGGGGCGACAACGATCTGCCCGGCATGATCGACCGCCTTGGCGACCGCATCCACTTCCTGCACCTGCGCAACGTCTCGCGCGAGGGCCGGATCATACCCGGCTCCTTTCACGAGGCCGAGCATCTGGGCGGCGACACCGACATGGTGGCCGTCGTCGCGTCCGTTCTGCGGGAGGAGGAGCGGCGTCGGCAGGCCGGGCGCGCCGACGCGTCGATCCCGTTCCGCCCCGATCACGGGCAGGACATTCTCGACGACAAATCCCGCAAGGCCCAGCCGGGCTATCCCGCGATCGGTCGGCTCAAGGGCCTTGCCGAACTTCGGGGGGTGATCGCGGCGCTCAGCCGCGAAAGGACGCACGCGTGACCCGGCTCAGCCGGCGGGACGACATTGCCGACGACATCGCCGTCCCGGCCTACGACCGCGACGCACATGGCGTGGGCATCGTTCATCTGGGGCTCGGCGCGTTCCACAAGGCCCACCAGGCGGTCTATACCGACGATGCGCTCGCGGCCGAGGGCGGCGACTGGCGTATTGCGGCGGTCAGCCTGCGCTCGGCCCGCGCGGTGGAGGAACTCCGCGCGCAGAACGGGCTCTTCACGGTGATCTCGTCGGGGGTTTCGGGCAGTACGGCCCGCGTGGTCGGCTCCGTCGCGCGCGCCCTCGCCCACGCCCATGGGGACGCCGAGGCGGTGCGCGCGGCGCTGACCGAACCGGCAACGCGGATCGTGACGATCACCGTCACCGAAAAGGGCTATGGCATCGATCGCGCGACGGGCGGCGCGGACCTGTCGCATCCCGCGATCGCCCACGACCTCGCTTATCCCGATGCGCCCACCGGCCTCGCAGGTCTCTTGGTGCGGGCCCTGGCCCGCCGCCGTGACGCAGGTGTGGAACCGTTCACGGTGCTGAGTTGCGACAACCTTCCCGGCAATGGCGCGCTGACCCGCGGGCTGATCCTTGATTTCGCGGGGCGGCGCGATGCCCGACTTCGCGACTGGATCGCCGGCACGGTGGCTTTCCCTTCGTCGATGGTCGATCGCATCACACCGGCGCCCGGCGACGACCTTCCGGTGCGGGTTCGCCGGATGTTGGGTTGCGACGATCACGCCGCTGTCGAAGCCGAAACGTTCTCGCAATGGGTGATCGAGGACCGCTTTCCTGCCGGTCGTCCAGCCTGGGAGGCTGGCGGCGCCCTGTTCGTCGAGGACGTCGCCCCGTACGAAAGGATGAAACTGAGGATGCTGAACGGCACGCATTCGATGCTGGCCTATGGGGGCTTCCTTACCGGAAAGACCCATGTTCGGGACGTCATGCGGGATCCGGCGCTGTCCGCGATGGTGCGCCGGCATCTGGACGCGGCGGCCAGGACGCTCGATCCCCTCGATGGCATCGACTTTCACGAATACGCGCAGGAACTGGCCCGCCGGTTCGAGAACCCGAACCTCGCGCACGAGACCTATCAGATCGCGATGGACGGGACCGAAAAGCTCCCCCAGCGCATCCTTGCGCCCGCGATGGACGGACTCCGCACCGGAGGCGATCCGCGACCCTTCGCGCATGCGACGGCCTTGTGGATGCGGTACTGCCTGGGACGACATGACGACGGAGCGCGCTACGCCCTTCGCGATCCGCGCGAGAGCGAGATCGCACGCAAGCTCGAAGGCCTGGGCGATGCCGACGCGATCGCAGGCGCCTTGTTCGATCTGCCGGCGCTCTTCCCGAAGGGGTTGAGGCAGAGTGCGCCGTATCGCCATGAGGTGCGAAAGACCCTGAGCGAAATGATGGCGCAATCCGTCGCCGGCTGGCTGGCGCATCAGTGAATGTTATCCACCGAAGCTGGGCAGTATGGCCCCCGCATGAGAAAAATCGCCGTTCTATCGTGATCATCGGTCTGGCAAGTCACGCATAGGAGGAGACCTTTGCGCTGGTCCAGTGCCGTGGTCTCAATGAACCATCCCGGGCTGCACCTTGGCCCGCCGGCGCGAAATCGCGTCGGATTGCTTTCGGTGACCATGGGCGTCGCGGTCAAACCCGCGCGGTGCAATCGGTCCGGCCGCCGCCCCGGAACAGCGGCTCAGGTTCCTTCGCTCGTGGCTTATCGGCCCTCTTCGGCGGGTGGCGTGCCGCGGCGGCCCAACGCACGCTCCAGCGCCGGGCGGTCCCAGCCGGCGGTGTCGGCTGCCGCGTCATAGGTCGATTGCAGGAATGCCAAGAGCGTGCCAGCCGGATCGTCGGCCGTTCGCACGGCGTCATAGGGCAGAAGGAACTCGCCCAGTTCGGCGTTCCAGACCGCGGCCTTCGGCGTCACAGGTCGGTCCGACATGCCGCTCGGCGTCGGATAGGCGTAGGAATAGAACATCGCCTCGCCGGCGCCGGCGCCGGGCCAGAATCCCGCCGACGAGACTTCGTGGCTGTAGGCCTCGCGCGTGATGATGTCGGGAAGATAGGGCATGCCGCCCGGATGCGGCGGGGCCCTGCGACCCGAAAACCGCGTCACGGCAAGATCGAAGGACCCCCAGAACAGATGCACGGGCGAGACCTTGCCGTGAAACCCGGTTCGGAACCGCTCGAAGACGTCTTGGACGCAGAGCAGCGCCCGATGAAACCGCTGCACCGCCTCGGCGTCATAGGGCCGGGTCGCGGTGTCCTCCGCGAACGGGATCGGGTCGGGCAGTTCGTTCGGACGCCCGTGAATGTCGCAATCGCCGCCAAGCGCCTCGACCGCCGCCCCGAAACGGGCGCGGAATTCAGCGACGCTCATGGCCTCGAGGTCGAACGCGGACCTTTGCCCACCGGCCGCCTCGACGACCAGGTGATGATCGCAGAAATCGAAGGAGACCGTGACGGGAACTTGGCGGTCGGGGATCGGCCCGGTCGTCAGGCCCCGCGACGTGACATAGAGCGTGGCATGCCAAGAATGGTTGACCCAAGGGGCGTGCCGCAGCCGGTACTTGCCGACGATCTGACACCATAGGTGCAGCGCGCCGCAAGTCTCCTGCCATGCGTCGTACGGGATATCCGGCCACGGAGCGACAGCGTTCATCAATGGCTCCCCTTCTTCCGATCCACAGGCTGATGGGCGGGACATCGTCGTCACCGTATCACGTCACCCGCCCATTCGCCCATCGACACGCGTCACAGCACCCTGCCTCCGCGCGCCCGGCTTCGATTAAGTCACCGAGGCGGCGATCAGATCCCGGGTATACGGATGCGACGGCGTCATGTTGCGTAGCTGCGCGACGTCCATGACCTCCACGATCTCGCCGCCGCGCATGACCGCGAGTTCGTCGCACATGTGCCCCACCACCGGCAGGTCGTGCGAGACCATGAGGTAGGTCAGCCCCCGTTCCGCCCGCAGGTCGGTCAGCAGGTTCAGGACCTCGGCCTGCACTGACACGTCGAGGGCCGAAGTCGGCTCGTCCAGCAGCAGGATATCCGGCTCGCCGGCCAGGGCACGGGCAATGGCCACGCGCTGGCGCTGCCCACCGGAGAGCTGGTGCGGATAGCGGAACCGGAATCGGGGCCCGAGCCCCACATCGTCCAAAAGCTTCGGAACGCGACGGTCGATATCGGCGATGCCGTGCAGGTGCAGCGTCTCGGACAGGACCTGGTCGACCGAATGGCGGGGATGCAGCGAGGCATAGGGATCCTGGAACACCATCTGTACGCGCTTGTAGAAGTCCCGGTTTCGACGGGCGCCCGACAGCACAATCCCCTCGATCCCGATCCGCCCCGACCAGTTCGGCGCCAGGCCGGTGATCGCCCGCAGGATGGTGGACTTGCCCGACCCGCTTTCGCCCACCAGGCCGAAGCTGCGCCCCTCCGCCACCGTGAACGTGGCGCCTCGCACGGCATCGACGCGGTCGCGCCCCTCGCCGAACCAGACGTTCAGCCCGTCGATCTCGATCGCGGTCACGACGCCACCGACGGCGCGTCGGCCCAGGCCGCGTCGCGTTCCAGCACCGACAGTTTCGCAACCGGCCGATCCAGCCGCGGCAGGGCGTTCAGCAGGCCGCGCGTATAGGGATGCGTCGCCTCGTGCAGGTGGTTCGCATCGCAGGTTTCGACCACGCGACCGGCATACATGATCAGCACGCGGTCGCAGAAATCGGCGACCAGGTTCAGGTCGTGGCTGATGAAGATCAGGCCCATGCCCCGGTCGCGCACCAGATCGTCCATGATCGTCAGCACCTGCCGCTGGACCGAGACGTCGAGCGCGCTGGTCGGTTCGTCCGCGATCAGGATCTGCGGATCGGGGATCAGCATCATCGCGATCATGATGCGTTGGCCCATCCCGCCCGAGACCTCGTGCGGATAGGCACGCATGACGCGGTCGGGATCGTTGATCGACACCGCCTCCAGCATCTCGACGGCCTTGGCATGGGCGTCGCGACGGCTGCCACGCGCGTGCAGGCGGTAGGCTTCGATCAACTGGTCGCCCACCCGCATCACCGGATTCAGACTGAATTTCGGGTCCTGCATGACCATGCTGATGCGCTGACCGCGCACGCGGCGCATCTCGGCCTCGGACAGGTCCGGCAGGTTCATCCCTTCGAGTGCGATGCGGTCGGCCTCGACCCGGCCCGGCGGACGGATCAGGCGCAGGATGGCGCGACCGGTCATGGATTTTCCCGACCCGCTCTCGCCGACGATGCCCAGGCGCTCCCGCCCCAGCGTGAAGGAGACCCCCCGGACGGCGTCGAACAGTCCCTGACGGGTGGGAAAGCGAACGCGGAGGTTCTCTACCTCCAGCAGCGGATCGGCGGTCATGAATGCCCCCCGCTCTTGGGATCCAGGACGTCGCGCAGGCCGTCACCCAGCAGGTTGAAGGCAAGGCTGACCGTGAAGATGGCGAGCCCCGGCATGGTGGCCACCCACCAATGATCGAGGATGAAGCGCCGCCCCTCGGCGATCATGGCGCCCCATTCGGGGCTGGGCGGCTGCGCGCCGAGGCCGAGGAACCCGAGGCCGGCCGCGGCCAGGATGATCCCCGCCATGTCCAGCGTCACCCGGATGATCAGCGACGAGACGCAAAGCGGCCAGATATGCTTGGTGATGATGCGAAGCGGCCCCGCGCCCTGCAGACGGATCGCGCTGATGTAGTCCGACGACCGGATCGTCAGCGTCTCGGCCCGCGCGATGCGGGCATAGGGTGGCCAGGCGGTCAGTGAGATGGCGATCACGGCGTTCTCGATCCCCGCCCCCAGGGCCGCGACGAAGGCGAGCGCCAGCACGAGGCGCGGAAAGGCCAGGAAGATATCCGTGATCCGCATCAGCACGGTGTCCGTCCACCCGCCGACATACCCCGCGACGGTGCCGACCAGCAGCCCCGCGACCGGCGCGATCAGCGCGACCAGCGCGACGATGTAGAGCGTGATCCGGCTGCCGTAGATCAGGCGGCTGAGGATGTCGCGCCCCAAGCTGTCTGTGCCCAGCGGGTGGCCTGGCGTGCCCAGCGGCTGCAACCGGTTGCCCAGGTCCTGCGCCATCCAGTCATGCGGCGCCAGAAGCGGCGCGAAGGCCGCGACAGCCAGCAACAGGACAAGGATGCCCAGCCCGATCATGGCCAGCGTGTTCGACCGGAAGTTCAGCCAGCCCTGGTAGATCGCCGCCGCCTTCGCCTGCCTGCGCGAGGCGGGCGTGTCGGTCGTCAGCCAGGCACGCCATCCGGTATGGATCGTGGATACGTCGCTCATTTCGACCTCGGATCGAAGACCCGGTAGAGCAGGTCCGAGAAGATGTTGAGGCAGATGAAGATCAAACCGACCACGACCGTCCCGCCGAGCACCGCGTTCATGTCCGCCGACAGAAGCGCGGTCGTGATGTAGCTGCCGATGCCGGGCCAGGCGAAGATGATTTCCGTCAGGACCGACCCTTCCAGAAGGTTCGCATAGCTCAGCGCGATGACGGTGATCAGCTGGACGCGGATGTTGCGGAAGGCGTGGCCCCAGATGACGGACCATTCCGACATGCCCTTCACGCGGGCCGTCGTCACGTATTCCGCGCTCAGCTGCTCCAGCATGAAGGACCGCGTCATACGGCTGATATAGGCCAGCGAGTAGTAGCCCAGCAGCGATGCCGGCAGGACGATGTGGCTAAACGCGTTGCGGAAAACGTCCCAGTTTCCGGCGATGGCGCTGTCGATCAGGATCATGCCGGTCCGGTCGGGGACGATGCCCTGATAGAAGATGTCGAGCCGCCCCGGCCCGCCGACCCAGCCCAGGATGCCGTAGAAGATCAGCAGACCGATCAGGCCCAGCCAGAAGATCGGCATCGAATAGCCCACCAGCGCCACGACGCGTGCGATCTGGTCGATCCAGCTGCCTTGGCGCACGGCCGAGATCACGCCCAGCGGGATGCCGAAGACGATGCCGATGAGGACGCCGATCGTCGCCAATTCCAGCGTGGCGGGAAAGACGCGGGCGATGTCCTCAGCCACGGGGCGCGCGTTAAGGAGCGACATGCCGAATTCGCCGCGCACCACGTCCCAGATGTAGTAGGCGAACTGCACGATCATCGGCTGGTCGAGGCCCAGTTGCCGATAGACCTGGTCGTAGGTCTCCTGCGAGGCGCGCTCGCCCACGATGGCGAGGACCGGATCGATGGGCATGACGCGCCCGATGAGGAACGTCACGAAAAGCAGCCCCAGCATCGTCGCCGCGATGGATCCCAGCGTCCGCAACGCGCCGGTGAACCAGGGGGCGAGGGGCGCGCGCCTGCGTCGCGGGGCGTCGGGGGTGGCGGTCATGGGGCTCCGTCCCAATGGCGTCGGGAAAGGGGCGCGGACGCCCCCTTCGATGTCTGGAGTGGCGGGGGCCCCACGGCCCCTGCCCACGGGATCACTTCTCGATCACCCAATAGCTGACGGCGGTGGTCGCGCCGCCGAGGTTCACGTTCTCGACGTTGTCACGCATCGCGGCCTGTTCGATCTTCTGGAACATAATCGCGAAGGGCGAGGTCTCCCGGAACTCGGCCTGAATGTCCGCGTACATCTGTTGGCGCATCTCGCGGTCGTTCTCGACCACGGCGGCCTCGACCTTCTCGGTCAGCCCGCCCGTGTCCCAGGCGTTGCGCCAGGCCAGCAGGCCGGTGGCATTGGCCTCGTCGCTGTTGTCGGGATTGTAGGCGAAGGTGCCGGCATTGGTGTGCGGGTCCGGGTAATCCGGCCCCCAGGCGCCGAGATAGACGTCGAGTTCGCGTGCCCGGTAGCGGCCGAGGATCTGCTTGGCCGTCCCAACCGTGATGTTCAGCGTGATGCCCGCCTGCGCGAAGGTGTTCTGCAGCGTCTGGGCGATCTCGATCCGCTCCTGCGCCTCGCGAACGCCGACCTCCAGCTCCATGCTTTCGACGCCGGCCTCGGCCAGCAGTTCCTTCGCGCGCTCGACATTCAGGCTGAACGGGTTTTCGTCCACCGCGCCCAGAAAGGTCTGGGGCAGGAAGTTCTGGTGGATCGTGTACTGCCCGTCGAGGAAGCTGCCCTCCATGCCCTCGTAGTCGATCAGGTACTTGATGGCCTGGCGCACCTCGGGCTTTGACAGCTCGGGATGCTTCTGGTTCAAAGCCACGTACATCAGACGACCGCGCAACTCGTCGTGGATCTTGACGCCCTCGGCCTCGCGGGCGCCGGCGATGTCCTCGGGGTTGAGGTTGCGCGCCATGTCGATGTCGCCCCGCTCCAGCAGCAGACGCTGTGACGCGCTTTCCTGGACGTGGCGCACGATGACCCGCTCCATCGAGGGCGAGCCGAGGTAGTAATCGGGATTGGATTCGAGCGTTACGCTCTCGTTCGGGGTCCAGGAGACGAGCTTGTAGGCCCCCGACCCGGCGGAGTTGGTCTTGAGCCAGTTGTTGCCCAGGTCGCCGTCCTGCTCGTTGGCCAGCACCAGCTCCTTGTCGACGATACCGCCGATGGTCGCGGTCAGGCAGTTGAGCACGAACGACGTCGCGTAGGGCTTGTCGGTGACGATTGTCACGGTGTTGCCGTCCGCCACGATCGTCTCCTCGACGTTGTCGGCGGTGAAACCGAACTGCGTGAGGATGAAGGCCGGCGTCAGGTTCAGCTCGACCACCCGGCGCAGCGAGAACTCGACATCCTCGGCCCGGACCGGGTTGCCCGAATGGAAGGTCAGCCCGTCGCGGATGGTGAAGGTGATGGTGCGGCCGTCCTCGCTCACCTCCCAGCTCTCGGCCACCTCGGGCTGGTAGCCCGCGTCCAGGTCGCCGGGATCGAAGTTCACCAGCTTCTGGTAGATGTTGCGGCTGACGTCGGAGCCGGCGAACTCGAAGCTCTCGGCCGGGTCGAGCGACGTGATGTCGTCGATGCGGTTGGCGATGACCAGCATGTTGTCGGGCGTCTGCGCCAGCGTCAGCGTGGCCGTTCCCGTCAGAAGCGTGGCCGCCAGGCCGACCCCCGCGAGTGTGCGTGTGAAGAACGTCATTCTCTCTCTCCTTGTTGTTGGTCGCGTCCGGGGTCTTCGGTGCCCCAGGTCCGCGCGAGCAGCCGCAGCCAGTTGCCGTGGCAGATCTTCTCGATAAGGTCCTCGCCGTATCCGTGGTCGCGCATGGCTCGCCGCAGGATGGGCAGCGTCGAGACGTCGTCCAACGCCTCCGGCACCATCGCCCCGTCATAGTCCGAGCCGAGGCCGACCCGGTCTTCGCCCAGCCCGTCCAGCAGATGGTCGAGATGGCGCAACATCGTCTCGACCGGCGTGTCGGCGATCTTGCGGCCGTCCTCCCGCAGGAACGACACGGCGAAGTTCAGGCCCACCATGCCGTCGCTGTCGCGGATCGCGGCCAGCTGACCGTCGGTCAGGTTGCGCGAATGCGTGCACAGCGCGTGGGCGTTGGAATGGGTCGCGACCAGCGGCTTCGTCGAATGGCGTGCCACGTCCCAGAACCCCGCCTCGTTCAGGTGGCTGAGGTCGACCATGATCCCCAGCTCGTCGCAGCGGCGCACCAGGCGCAGGCCGTGATCCGTCAGGCCGGTGCCGATATCGGGGCCTGACGGGTAGCGGAAGGGCACGCCGTGGCCATACATGGTCGACCGCGACCAGACCGGCCCCAGCGACCGCAGCCCCGCGGCATGGAACACGTCCAGCGCGTGCAGGTCCACGTCGATGGCCTCGGCCCCCTCCATGTGCAGGATCGCCGCCATGACGCCCTGTGCCCGCGCCGCGCGGATGTCGGCGACGCTTCGGCAGACCCGCACGACGCCCTTGCGTTCCAAGGCGAACAGCACGGCCATCTGGCCCAGGACGACGGGCAGCGCGTCTTCGCATTCGACCGGGTCGGGCAGCGCGATATCGTAGGAGGGCTGGCGCATCAGCTCGAACAGGGCTTCGAGGTCCATCGCCGCCGGCGAAGGAACCCAGACGGCGAAGAACCCTCCGCCGAACCCGCCGGCGCGTGCCTTGATCGCGTCGATGGCGCCGTCACGCCCCGTCGACACCTCGTCGAGTGCCGCCATGCTGCCCGCGCGCCACAGCTTGGACAGCAGGTCATTGTGGCCGTCGAAGATGAATGGCGCCGTGTCGTCCATGGAATCCCCACCCCTCGGAGAGAGCCTAGACGACATTCGCCGCATAACGTCATAGTAAATGCCATGAGTTTTTATCATTGACCTAGTCGCCATGCCCGATCGTCACGACACGTCCGCCCCCCGTCGCTGGCACAGTCTGCGCGAATACGACGCCCTGCGCGCCGTTCTTCAGACCGGAACCACGGCCGAGGCCGCGCGTCGTCTGGGCCTGTCGCAATCGGCGGTGAGCCGGTCCATCTCGAACCTGGAGGCACGCCAGTCGGTGACGCTGTTCACCCGCGAGGCCGGCCGCCTGCAGCCCACGCAGGAGGCGGTGCGCCTGAACCTTCGGCTGGATCCGCTCTTCGAGGCGCTGTCGCGGATCGACGGCCCCGAGGAGAACGTGCAGGAGACGCTCCGCCTCATCGCGCCACCGAGCTATGCCCACCGCTTCCTGGTCGAGCAGATCGGGACCTTTCTGAAGGCCAACCGCAGCTTCTTCGTAAGCCTGGAGGTCGCCTCCTCGGACGATCTCGCCCGCGAGATCATCGCCGACCGCTTCGACCTCGGGCTGATCGGCACGGAACTGACCCGTGCCGACCTCAAGCAGGTGCCCTTTCGCCAGAGCAGCGCGGTCTGCGTGATGGCCGCCGGTCATCCGCTCGCCGGCCGGTCGGTCGTGACGCCCGCCGACCTCGACGGGCAGGACCTGATCGCGCTCGCCGCCCGTCACGCCCGCCGCGGCCAACTCGAACGCGTCCTCGCGCGCGCGGGCGCCACCCCCCGGATCGTGGCCGAGGTCACGACATCCTTCGCCGCCGCCGACCTGGCCGGCGCGGGGCTTGGCCTGTCCGTGGTCAACCCGTTTCCCCTTCACCTCTACCGCTCGCGGGACCTGGCCTTCGTGCCCTTCGACAGCCCGATCCGCTATCGCACCCATTTCGTCATCAGCAGTCGCCGCCCCCTGCCGCGGATCGCGCGCGCCTTCATCCGCCACCTCCGACTCCACACACCGACGGACCCGTATTCGCGACAGGTCGAACGGACGGAGGATCGCGACTGACCGGGCGTCGGGTCGCATCGGCATAGGGACCGGCATGCCATCGCGCCGGGCCGAACCTTGACGCTGCCGTCCGTCCGGGCCGTCCTGCGCCTGTCGATCATCCCCACGTGTCGTGCCGCTGCGGTTGTTCCCGGCCGGCCCGTTCGAACATACTGCATCCGTAATATCGCCCTGAACGCGTGGGGCCAATCGCGGAAGGACCGCCGTGCCGCAGCCAATCGACCTCTCGCCCGCCGAACGCGACATCTATGAACCGCTCGCCAATCTGCCGATCGTGTCGCCGCACGGCCATACCAACCCGGCCTGGTTTGCGCGCGATGCCCCGTTCGGCGATCCGGCCAGCCTGCTGGTGACGCCGGACCACTACGTGTTCCGCATGCTCTACAGCCGGGGCGTCGATCTGGCGGAGCTCGGCATCGGCGGCGCCCCGTTCGAGCCGCGGCGTGCCTTCGCCCGCTTGGCCGAACACTGGGACGCCTTCCTCGGCACGCCCAGCCGAAGCTGGATGGAACACGCCCTGCGCCAGTGCTTTAACGTGGATCAACCGCTGACCCCGGCGACTGCAATGGATATCTACGACCAGATCGACGCGCGCCTGAAGGATCCGGCCTTCCGCCCGCGCGCGCTCCTCGACCGGTTCGGGATCGAGATTCTGGCGACGACCGACGGCGCACTCGACGACCTGCAACACCACCGCGAGTTCGCCAGCACGGGCCACGCGACCCGGCTGATCCCGACCTTCCGGCCGGACGCCGTCCTGAACCCGGCACGGCCGGGCTTTGCCGAGGGGATCGTGCGGCTCGGAGAATGCGTCGGGCAGGACATCACGGACTACGACGCCTATATGGATGCGCTGCGCGAACGGCGGCGCCAATTTATCGAAGCCGGCGCCACAGCCACCGACCATGACGTGCCGGTCCTCGCGACCCGCTGGCTTTCGTGTGCGGACGTCACGGCGCTGTTCGACGACGCGCGCCGCGGCACGATCGATGCGAACGGGGCCGCCCGTTTCTACGGCCACGTGTTGATCGAGATGGCGCAGATGTCTTTGGACGACGGGCTTGTCATGCAGATCCACGCCGGATCGCGCCGATCCACCAACCATGCACTGCGCGACCGGTTCGGTGCCGACATGGGCGCCGACATTCCGCAGCGGACGGATTGGGTCGGGGGCCTGGACGCGCTGTTGAACCGCGTCGGCAACGACGCATCCCTGACGATCATCGCCTTCACCCTGGACGAAACCGCCTATGCGCGCGAACTGGCCCCGATGGCGGGGCATTGGCCGGCACTCCGGCTCGGTCCGCCATGGTGGTTCCACGACAGCCTGAACGGCATCCTGCGCTACTTCGACCAGGTCGTCGAAACGGCCGGCTATCGCAACCTCGCAGGGTTCAACGACGACACGCGGGCTTTCCTGTCGATCCCGGCGCGTCACGACCTGTGGCGGCGCGCGGTTGCAATCCACCTGGCCCGCCAGGTCGGGCGTGGCTTGTTCGATCGCAGGGACGCCGCACGATTGGGGCAGCTTCTCGCCCGCGACCTGGCCGTCGAGGCCTATCGCCTGGGGTCGCGCGCATGATCGCCTCAAAGGCAAGCGGGCGCGGACCGGATCGGCAGGTTGCGCGCGGAGGACGGACTCCCTGACACGGCGCCTCGCCGCAAGTCGGCGCGATAACCGCGCGACGCTCATCGTCCTGCTGGATGCGGTCCACGGGCGGGAATGGCCTGAAACCATCGTCGCCGGGATCGCGGATGCCCGCCCTGACCGCGCGCCATGCCCGATGCGTTATCCCGGCCGCCACGACGCATAGAGCGGATGCGCCGGCGTGATCGGCAGTGCGTGCGGAATGCCGTCGCGATGCGAGGCATAGGCCGCCGTCACCAGCTCCATCGAGGCGCGCGCATCGGCGATGGTCACCGGCGGCGGGCGGCCCCCGGCCAGCGCCTCGGCCAGAAGTTCGAACTGACGTGTATAGCCGTCTTCCTTCGCCTCGTACGTCGCCAGCGCGGCATCCACGCGTTCCTGATGCGCCGCATCGCCGCAGACGAAGGTCCAGGGATCGCGCTGCGCATGATAGGGCGCGCGGATGCTCTCGGCGGTCAGGTCGCGAAAGGCAAAGCGCAGGCGGCTGACCTCCTCGCGCGAGCCCAGTGTCATCGACAGCGCCGCCAGCGAGCCGTTCGCCATCCGGATCGACAACGCGGCGGTATCTTCCACCTCGATCTCATTCACCAGCGTCGCGACGTGTGCGAACACCTGATCGCACGGCCCGTGGATATAGGTCAGCATGTCATGTGCATGGATCGCGTGGCCCAGCAGCCCGCCCCCCAGCTCGCCCGCCCAATGGCCACGCCAGTCGACGGCATAGTAATCGGCGTCGCGCCACCAATGGGTCTCGATCGTGGTCAGGAAAGGCTGGCCCGTCAGACCCGCTCGGACCAGCATCCGCAGCTTCTGCAACCCGCTGCCGTAGCGGTACTGGAAGATCGGCATCAGGCGCCGTCCGCTCTCGCGCTCGATCTCGGACATCCGGTCGCATTCGGCCACCGATCCGAACAGCGGCTTTTCGCAGATGACGTGCTTGCCTGCGCGCAGTGCCTTCTCGCACATCGCGAAATGGCGATCGGGGGGCGTGCAGATGTCGATGACATCGATATCCGCACGCGTCAGAAGGGCGTCGAAATCCTCCACATGCTCGGGGATCCCGTATTCCTGCATCAGGCCGCCCGCCCGGGGGTCGTCGCGCGTGCACAGGACCCGCACGTCGAAGAACCGCTCGGTCCAGCGGAACGCGGCCAGGTGCAGCGCGGCGATGCCCGCGCCGACGACCGCGACGTTCAACCTGTCGGTCATGGAATCCCTCCGGTGATGACCTGCGCGCGGGCCTGCGCCTCCAGCGCGATGCGGCAGACGTCGAAGACGTGCCGCTGGGTCATCGCCGTTTCGGTCCGATCGCGCACATCGGCCAGAAAGGCGTCGAAATACTCCAGCGGGGTGTCCGCGCAATCCACGCGGTCAACACCTTCGGCATCGACGAGGAAGAGGTGATCGCCCCCTGCCCGCCCGCCGATATCGACGTATTTGCGCATCTCGATATACCCCTCCGTCCCAAGAATCGTCAGCCGCCCGTCGCCCCAGACCGACAGACCCGCAGGTGTGTACCAGTCGACGCGGACGTATCCCGTCGCGCGATCCGACCGCAGCACGAAATCCCCGAAATCCTGGAACCCCGGATGGTCCGGCGTGGCAAAGTTGCCGACCTGGGCCGTCACGACTTCGGCATCGTCCGAACCGGTGTAGTGCAGGAACTGGTCCACCTGGTGGCTGGCGATGTCGTTGATGATGCCGCCGATGGCGTCCATGTCCCAGAACCAGTCGGGCCGGGCGTTCATCGTGGCCTTGCGGTGGGGGCCCAGTCCGACGGTCTGGACCACCCGGCCGATCCGTCCCTCGGCCACCAGATGCCCGGCCTTCACCGCCGCGCGCACGCAGTGCCGCTCCGAAAAGCAGACCGAGAAGATGCGCCCCGTCTCGGCGACTGCCGCGCGCGCCTGGTCCAGATGGACGAAGGTGGTGACGGCGGGCTTGTCCAGCATCACGTCCTTGCCCGCCCGCATGGCCCGGACCGCTAGCGCCGTCCGATCGCGCGGTACGGCGCAGATGCTGACCACCTCGATCCCCGGATCGGCCAGCAGGGTCTCCGCATCGATCTGCGGCACGTCGGGATAGGCCTGCGCCAGCGCCGCGATCAGGTCGGGCGCCGTGCTGACCGGGTCGTAGCCCGCGAAGGTGGCCCCCGCCGCGACCAGGCCCGCGATATGGTTGAAGACGTGGCCGTGGTCGATGCCGATGGCGGCGAAACGGGTCATGTGATGTCCTGCCTTCGAAATGCGATCACCGGCGCCATGCGGGCCACCGTCATCTGGAACCTTAGCCAGCGAAGCCGCATGGACGCAAAGCATGCGTCGCGGCCCGGGCCGCACGATTGCCGCGTCCGGGCCGCACGGCTAATATGCTAGCATGTCGCGCGCGCCTCCCGCCTTCGATCCGACCGCGCTGCGGCGGTTGGACCACTATGACGGAACGCTTGCGCGTCGGACCTACCTTGCCCTGCGCGAGGCGATCGTGGCTTTGCGCATCGCACCGGGCAGCGCCCTTCGGAAGGAGGAAATCTGTCGACAGCTGGGCGTGTCCCGCTCGCCCGTCAGCGAGGCCGTCACCCGCCTCGCGGCCGAGGGCCTGATCGACATCGTTCCCCAGGCCGGCAGTTTCGTCGCCCGCCTGTCCATGCGCGAGATCCGCGAGGGCGCCTTCCTGCGCGAGGCGATCGAGGTCGCAGCGATCGAACACCTCGTCCCGATCATCAAAGAGGACCAATTGCGCACGCTGCGCCGCAACCTGTCGATGCAGGCGGTGATCCTCGACGATGGCGATATCGCGGGGTTCTACGAACTCGACGGCCGGATGCACGCGCTCCTGCTGGATTTCACCGGCTTCCGGCGCATCGCCCGCATCGCCGAGAGCGCTTGGGTCCATGTCGACCGCGCGCGTCAACTGATCCTGCCGATGGGCGACCGCGTCCGTCGCACGCTGGACGAACACCGCGCCATCCTGACCGCGCTCGAAGCCCGCGATGCCCCCGCGGCGCGCGAGGCGATGCGCAGCCATCTTCGGCAATTGATGACCGTCCTGGCCCCGCTGGAGATGGAACGCCCCGATCTATTCCACCCGGAGGACTACGGATGACCCTTGCAAATCGCCCGCGATACGCGGCGCGGCTCAACGCATTCAAGCCGCTGGCCGAGGCGCGGGGCGGCGGCATCGCGGGCATGATCGCCGCGGCGGGCGAGGTCAGCGGGCTGGACGCGGCCGACCTGAACTATCCCGACCATTTCCGCGATCACGATCCCGCCCGGATGTCAGACATGCTGGGCAGGGCGGGCCTGTCGCTGAACGGGCTCGCCATGCGTTATTATACCGAGCCGGCCATGATGATCGGCGCCTTCACCAACCCCGATATCGACATCCGCCGGAAGGCCATCGACCTGACGCGCCGGGGCATGGATGCCTGCCGCGCGATGGGCGGCACGGTCATGACGCTGTGGATGGGGCAGGATGGCTTCGACTACGCGTTGCAGGCCGACTATGCCCGGATGTGGGACGACACGATTGGGGCGCTGCGCGAGGTGGCCGACCACGACCCCGGACTGGACATCGCCGTCGAATACAAACCGAACGAGCCGCGCGCCTATGCCTTGATGCCGGATGTCGGCACCACGCTGCTGGGCGTGCGCGAGGCGGACCGCCCGAACCTCGGCGTGACGCTGGACTTCGCCCATGTCCTCTATGCCGACGAGATGCCGGCCCACGCCGCGCATCTGATCGCGCGGCATTCCCGGCTTCTGGGGGTTCACCTGAACGACGGCTACGGCAAGCGCGACGATGGGTTGATGGTGGGCACCGTCCACCCGGTCGCAACGGTGGAGCTGTTCGCGGAGCTGGACCGGATCGGCTATGACGGCGCGATCTATTTCGACACCTTCCCCGATCATGGCGGCCTCGACCCGTTGGAGGAAGCGCGCACGAACCTCGCCCTGGTCGAACGCCTGCGCACGCTCGCCGGCGAGTTGGGCAGGGACCCCGTCCTTCACGCCGCGATCGACCGGCAGGACGCAGCGACGTCGCAGCGGATCGTGGCGCGCGCCCTCTACGGCCTGTGACGGTTCTCGTCTTCGGATCGCTGCATTGGGATGCGATCGTCGCCGCCCCGCGCCTGCCCGCGCCGGACGAGACGCTGATGGGCACGGATGCCACCTACCGCTTCGGCGGCAAGGGCGGCAATCAGGCGCTCGCCGCCGCGGCGGCCGGCGCACGGGTCGCTTTCGCGGGCGCCGTCGGCACCGACGAGGCTGCACCGCGCCTTCTTGCGCGACTGGACGGGGCCGGCATCGATCGCAGTCGGGTGGCCACCGTCAACGGTCCGTCAGGCATGTCGGTCGCCATCGACACCGGCGCGGATTACGGCGCGGTGGTGGTGTCCGGCGCCAACCTGCACGCGACGCCCGGCGACCAGCCCACAGACCTGCGCGTCGCGCTGATCCAGAACGAGGTGCCGGCAGCCGCGAACCTCGCACTCGCCCGCGCCTTGCCTGCGCATGCGACGCTGATCCTCAACGCGGCCCCCTTCCGCCCGCTCGACCCGGCCCTACTGGCCCGGGTCGACATCCTGGTCGTCAACCGCGTCGAGGCCGCGCAGATGGGCGCCGACGCGTTCGGCGACCATGTCACCGTTGTGACCCGCGGCGGCGACGGCGCGGACCTGCATCGCGACGGCACCACGACATACCATCCCGCCGAAAAGGTCGAAGTATTCTCGACCCACGGCGCCGGCGACGTCTTTTGCGGAGTGCTGGCCGCCGGTCTCGCCATCGAACAATCGTTGCCCGACGCCATCGCGCGGGCCCAGACCGCGGCCGCGGTTCACGTCTCGAACCGGCGACGGTGACCCTTGCCTCATCTTGCCGGAAATACCTCGGGGTCCGGGGCAGCGCCCCGGTCGTCAGATCCGGTAGAACACCGCCGCCGTTCCACCGAATATCCGGTCGCGGTCCACCTCGGACAGATGCGCCGTCAAGTCCTCCGTCGCGCGCATCCAATCCCCGTATTCCGCCCGCAGACGGCAGACCGGCCAATCCGAACCCCACATCATCCGTTCCGGCCCGAAATGCGCGATCAGGTGGTCGACATAAGGCTGCAGGGCATCCGGCGACCAGTCGGGCGCGGCCTCCGTCACAAGCCCCGAAAGCTTGACGCAGGCGTCGGTATCGCGGGCCAGGCGCGCCATTCCTTCGGCCCATTCATCAAGAGCCTGCGCCGCAACGTCGGGCTTCATGCAATGGTCGATGACGGCGCGCATCCGGTGCCGCGTCAGGATCGTGTGAAAGTTGTCGAGGTGGCGCGGGAAGCCGAGCGCGTCGAAAGCCAGGTCCAGGTCGGCGACGGCCTCGAACCCCCATTGAACGTCGTCGCGCAGCATCCAGTCGGTGTCGACGATGTCCTGGATCATCGGGCGCACCCCACGAAACTTCGGATGACCGGCGAGACGCTTCAGCGTCGCGCGGTCGGACGGATCCTCGAAATCGATCCAACCGACCACTCCGGCGATCCAGGGCGTGGCATCGGCGAGGCCCAGCATGTATTCCGTCTCGGCCACGCTGGGGGCGGCCTGTACGATCACCGTTTTTTCAATTCCGTGCTCGCGCAGTGTGTCCGCCAGATCGCCGGGCCCATAGGCGCGGTTCAGGATCGGCTCGTCCTTCGGCATCCAGCCATAATCGCCCCGCCCCGGGTGCCAGAGGTGATGATGTGCATCGACCTTCACACCGGCGCGTCCTGCCGCAGAAGCCCTTCGGCCTTCAGATCGGACCACAACGCCGCCGGGATGTCCGCATCCGCTGCGGCGATGTTGCCTTCCATCTCGGACACGCCCTGCCCGCCCGGGATCACGCTGACGGTGCAGGGATGGAGCAGCGGGAAACGGAACGCCGCGTCGACGAGCTTCACGCCATGGCTGTCGCAGACCCGCTCGATCCGGGCGACGCGGTCCAGCACGTCCTGATCCGCCACCTCGTAATTATAGTAGGCACCCGCCTTCGGACCGGTCGCGAGGATGCCCGAGTTGTAGGGCCCGCCCGTCACGATGCCGATGCCCCGCGCCTCGCAAAGCGGAAGGAACGAGGTCAGCGCCTCCTGTTCCAGGAGCGTGTAGCGGCCCGCCAAAAGGAACAGGTCGTAATCCCCGCGCTCCGCCAGTTGCTGGCAGACCTCCCATTCGTTGACCCCGGCGCCGAAGGCCTTGATGGCCCCCTCCCGCCGCATCCGCTCCAACGCGTGATAGCCGCCGGCCATCAACTGATCGACCTTGGCGTCCACATTCGCGCGCGATCCCTGGTTCGGCACGTCGATGTCATGGGCGAACAGGATGTCGATCCGGTCGACGCCCAGCCTCTCGAACGACGCCTCGAGCGAACGCATCACGCCCTCATAGCTGTAGTCGTAGACCTCGCGCCGATTGGGCACTTCGAACCATTTGCCGTGGCCGTCGCGGGTTTCTGCCGTCGCGCGCGCCAGGTAGCGCCCGACCTTCGTCGACAGGACGTATTCGTCGCGCGGCTTGTCGCGCAGGAATCGGTTCAGCCGCGTCTCCGACAGGCCCAGCCCGTAGAGCGGGGCCGTATCGTAGTAGCGCACCCCCGCCGCCCAGGCCCGATCGAGGATCGCGTCGGCCTCCGCATCGGTGATGGCCCGATAGAGGTTGCCGAGCGGCGCCGTGCCGAAGCCCAGCTCCGTGAAGGTCAGCCCGCCATTGCCAAGCCTGTCCCAATGTCGCGTCGCCAGCATCCTGCATCCCCCTGCCCTGATGGCGACATGCTAGAATGTCGCGCGTCCCGGCGCTAGCGTCGCAGTCGGGGGGATCAATCGCGATGACCTATCTGCTCGGGATCGATATCGGCACGTTCGAGGGCAAGGCCACGCTGACGCGCCCCGACGGGGAAATCGTGGCACGGGCCACCCGCCCGCACCAGATGGACGTGCCGCATCCCGGCTGGGCCGAACACGATGCCGAAGCCGTCTGGTGGGACGGTCTGACCGCGCTTTGCCGGGACGTGCTGTCTGGGGTCGATGCGGACAAGGTGGCGTGCCTTGCCGTCAGCGGGATCGGCCCTTGCGTCCTGCCGGTCGACGCGGCGGGCGATCCGCTGGCGCCGGCCATCCTCTACGGCGTCGACGCGCGCGCAACGGCCGAGATCGCGGAGATGACCGAACGGTTCGGTGCCGATGCGATGCTGGCCAACTCGGGCAACGTGCTGACGACGCAGTCGGTCGGGCCCAAGGTCCTGTGGCTGGTCCGCAACCGGTCGGAGGTCTGGGCCCGGACCGAGGCGATCGAGACCTGCACGACCTTCCTCGTTCGGCGACTGACCGGGGCGCGGGTGCTCGACCACCATTCCGCCGGCCAATGGACGCCCTTCTACGACGCACGGGCGAACGCCTGGTCGCCGGCGATGTGCGACGGCATCGTCGATCCCGCGATGCTGCCCCGTCTGGTCTGGACGACCGATATCGCCGGCACGGTCACGCCGGATGCCGCCGCGCGCACCGGCCTCGTCCCTGGCACGCCGGTCACCGCAGGCACGATCGACGCGGCGATCGAGGCGGTCAGCGTGGGCGTGCGCGATCCGGGCGACATGATGCTGATGTACGGGTCCAGCACCTTCATGATCCAGGTCACGCCCGACCGCCTGGTCGATGCGTCGCTCTGGTCGGCGCCGTGGCTGACACCCGGCAGCTGGTGCAGCATGGCCGGTCAGGGCACGGCGGGCACGCTGACCCGCTGGTTTCGCGACACCTTCGCCCGCGAAATGGGCGACGACGCCTTCGCGCGCCTGACGGCCGAGGCACGGGACGTGCCGCCGGGGGCGCGGGGCCTTCTGTGCCTGCCTTACCTTTCGGGCGAGCGCACGCCGATCCAGGACCCGAAGGCCAAAGGCGCGTTCTTCGGCCTCGACCTGCGGCACGACCGGGGCGCGATGTTCCGCGCGGTCTGCGAAGGCGTGGCCATGGGGACGGTCCATATCGTCGAGGCATTCCGCGCCGGCGGCGCCGACCCTGCCCGGGTGCTGGCCGTCGGCGGCGGCGTCCAGAACGACGTCTGGTTGCAGGCGACGTCGGATCTGGCGGGGGTGGCGCAGTCGGTCTGCCGGTCCAGCGTCGGCGCGTCGTTGGGCGATGCGTTCCTGGCCGGCTGCGCCGTGGGCCTTTGCGCGCCGGGGGACATCGCGAACTGGAATCCGGTGGACCGGGTGGTGGAGCCCGTGGCGCGCAACGTCTACGCCCGGCAATACCCCCTCTGGCGCGCCCTCTACGAGACGACGAAGGACATCGCGCACGACCTCTGACGGCTCATTTCACCGCGCCCGCCGCCATCCCCTTGATGATGTAGCGTTCCAGCAGGATCCCGATGACGATCAGCGGCAGGATGGCCGCGAAGCTGAGCGCCGCCATCGACCACCAGGAAATGCCCTGCGACCCGGTCTGCGACGCCACCATCACCGGAAGCGTGTTCGCGTGGGTCGAGGTCAGCAGCGCCGCGAAGAAATATTCGTTCCAGGTCAGAACCAGCGCCAGGATGAAGGCCGCCACCATCCCCGGCAGCGCGATCGGCAGGATGATCGTCAGGAACGCGCCCCAGATGCCCAGGCCGTCGACCATCGCCGCCTCCTCCAGCTCGGTCGGAATGGCGCCGAACTGGTCGCGCATGATCCAGATGACGATGGGCAGCACGGTGAGGGTATAGAGGAGGATCAGGCCGATCCGGCTGTCGAGCAGGGCAAGCGACTTGTAGAGGACGAGGAACGGCAGCGCGAGCACCACCGGCGGCAGGATCAACTGACTGAGGAAGAAGAACGAGATGTCGCCGTTCTTCATCGGCCCGAAGCGATAGTCGAACCGCGACAGGCCATAGGCCGCGCAGGCGCCCAGCATCGTCGCCAGGATCGAGGCCGAGACCGAGATGATGGTGGAGTTCCAGAACCGCTTGAGGAACTCGTCGCGCACGGTGCTGACCTGGCCGATCGTGTCCGGCGACAGGCCGAGCGCGCGCCAGCCCAGGCGCTTCGGCTCGAAATCGACGTAAGGAATCATGTTGCCCTGCATCACGTCGGGCGCCGCCTTGAAGCTGGTGGTGACGGTCCAGTAGATCGGAAACAGGCAGACGACGGCCCAGGCGATCAGCAGGGCGTAGATGCCCAGCTTGCCCAGCACGAAGCCGGGGCGGAAGGCGCGGTCTACGGGATGGTCGTGGAATATCTGCGTCTCGGTCGTCACGGCATCCTCAGGTCTGGGGTCGGGTCCAGCGTTCGGTGACCTTCATCAACACGGTCATCGCGATGACGATCAGGATAAGGTAGATGAAGGCCAGCATCGTGCCATAGCCCACGTTCGAGCGGTCGCGGTATTCGCGGAATATGAAGCTGGTCACCGTGTCGGTCGCGCCGCCCGGCCCGCCCGAGGTGATGTTGATGATGATGTCCGCGAGTTTCAGCTTGAAGATGATGCGGATCAGGATCGCGGTGATCGACACCGGCAGCATCAGCGGAAACGTCACTTCCCAGAAGCGCCGCCAGCCGCTCGCGCCGTCGACCTTGGCCGCCTCGATCAATTCGCGCGGCACGGCCTGGAGGCCGGCCAGCAGCATGATCATCATGAAGGGGATGAAGGTCCAGGCGTCCATGACCATGATCATCAGGCGCGCGATCTCGGGCGATCCGAAGAAGCTGGGCGTGTCCCAGCCCAGTTCGCGCGCGAGCCGGGCCATCGGGCCGAAGCGCGGCTCGAACATCGATTTGCCAACCATCCAGGACACGGCGACGGGGCTCAGCATCAGGGGCAGCAGGAACGCCACGCGAAAGAACTTCCGCGCCCGGATCTCGGCGTTGAGCAGCAAGGCCAACCCGAAGGCGATCACGTATTCCACCAGGATGGCAGCGGTATAGAGGACCATGTTCCAGAGCGCGTTCAAATAGAACGGGTCCCGCCATGCCTGCCGAAAGTTGTCGAGCCCGTTGAACTGCCGCCCGTCGGGCGAGGCCAGGTTCCAGTCGCTGAGCGCGATCCCTACGCCGAAGATCAGCGGGAACACCACCATCGCGCCCACGAACAGCGCCGCCGGCAGGACGAACAGCGCGCGCTTGCCCTGCTCGCCGCGTCGCACCACCTGCGCCCAGCAAAGCAGCGTGGCGAAGACCATGAAGGCATAGAGCGTCGGGCGCCATGTCGTCAGGCCCAGGTCCAACCGGCCGGTCTGGTCGAGATATTGCGCCCCCGCCACGACGACCAGCAGCGCCAGCCCGCCCCAGACCATCGCCCGACCCGCCCGCATCCGCGCGGGCGTGATATTGTCATCGGTGACGATGTGAAGGCTCATGCGCGGCGGTCCGGTCCTGTATCGCGCCGCCCCACGGGGGACGGCGCGGCGTCTCTGGCGCGGGTCACATGCCCAGCGACGCCTTATAGAGCGCGATTTGACTGTCGCGGCCGATCTGATCGGTGATCTCCTCCCATGCGGCGGCGATGGCGTCGGCCGTCTCCTGCGCGCTGCCGTATTGTCCGGCATAGCCCTTGGCCAACTCGTCCTCGGCCACGGAATAATACTGGAAGATGCCGGGGATCCGCGGCTCGATGGCGCCGTTGGGGTGATTGTAGCTGTCGAGGTTCGCGCCCAGGAAGTCCTCGATATATGCGCGGTCGTAGCCCGCCGCCTCCCATTCCTCGTACTGGAAATGCGAGTTGCGGTAGGGCTGGAAGCCCGACGGATAGGCCGAAGCCCAGAGCGACAGGTCCTTGCCGCCCAGATGCGCCGCCGCCGACCAGGCCGCCTTGTTCTTCTTCGCGTCCTCCTCGGTCTTGGCCATCACGTAGACGCCCCAGCCGATATAGGCGAGGTTCGGGCTCTCGTTGCGCCCCTCTTCCCACTCGCCCGATTGCGCGTTGTAGACACGCTCCGCCGCCGGGTTGGTCGAGAAGGCCGCGACGTCGCCCACGACCGACGTGTCCGACGTCCGCGCCGCCGCGCCCACGTCGCCCCACCAGGTCAGCGCGCCGCCGGTGCCGGCGAGGAATTGCTGAAACGCGGTCGTGCCGGGATCGGCGTTGATCTGGTCGGCCGGATAGGCGCCTTCGGTCGCGATCAGGTCCATGACGTCCTGGATCGCCTGCACGAAGGCCGGGTTGTTGACGCGCGGCTTCATCGTGTCGGGGTCGAACAGCCAGGCCGGGTCGTCGGGATGCTTGGCATAGGGCGTCGCGCGGTCCTCCAGGAAGTAGAACCCGAACCCGCCCCAACCCTTTAACGGGTCGAGGAAACCATGCGCGGGCAGCCCGGTCAGCGGATCGGTCTTGCCAGCCAGGAACTTGGAATGGGCGTTCACCTGCTCCCACGTCTCGGGCGGGGCCCAGGGACCTTCGTTCCCGGCTTCGGCCCAGGCTGCGGCCAACTCCTCGCTGTCGTAGTAGTCCTTGCGGTAGGCGAAGGTGTGGCAGTCGCCGTCGATCGACACGCGATAGGTCTTGCCGTCCCAGGTGCCGACGGGGGCCTTCAGGTAATCGACGTAATCGTCCATGTCGATGATGTCGGCGACCCACCCGGGCATCTCGGACGCCATGCCGCGACCCAGCACGTCGCCCTCGAACGGTGCGCCCATCTCGATGATGTCGAAATCGACGGTGCCGGTGGCGATGCTCTGCTGCAGGCGGGCGTTGTAGTCGGCCTGCGCCAGATCGATCCAGTTGATCCTGGCGCCGGTGTAATCCTCCCACGACTTCAGGAAGCCGCGGAACAGGAAGTTGTGCGTGTTCTGGTTGTTCAGCCCCATGAAGGTCAGCTCGACCCCCTCGAACTCGCCTTCCTCCACCGTCTCGCGGGTGGAGCCGAGGCACATCTCGCCCACGCGCTGCCAGTCGGCGTCGGTCGGACTGCCGGACCCCACGCCGGGGATCTGCAGGATCTCGGCGCGCAGGTTGCCATGCGCGTCGGCCATGGCGGCGCGCGGCGCAAGCCCGCCCGCGGCGGCCAGGCCCGCGGTCGCCGCGGCCCCCCGCAGAACGGTCCGGCGGCTGATCTTGCCGGTGCGCAGCATGTGGTCGAAGATGTCATGTCTCATGGGTCTCGCGTCCTCCCTGACGATGCCCCGGGCGGGGCGTGACCGGCGCCGGACCCTCCTCCCCGAAGACCTGACGCAAGGGAACAGTCGCCGCCGCCCCGCCACCTGTCAAGGGACTGGCATGTTAGCATGTCGGGGCGTGACAGCCGGGGACGGGGCCGCTAGCGTCGGGCGCAGGACGGGGGAGCACATGGCCGAAGTCACGATCCGCAACCTGCGCAAGAGCTATGGCGCGGTGGAGGTCATCCACGGTCTCGACATCGACATCGCGGACGGGGAATTCGTCGTCCTGGTCGGCCCGTCGGGCTGCGGCAAGTCCACCCTGCTGCGGATGATCGCGGGGCTGGAGGGCGTGACCGGCGGCACCATCGCGATCGGCGACAAGGTGGTGAACAACCTCGCCCCCGCACGGCGCGACATCGCGATGGTGTTCCAGAACTACGCGCTCTACCCCCACAAGACCGTCGGCGCGAACATGGCCTTCGCGCTGCGCATGTCGAAGATGCCCAAGGCCGAGATCGAGGACCGCGTGGCCCGCGCGGCCGAGGTGCTGGGCCTGACGCCCTATCTCGACCGCTATCCCCGCGCCCTTTCGGGCGGCCAGCGGCAGCGCGTGGCCATGGGCCGCGCCATCGTGCGCGACCCGCAGGTGTTCCTGTTCGACGAGCCCTTGTCGAACCTCGACGCCAAGCTGCGCGTGCAGATGCGGGCCGAAATCCGGGAGCTGCACCAGCGCCTGGCCACGACCACCGTCTATGTCACCCACGACCAGATCGAGGCGATGACGATGGCCGACAAGATCGTCGTCCTGCAGGGCGGGAACGTGGAACAGATCGGCTCACCCCTTGATCTCTATGACCGGCCGGCGAACACCTTCGTCGCGGGCTTCATCGGTTCGCCGTCGATGAACCTGCTGCCGGCCGAAGGGACGGATGGCGGCGCGACCGTCGACGGCACCGCCCTGCCCGTCCCCGGCGTCGCACCGGGGCGGCGCGTGACGCTGGGCCTGCGCCCCGAACATCTGACCCTGGCCGACACGGGCCTGCCTGCGAAGGTCTCGGTCGTGGAGCCGACGGGATCCGAGACCCACATCATCGCCCGCGCCGGCGACCGCGAGGTCACCGCCGTCACCCGCGACCGGCCCGCCGTCCGGCCGGGCGAGACGATCCACCTGATGCCCGCCCCCGGCAGCGTCCACGTCTTCGACGGCGAGACCGGCGCGCGCATCGCCAACTGAGAGGAGACCCGGATGCTGAAAGGTCTGGACCCGATCCTGAACGCCGACGTGCTCTATGCGCTGCGGGCCATGGGGCATGGCGACATGCTGATCCTGGCGGACACGAACTTTCCGTCCGACGCCATCGCACAGGCGACCGTGCATGGGGAGCTTTTGCGCATCGACCGCCCCATGGCCGAGGTCGCGCGCGCCGTCCTGTCGGTCCTGCCGCTCGACACGTTCGTCGACGATTTCGCCGGACGCATGCAGATCGTGGACGACCCCGACGCCATCCCCGACGTGCAGACCGAGGTGCAGGACGCCATCGCCGCGACCGGCGAGACGCGGCCCATGGTCGGGATCGAACGCTTCGCCTTCTACGACCTCGCGCGCGAGGCCTATGCGGTGATACAGACGGGCGAGCGGCGGTTCTACGGCTGCATCATGCTGCGCAAGGGAGTGATCGCACCCGATGAGTGACATCGTCATCCTGGGCGTCTTCGTCGCCGACACGTCCTATCGCGCCGACCGCCAGCCCCGCATGGGCGAGACGATCATGGGCCGGTCCTTCGCGCTCGGCCCCGGCGGCAAGGGGTCGAACCAAGCCGTCGCGGCGGCCCGCGCGGGCGGGGCCGTGACCTTCGTGTCGAAGCTGGGCCGCGACACGTTCGGCGACATGGCCATGGCCGCTTGGGCCGAGGCCGGCGTGACGCCCGCCGTGGAACGCGGCGACGGCTATACCGGTGCCGCCTACATCTTCGTCGAGGAGTCGACGGGCAACAACGCGATCATCATTGCCCCCGGCGCTGCGGCCGGAATCGACGCGACCTTCATCGACGCACATGCCGACGCGATCCGGCGGGCGAAGGTCTTCGTCACGCAGCTGGAGCAGCCGATGGACGCGGCCCATCGCGCGCTGCGCCTGGCACGCGACGGCGGGGCAACCACGATATTGAACCCCGCACCGGCGGCGGAACTGCCGGACGGGATGTTGGCGCTCTGCGACTACGTGACTCCGAACGAGACCGAGGCGGAGGCCCTGACCGGCATCGCCGTCACCGACGTGGCGAGCGCCCGGCGCGCGGGCGACGCGCTGCTGGCGGCGGGGGTGGCGCGCGCGGCCGTCCTGACGCTCGGCGACAAGGGCGCGCTCTACCATGACGGCGACACCAGCCTTCTGGTCCCGCCCTACAATGCGGGCGCCGTGGTCGAGACGACCGGCGCCGGCGATGCCTTCAACGGTGGCTTCGCGACCGCACTGGCCGAAGGCATGGACCCGCAGGATGCCGTGCGCTTCGGCTGCGCCACCGCCTCGATCAGCGTCACGCGGCCGGGGACGGCGCCGTCGATGCCCGACCGGTCCGAGATCGACGCCCTGCTGGCGGGCTGACCGCCGCCTGCGCGGGGCGACGGCCGCACCGGCCTATTCCTCCGACAGGCCGATCCGCGCGATGAAATCCCGATGGCTCTGCACGATCTCGGCCGCCTCGGGCGTCTTGGAGGCCCAATCCTCCCACGCCGTCTGCGCGGCCTCGCGGAAGGCGGCGCGGTCCTCGGCCGACCAGTCATAGATCGTCACGCCCTGTTCGGGCAAGTCGCGCAGCGCCTCGCCGTTCTCGACCAGGGTCAGCATCATCAGGTCCATCGCCATGGCCTTGTGCGCCGTCTCGATGATCGCGCGATGGGCCTCGGGCATACCTTCCCAGACGTCGGTGCGACAGGCCAGATGGTCCGACGACATCGAATGGAAGCCCGGAAACGTCGTGTGCTTGGCGATGTCGTAGATGCCCAAACCGACGTTCACCGCAAGCGACGAGGCATCCGCCCCGTCGATGATCCCGGTTTCGAGCGCGGTGAAGATCTCGGTGAAGTCCATCACCACCGGCGAGGCACCGAGCGAGGCGAAGATCTCGGTCTGCATGCCCGGGGGTGAGCGGAACTTGAAGTCCTTCAGGTCGTCGATCCCGTTCAGCGGACGGGTGGAGTTCAGCGATTCCTGACCCCCGATCGCGGCACCGATGAAGGTCATCCCCTGGGGGTTGTACAGCGAATTGATCACCTCGCGCCCGCCGCCCACATTCACCCAAGCCTGGTACTGCAAGGGCGTGTCATATCCGCCCATCGTGTCGGCCACGAACTGGAACGCCGGGTTCTTGCCGGTCTGATAGCTGCCGTTGGTCATGTCGCAGTCGAGGATGCCACTGGCCGCCGCGTCGAACGTCTCGACCGACTTCACGACGCTGGCGGAATAGAACATCTCGATCTCGATATCGCCGCCTGACATGGTGTGCACGTCCTCGACGAAATCGGCGATCACCCGGCCGGAAGTGGATTCCGGCGACTGATGGTTCTGGATCCGCAACGTCGTGGTCTGCGCGACCGCACCCCCCGCCGTCAGGACAAGCGTCAGAACGGACGCACCTGCGAGTCGATTGCCGAATGTCATGTGATTTCCTCCCTGGATATCGGTAATGGGCCACGCCGTGCGTGATCCTGCCCGCCCCAGCGGGGCGGGTCACCCTCAGGCTAGCCCATGCAAGGCGCGAGGCACCCACAAAAAAGCGGGGGACCTACTTCAATCGACGGAACGCCCCGCGCGCACGCGGGCCAACACGCCGGCGATGGTCTCTTCGTCCAGGCCATAATCGCGTGCCGCCGCCTCGGCCGAGATGTAGCCGCGCGCCAGGTCCCGCCGGATGAGCGCCGGATCGCGGTCGCGCGCCGGACCATAGCCGCCGCCACCGGGGAACGCCATCAGGACGCGTCGGCCATGCGGCACGAACTGCTTTCCCTTGCCGCGCATGGCGGCGCCGTCTTCGCGGGCGATCGTGGTCGGCGCACCCGCCGCCCCGCCCTGGCGCCCGCGGGCCGGATGATCGACGCGGTCGAACATCGCCTGCAGGTCGAATTCGTGTCCGTCGCGCGCGCCCACCTCCATGAACTGCCCCAGCCCGCCGCGCAGACGCCCCGCGCCGCCGGAATCGGGGCGCAATTCCTTGCGCCAGATGACGACGGGGCCGGCATGTTCCGTCGCCTCCACCGGCATGGTCATCACACCCGAGGGGAACGCGGTCGCGTTCAGCCCGTCGCATGTCGGCCGCGCGCCCGAGCCGCCCGAATTGAACGCCAGCACTTCGGCCCGTACGGCACCCCGCGGCGCCGGCGCATCCCTGCGCGGTCGCAGCGAGACCTGGAAGTTGCACAGACAGCCCGCCCCCTCGGCCGGGACGGTATCCGGCAGGATCCGGTCGAGCGCGTCATAGACGGCGTCCGGCACGAAATGCCCGACGATATGGCGCAAGGCCACGGGCGCGGGGTGGACGGCATTGACGATGGTGTCCCGCGGCGCGGTGACGCGAAACGGCGCCAGCGAGCCCGCGTTGTTCGGAATCTCGGGCGCGATCGCGCATTTCAGAGCATAGCAGGCATAGGCCTTGGCATAGACCATCGGGCAGTTGATGCCCTTGGGATCGATCCCGCTGGTGCCGTCGAAATCGCACAGGATATGGTCGGCCGCCGTCGTCAGACGCACCGCCAGCGTGATCGGCGTGTCGAACCCGTCGATGGTCATGCTCCCCTGCGCGGTGGCGCGGGGCAGCGCGGCGATGCGTTCCAGCGTCGCGCGTTCCGAGTTCTCCAGGATGAACCGGGCGATCCCCGACAGGTCGTCCAGCCCGAATTCGTCCATCATGTCGGCCAGCCGCCGGTCGCCGATGCCGTTGCAGGCGGCCAGGGCATGGATGTCGCCGATCAGCTGATCGGGCTGGCGCACGTTGCTGCGCAGCATCCGCACCAGGGTCACGTCGACCTCGCCCCGATCGGCGAACTTCATGATCGGGATATGGATGCCTTCCTCGTAGACGCTGGCCGCGTCGGCGCCGAAGCCCCGCCCGCCGATATCGACGACATGCGCGGTGCAGGCGAAGAACCCGACAAGCCGTCCGGCACGGAACGACGGCGTGACCATCGTGATGTCGTGCAGGTGGCCCGTCCCCTCCCATGGATCGTTGGTGATGTAGACGTCGCCATCGTGGATATCGTTGCGCCCGATCCGGCGGATGAAATGGGCCACGGCGTCCGCCATCGCGTTGACGTGGCCGGGCGTGCCCGTCACCGCCTGCGCCAGCATCCGACCGCCTTCGTCGTAGACGCCGGCCGACAGGTCCCCCGCCTCGCGCACGGAGGTCGAGAACGCGGTTCGGATCAACGCCTGCGCCTGCTCCTCCACCACCGAGATCAGGCGGTTCCACATGACCTGATACGCGACATCTGTGGTCATGGCGTCCCCTCCGGCGTGATGTCGATGCAGCCATCGGCCTGGCACAGCGCATGGCGGCCCGGCGGCACGACGATGGTGGTCTCGTCCTCGGTGATGACGGCGGGACCGGCGACGGTCGCCCCCGGCGTCAGGGCGTCGCGCGACACGACCCGCGCCTCGGCGAAGGCGCCCGCCGCCGGGTCGAACAGCCGGCGGCGTCCCTGCTCGGGCGCGGGCTTGCCCCGTGGTGCAGGCGTGACCGGGTCGACCGGTGCGGGGCGCGTGGTGGCGTTGACGGCCCAGACGGTGATTTCGACATCCAGCCCCGCGACCGGCCGGCCGAACAGATGTGCGTAGTCATCCTCGAACAGCTGCCGGAACATCGCGGCATCAGGCTCCGCCGCCTGTTCGGGCGTCAGCGCGACGGGAATCTCCCACCCCTGACCGACATAGCGCATGTATGTCTTGAACTCGGTCAGGATCTCCTCGGTCGTCTCGCAGCTTCGCACGAAATCCACCGCCTCGGCCCGCAACTCCGACAGGAGCGCGGTGACGCGCGCGGGCTCGAATTCCGACAGGCGCATGTAGACGCTGCGGTTCGCCTCGAAGCTGAACGGCGCGCGCAGGAAACCGATGGCCGAGCCGACGCCGGCCCCCGGCGGCACCAGCAGGCGTTCGATCCCCAGCTTCTGACACAGGCGCGCGGCATGCAGCGGCGCGGCGCCCCCGAAGGCGATCATGGTATAGCCTGCCAGGTCCTCGCCATTCTCGACGGCATGAACGCGGGCGGCGTTGGCCATGTTCTCGTCCACCACCTCGGCCAGACCGAAGGCGGCCGTCTCTTCGTCCATGCCCAGCGGTTTGCCCAACGCCTGCCCCAGCGCCTCCGTCGAGGCCCGGGGGTCGAGCGTGATGGCCCCGCCCGCGAACCCGTCGGGGTCCAGCTTGCCGAGGATCAGGTCGGCATCGGTGACCGCCGGCCGGTCGCCGCCCCGGCCATAGCAGGCGGGTCCGGGTTCGGACCCTGCGCTTTCGGGGCCCACGCGGATCTGGCGCATCGCATCGACATGCGCCAGCGAGCCGCCGCCCGCCCCGATCTCGACCATGTCGATCACCGGGATGGAGATCGGCATGCCGGACCCCTTCTTGAAGCGGTAGGTGCGCGCGACCTCGAACACGCGGCTGGTGCGGGGGGTGCGGTTCTTGATGAGGCAGATCTTCGCGGTCGTGCCCCCCATGTCGAAGGACAGGACCCGGTCCAGCCCGTGCCGTGCCGCGATATCGGCCGCGAAGACCGCACCCCCGGCGGGACCGGATTCGACGAGGCGCACCGGAAATTCGGCCGCGCTGTCCAGTGAGATGATCCCGCCCCCGGAATGCATCAGGAAGACCGGGCATTCCGCCCCTTCGGCGGTCAGGCGCCCGCGCAGGCGCCCCAGATAGGACCGGATTAGCGGTTTGATATAGGCGTTCGCGACGACGGTGTTGAACCGTTCGTACTCGCGCATCTGCGGGCTGACCTCGGCCGAGAGCGAGACCATCGCCTCCGGCAGGCGCTCGGCCAGCACGTCGCGGATCATCCGTTCATGAGCGTCGTTCAGGTAGGAATGCAGCAGACCCACGGCCACGCTCTCGACGCCCGCCTCGGCAAGCCGATCCGCGACCGTTTCCACCTCGGCCCGATCCAGCGGGATCAGGACGGCACCGGTGGCGTCGACGCGTTCGCGAACGGTATGGCGCATCTGCCGCTCCAGCAACGGCTCGGGCAGGACGAGGTTCAGGTCGTATTGCTCGAACCGCGACTCGGTGCGCATCTCGATCACGTCGCGAAAGCCCTGCGTCGTGATCAGCGCCGTCTTCGCGCCGCGACGTTCGATCAGCGCATTCGTGGCCAGCGTCGTTCCGTGCACGATCTGGGCGATGCCGGAGGGCGCGATGCCCGCCCGGTCGCAGACCTGGCGCATCCCCTCGACGATCGCATTCTCGGGCGCGGCATAGGTCGTCAGGACCTTGGTGGAATGGATCACGCCATCCCGTTCCAGCGCGACATCGGTGAACGTCCCGCCGATATCCACGCCCAGCCGCGCCGTGCCGTCCGTCATCGCCACCCCCTGCAATCGTCGCCGACTAGAGGATATCGGCGCGGCAGTGCCAACCCGGAAAGTGCCGCGCCCGCATCAGCGGGCCAGAAAGCCCCGCGCCGCACGTCCGCGCAGGTCCGACGCGGCCGCGGGACCATAGGCCATCGGGTCGTGGCGCAGGCGCGGGCAGCGATCGAGAAGCGATTGCCGCGCGGACCCCGTCAGCGTGGGAAGCGACGTCGCACCGGGCTGAAAGCTCTCGGTCGGGACACCTTCGGACAGGATCACATTGTGTCGGTCGAACAAAAGGTGATGATACGTGACGGTGCCGCCCGAGCGGATCCGCGCCTGGCCGGCGCGCGCGAAATCCCGGGCCGGGATCAGGACCGCCTCGGCGCCCTGCAGGACCTGCGCGCGCCAGTCCGAAACCCAGATGCGATGCTGTGGCGAGACGAGCAGCGGACGGGCATTTCCGAAGGTGCCCGGCGCGAAGACGATGGGCGCGTGGTCGCCCAGGGCGGGGACGGTGCGCCGTGCCGTCCAGCGCAGCGGCTGCGGCCCCTGCCCCAACGTAGTGACCATGTCGCCGGGGCTGAGCATCTCGACGGGGATCGCACCGGAGGGTGTCGCGATCAGCGTTCCCGCGGCGAAGCAGATCGGCGTGGCATAGGACGAGGCGGCGAAGTTCGGGCCCTCGATCGCCTGCGTCACGGTCAACGGGACGCCGGCCGGTGGGAACCCGCCCGCCGGGCCCAGCACCGCCAACCCCTCGACCGTCCCGTAGGCGGGGCTGGAGTTGTTCACGTTGAAGCCGATCAACGTGTATTCGTTTCCGTCCGGATCCTCGACGATCAGGGCGTATTCCGCCTCCACCCGGGTGCCGTCGGGATAGGTTACCCCGTCGATGGTCTGCGCACCGTCCAGGGTCTGGCTGGCGTCGCTGTCCCCGAAGGAGGCATCGTTGTCGTCAACCTCGACCGCCCCAAAGTCGCGGTTCGCCAATGTCAGCGTCTCGCCGACCAGATGGCTGCCGTCGCCCTGCGTGACGCCCGACAGCTGGGCGCCGCCGCTGACGGCGACGTCACTCTCGCCAAGGGTGTAGATCGTATAGGGCATTGGGTCCGGCCGGGTCCGTTCACGTACAGTTTACACGGCCCCAGTAACGGCGACATATGGCAAAAGTTGCAAAGGTTAACGGAATGTTAATGTCCGTGACCTGTCGGCATCGGATCGCCCGTCGCTTCGCCGTTCAGCGTGATCGAGATGCGCCGGTTCGCGCGACCCTTGTTCTCGATCTTGCCCACGCTGACCGCGCCGATCTCGGCCGTGGATCGCACATGCGTCCCGCCGCAGGGCTGCAGGTCGACGGGCACGGGGCCGGAGCCGATGCGCACCAGCCGGATATGCCCCGCACCGCGCGGGGGCTGGACCGACAGCGTCTTGACGAGGTTGGGGGACGCGTCCAGCTCCGCCTCGGTGATCCATTCGTCCGACACCGGGTGGTCCTGTTCGATCAGTTCCGTCAAGCGTGCCTGGATCGCCTCGCGTTCGAATGTCGGCTCGGGCATGTCGAAATCGAGCCGCGACTTCTCGGCCCCGATCTGGCCGCCGGTGACCGGCAACGGTACCACGGCCGACAGCAGGTGCAGCGCGGTATGCATGCGCATGAACCTGTGCCGCCGTTCCCAGTCGAGGCGGGTTTCCACAAGCGTTCCGATTGGGGGCAGCGGCGCCTCTTCGGCCGGTACGAGGACAATCGACGTCTCGTCCGCCTTGGTCGCGCCGGCAATGTCGCAGGCACCGCCGTCCCAGGTCACGCGCCCGCTGTCGCCCGGCTGTCCGCCGCCCTTCGGATAGAAGATGGTCCGATCCAGGACGATCCCGCCCTCGGGCGTGAGCGCGGTCACCGTCCCGCCGGCGGAGGTGAGGTACGGGTCGGTGCGGAACAGGCGCTCGGTCATGGATCATCGGCCTTTTCGGGTCTCAGGGCTTCGGGATTTCGCAGCCAGATGTCGCGCTGCGCGAAGGGTATCTCCAGCCCCTCGGCCGCGAAACGCTCGGCGATGGCGTGGTTGAGTTCGGAGGCGACGATGACCTTGAAGAGGATGTCGCGCAGGACGACGCGGACCGTGAAGTTCAGGCTGTCCGCCCCGAACCCGTCGAAGGTCACGAGCGGCGGCGGGTTCAGGATGACCATCGGATGCGCCTCCGCGACCTCCTGCAGGATCGCCTCGACCCTGCGGGTGTCGGTGCCGTAGGCGACGCCCACCGTCAGGACGACCCGCCCCGAGGAATTGGCCAGCGTGTAGTTCGTGACCACGCCCGAGATCAGATCCGCGTTCGGCACGATCACGTCCTGGCGGTCGAACGTCTCGATCCGGGTGGAGCGGACGCTAATCTCGCGCACGAAGCCCTCGGTCCCGCTGGCCTGGACCAGGACCCAGTCCCCGATCTTGATGGGCCGCTCGATCAGCAGGATGATGCCCGAGACGAAGTTCTGCACGATGTTCTGCAGACCGAAGCCCAGACCCACCGACAGGGCGCCGGCGATGATGGCCAGCCCGCTCAGGTCGATGCCGGCCGCCGTGATCGCGATCAGCGCCGCCAGCGTGATGCCGACATAGCTGGTGCCCGAGAGGATCGCGTTGGTGCCGCCGGAATCGAGCTTGGTCTTTGGCAGGACGCTCGTCCGCAGCACGCCTTTGATCAGCCGAACCGCCAGCCAACCCAGCAGGAAGATAACCGCGAAGATCAGGAAGACCTCGGGCGAGATGCGCGTCTCGCCGATGGTAAAGCCGCGCAGGAAAGTGGCCCACCATTCACCCAGTCGCGACGCGCGGATACCCCAGATCAACGCCACGACGGGCAGCGCCGCGATTGCCAGTGCAAAACCGACCAGCGTGGGCGTCAGCGCATCGCGCCCCGCATCCGCACGCCGGGTCACGGCGGCGTAGATGTCGAAGACCACGCCCTGCAGCACCCCGATCAGCATGATGAGCGCGAGCGTCAGGACGGAGGACCACAGGACCGCGTTGCCCAGTGTCACATATCCGAAAGCGGCCGCGAGCGGCGCGGCCAGGCCGACGAAGAACAGCGCCCGCCCGAGCAGACGCAGGATCTGGGCCCAGAAGCCGTCGTCCTCCTCGCCCCGCGCGGCCTGTCCTTCGATCAGGAAGATCCGACCCATCCGGACCATGCTGAAGCCCGCGGCGATCAGGATCACGAAATGCGACACCGCACGGCTGACGACCGGGTCGTCGGAGGAGGGCGCGATCACCTCGACGGCGAAGGCGCAGGCCAGAAGCACACCCAGCGTCAGCGCGTGCCGTCGCCCGGCGGCCCGCCGCTCGGCCGCGACGGGCAGGAAGGCCGGCGCGGTATCGCGTTGCGGCAATGCCTGCAGCGCCAGCCAACGGGCGGCCAGGATGACGAAACCCATGATCGGCAGCAGCACCGTCGCCGCCTCGACGCGCAGACCTTCGGCCCCCATCAGCTGCAGGATGCGGACGATGGCGACCAGACCCAGGACCGGAAGGCCCAGCCGACCCAGCGAGATCGCCAGCAGGGTCAGGCGGATCACCGCGCTTTCCCCCTCGCGTCCGGCAATGCGGTCGCGCAGACTGCTGAGCCAGACGCCCGAGCGCCAGAGCAGAAGCGTGGCCACCAGGATCAGGACGCCCAGTTCGACCCCGCGCGCCTGCCAGACCGCCCGTGCCGTGGGCGAGGCAAAGGGCGCCCAGAGTTCCCGCCCGAAGGCCGCCAGCCACGCGCCTATGGCCCCCAGTGTCGGCAGCCAGTGAAGCGGATTCAGCGGCGCGGGCGCCTTGGCCAACAGCTCGTCGGCGCGCGCCGCCTCGATCAAGCGGTCCGTTTCGGCGATCAGGCCGTCGGCGGTGCTGAACGCGGTCTGCGCCTCGCGCGAGGGTTGGCGCAGATCGTCCAGGCGGGCCTCGATCTCGGCACGCTGGGCGGCCGTCGCGGGCGTCTCCGTCTCCCCCTCGGCGGGCGGCGGGCCCAGGGCATCGAGCTGCGCCTCCAGCGTTTCAATCCGCGTGTCGTTGGTGCTAAGCCCCTCCTCGAACCGGGCGCGCCAGCCGACCAGTTCCTCGCGCAGCGCCTCGAGCGCGTCGACCGAGGCGGCACCGTCGGCCAGCACCTCCTCCGTCCGGGTGACGACGACCGGCCATTCGGGGTCGACGACCTGTGCCAGGGCCGGCATGGCCGCCCATAGCGTCAGGAGAAGGACGGCAAGGCGGATCATCCGAGACTCACTCGAAGACCGCGGGAACCTCGGGCGACGGCCCGTCGAGCCAATGTGGCACCGGAAGGCCCTTGTCGCGCAGGAAATCCGGATCCCATAGCTTCGACTGATACCGCGATCCGTAGTCGCACAGGATTGTCACGATCACATGCCCCGGCCCCATGGCCCACGCCATCTTGACGGCGCCGCCGATGTTGATGCCGGTCGATCCGCCCATGCACAGCCCCTCATGCTCCAGCAGGTCGAAGACGATGGGCAGCGCCTCCGCGTCGGTAACCTGACAGGCGAAATCGGGCGTGAACCCCTCCAGGTTCGCGGTGATCCGGCCCTGCCCGATCCCCTCGCTGATCGAAGACCCCTCCGACGCCAGCTCGCCATGTTCGTAGAAATTGTAGAGCGCGGCCCCCATCGGATCGGCCAGCCCGACCTTGACGCCCTTGGGCTGAAGCACCTGCGCCACGCCGGCCACGGTGCCACCGGACCCGGCGGCGCAGATGAAGCCGTCGATGCGGCCGTCCGTCTGCTCCCAGATCTCGGGTCCTGTCGTTTCGACATGCGCCTGCCGGTTGGCGGTGTTGTCGAACTGGTTGGCGAAGATCGCGCCGTTCGGTTCCGTCTCGGCCAGTTTCCCGGCCAGACGCGCGGCGTATTTGATGTAGTTGTTGGGGTCGCGATACGGCTTCGGCGGCACTTCGACCAGCGTGGCGCCGGCCAGACGCAGCATGTCCTTCTTCTCGCGGCTCTGGCTGTCGGGAATGACGATGACCGACTTGAAACCCATGGACGCGCCGACCAGCGACAGGCCGATGCCGGTGTTGCCTGCCGTCCCCTCGACGATGGTCCCGCCGGGGCGCAAGGCGCCCGACGCCATGGCCTCGCGGATGATGTAGAGTGCGGCGCGGTCCTTGACCGACTGCCCGGGGTTCAGAAACTCCGCCTTTCCCAGGATCTCGCAGCCGGTTTCGTCGCTGACGCGGTTCAGCCGGATCAGGGGCGTGTTGCCGATCGCCTCGGCAAGGTTCTGGTGGATGGTCACGGGTGGCCTCCGGGCGCGCTGTTCCGCTCAGGTCTATTCTCCGCCGGGTGGGCCTTCAACCGCGCAGGCGTTCGGCATGATGCGCCAGCCAGAGTGCCGAGACGATCAGCGGCGCGTTCGCCGCCTCGCCCGAGGCGACCATCGCCATCAGGTCCGCGCGCGGGACGAGATGGGCCCGGATGTCCTCGTGCTCCTCGTCCAGGCCGTGCAGGCCGTCGCTCCCGTTTGGCAGATCGCAGAGCGCGACATAGGAATTGATGACCTGCGCCAGACCGCCCGGACTGGGATAATAGCGTCCGACGAAGTGCAGCGCGTCCGGCGCAACGGTCAGCCCCGCCTCCTCCTCCATCTCCCGAAGGGCGGTGGTGGTGGGCGTCTCGCCCGCGTCGATCAGACCGGCCACAGGCTCCAGCATCCAGGGCAGCGGGTCGCCCTTGGCCAGAGCACCGATGCGGATCTGCTCCACCACCAAGACGCGGTCGCGCGCCGGATCCCAGGGCAGAACCGTCGCGGCATCGGTCACATGGCTGATGGCGCGTTGCATCCGCTCGGACCGGGTGCCGTCGAAACGCGGGTGGTCCAGGTGCCATTCCTCGACCCGGTGAAACCCTTCGTAGGGATAGTCGACGCGGTGCACGGCGACTTCGGTCGCGTCATGTTCGCCGCCCACGGTCGCCGGCCGCCGCGTCCGCCGGGCGGTGACGATGCCCTGGGCACGCGCATGGATCACCCCGCGGCGGGCCGCGATCCCCTGGGGCGCGACGCGACCGTGCCCGCGCATCACCTCGGCGGCGGCGAGCCGTGTCCGCTCGCCGTGCCGGGCGATCCAGTCATCGAGCGACCATGCCTCGCCCGATCCGCCCGACGGTGCCGCCTCGCGGTAAACGAGCGCCGCGACGGGCCCGTCCGGCCCCGCGACCTGCACCGCGTCGGGGACGTAGCCGAACGCGGTCTCGTACCAGTCGAGTCGGGCCTTGGCGTCTTCGGGCAGATCCCCGGTCAGACCCCCCTCGCAGCGCCCGCCCTCGACCAGAACGGGCCAGTCGCCGGCGGCCGCCCGCTCCACCCGCCACCCGGAAAGGGTCGCGGGCACGATGTCGACGGCGCGGCCCGCCACATCCGCCAGTAGCGAATCCCAGACCAACGTGCCGAACAGGAAATACCGGCTCACCGGGTGACGCGGCCCGTGATGCCCGCGATCAGGCCGACCACCGCCGCGCCCACGAAGAACACGCCCAGAACCAGCGGGTCGGCGATGGTCAGGATGTCCTTCCACAGGAAATCCATCCAGGCCGACGCGGCCGTGCCCACGGCCGTGTACTTCCGGTCGAGCGAATTCATGATCATCACCCCGAAGGAGTGCAGCAGGACCGCCAGCACCAGCAGGATCGCCGCACCCGCGATGCCCGCGGTGACCGACCGTGTCATCGTGGTGCCCCGCCCCGTCGGGCCCGTCGCCTCACGTCCGATATAGCGCCAGCCGACGATCAGGGCGCCGAAGGCCAGGATCTCGCGGAAGCGTCCGACGCGCACGCCCTCCTCCAGGACGGTCCGGACGATGACCTCGGCGGTGAACCACGCCAGGGCGGCGAACAGCAGGGCGGCGACGAGCTTGGCGGGTGTAGGCATCAGGCGGGCTTTCGTACCGTCATCTGGATCACGTCACACATGCCATACTCGAACGCGCCCGCACAGCCCGTCAGGTAAAGGTTCCACATCTTGCGGAACCGCTCGTCGAAGCCCTGCGCGGCAACCTCGGGCCAGCGACGGTTGAAGCGGTCGTACCAGCGGCGCAGCGTGATCGAATAGCTCTTGTCGATGCTGAACGATCCGCCGTGTTCCAGCCCCGCGCGCGAAAGCTGTTCGGTCAGCTTGTGGGGCGCGGGCAGCATGCCGCCGGGGAAGATGTACTTCTGGATGAAATCGACCTGCTTGGAGTAGGTCCGCCAGCGTTCGTCCGGCACCGTGATGATCTGGAGCGAGGCCTGGCGGCCGGGCCGCAGGCGATCGCGCAGCGTATCGAAATAGATCGGCCAATAGGCCCGCCCCACCGCCTCGAACATCTCGATCGAGGCGATGCCGTCATAATCCCCCGTCTCGTCGCGGTAATCCTGCAGCTTGAAATCGACCTGGCCGGACAATCCGGCCCGATCAATACGTTCCCGGGCGAAGTTCAACTGCTCGCGGCTCAGCGTCAGGCCGGTCACGTTCAGGCCCCGCTCGCGCGCGGCGTATTCGGCGAAGCCGCCCCAACCGCAGCCGATCTCCAGCACGTGCTCGCCGGGGCGCACATCCATCCGGTCCACGATCGACTTGTACTTGGCGGTCTGCGCGGCCTCCAGATCCTCCTGCCCGGTCTCGAACAGGCCTGCGGAATAGGTCATCGTGTCGTCCAGCCACAGGCCGTAGAAGGCGTTGCCCAGATCGTAGTGGCGCGAGATGTTGCGCCGGGCCTGCGACTTGGTGTTGCGCTGCAGCCAGAAGCGCAGCTTCTCGTAGGCCTGGATGAAGACCAGACCGGGGAACTGCTGGATCAGCATGTCCCCCTCCTTGTTGATGTAGTCGAACACCGCCTGCAGGTCGGGCGTCGTCCATGACCCGTCCATGTAGCTTTCCATGAAACCGATGTCGCCCTCGCGGACCAGGCGGGCGAAGACGTCGGCGTTGTGGACGTCGATCTCGGCCACGGGGCCGGGTTCGGGGCCTTCGTGGCGGAACCGGCGCCCGTCGGGCAGGCGCACGTCCATCCGTCCCGATCGCGCGCCCTGCGCCATCGCGAAGGCCTGCTTGAAGTACCGCGGCAGGTCGGCCTGCCCATCGGTCGTGGTCATGACGTCCATGCGTCCCCCGTCAAATTGTCGCGAAGAAGACCACCCCCATGGCCCCGCAGGCAAGTCCCGTCGCGATGTTTACTCTGCGTCGCGTGACCGATACGCCTCCAGCGCGCGCGTGCGGCCTTCGGCCAGGCCGACCACGGGCGCATCCGGATAGGTATCGCCCGGTGCCATGTCCCAGCTTCGCGGGATCGCGTCGTAGAACGACGCATCCTCCAGCCACCTACGGCGATAGCGCGCCTTCGGATCGAACTTTTCGGCCTGCGTCTGGGGATTGAAGATGCGGAAGAACGGCGTGGCGTCCGGGCCGGACCCCGCGACCCATTGCCAACCAAGCGCGTTCGAGGCCGGATCCCAGTCGACCAACGTATCGGCGAACCAGTCGCAGCCGATCCGCCAGTGCGTCATCAGATGCTTGGTCAGATAGGAGGCGACGAGCATCCGCGCGCGGTTGTGCATCCGCCCCGTGACGTAGAGTTCGCGCATCGCCGCGTCCACGACCTCGACCCCCGTGATCCCGCGGCGCCAGGCCTCGGCCTCGGGGTTGTCGTCGCGCCAGGGGAACGCGTCCCATTCCTCGCGCCAATTCGACGTGGTCAGGCGTGGCGTGTGATAGGCCAGGTGATGGGCGAAGTCGCGCCAGACGAGTTCCTTCAGAAAGGTCTCGGCGTCGCCCACCCCGTCATGCAGGACCTTCTGTCCGGCGAACCAGCATTCGCGCGTGCTGATCTCGCCATAGGTCAGGTTCTCGCTCAGCCCGCTGGTGCCGTCCACGTCCAGGCGGTCGCGTCCGGTGACGTAGTCCTGCGCCTTCTCCTCGATGAAGGTGACAAGCCGATCCCGCGCGGCCAGTTCGCCGACATGGACGTGGTCGGCCACCACTTCGGCTCCGCGCCGCATCGCGTGCCCGAGATTCCAGTCGCCGAGGTCGTCCGAGGCGGGCCAGTCCGACGGGGCCGCAAGTGTCGCCACCGGGGCCAACGGCGTGTCCAGCGCCCGATCGCGCACGTTCTTCCAGAACGGCGTATAGACCTTGTAATAGCCGCCCGTGCCGGTCTTGACCGTCCATGGCTCGAACAGGACGTGGCTCTGGAAGGAATTCGCCGTCAGCCCGTCCTCGCGCAGCGCCTCTTTGACGCCGGTGTCGCGCGCGCGCTCGTCCGCGACGTAGAGGCGGTTCCACGCCACGGTATCGGCCCCCGTTTCCGCCACGAGGTCGCGCAGTACATCGAGTGCCCGGCCCCGCCGCAGGATCAGGCGCGACCCGATCCCTTCCAGCCGGTCCGCGATCGTCGTCAGACCCAGCCCCAGTCGCCAAGCCGGCGCGGCGCCCCAGCCCTCGACCACCTCGTCCAGGATAAAGACGGGAACGACGGGTCGGTCCTGCGCGGCGGCCCAGTCCATCGCCGGGTTGTCGGTCAACCGGAAGTCCCGGCGCATCCACAGAAGTATCGGTGCCATGCCGCGTCATCTAGGACGGGTCCGATCAAGGCAAGCCCGGAACGGAAACGGGGGCCCGAAGGCCCCCGCTCGCATCGGTCGGTCGCGGCCTATTCGGCGGCGACGGGGTCCTTGGTCACGCGCCGCTCGGACGCGAGGCCCATGGCGATCGCCACGCACATCACCAGCAGCACGGCGCAGAACAGCAGGCCGGTCGAGATGACCATGGCCTGAAGGCTCTGCAATCCGGCGGTTCCGGTGGCGCCCAGCAGCAGCACCGCGGCCACGAGCCCCTCGAAGATGCACCAGAAGACCCGCTGGATCACCGGCGCATCGACCTTGCCGCCCGCGGTGATCGTGTCGATCACCAGCGACCCCGAGTCCGACGAGGTGACGAAGAACACGATCACCAGCACGACCGCCAGGGTCGAGGTGATCGCCGCCAGAGGCAGATCCGCCAGCATCGCGAACAGCGCGATCTCGGGCTTGTAGGACGCGATGACGTTCTGGAACACACCGCTTTCGGCGCCGTTGCCGATGACCTGGCTGATCGCCGTGCCGCCGAAGGTGGACATCCAGAACACGCAGACGAGCGACGGGATCAGCAGGACGCAGACCACGAACTCGCGCACCGTGCGCCCCCGGCTGACGCGGGCGATGAACATGCCGACGAAGGGGGACCAGCTGATCCACCAGGCCCAGTAGAAGGTCGTCCAGCCATGCAGGAAACCCGTGTCCTCGCGTCCGAACGGGTTCGACAGCGGCACGATGTTCGCCGCATAGGCGCCGAGGCCCCCGAAGAAATCGGCCAGGATGTCGCCGGTTGGCCCGACCAGGAACACGAACAGCAGCAGCAGACCCGCCAGGACCATGTTGATCTCCGACAGGACCTTCACGCCGCCGTCCAGCCCGCGCACGACCGACACCAGCGCGATGAGCGTGATGCCCGCGATGATCAGCGCCAGCAGGGCCGAGCTGTCGTTCGTCGTCTCGACATTGCCCCAGAGGAAGCCCAGGAAGTTGCGCGTCCCGTCCTCGGGCACGCCGCCGCCGAACACCTCGGTCAGGCCGGATGCGACCTGCGTGGCGCCGATGCCGAGCGACGTGGCCAAGCCGAACAGCGTGGCGAAAGCCGCGATCGTGTCGATGGCGTTGCCCCAGAAGCCCCAGATCCGTTCACCCAGGAGCGGATAGAAGGCCGAACGGAGCGTCAGCGGCAGGCCTTTGTTGTAGGCAAACAGCGCCAGCGCCAGCGCGACGATGGCGTAGATCGCCCAAGGGTGAAGGCCCCAGTGGAAGATCGTTGCGGCCATCGCCATCGAGCGCGCGGCCTCGACCGTGGCGGCGTCCTGCACCGCACCGTCGACCACGCCGACGGAGCCCAGAAGCGGCTGATCGCCCCAGGGCGTACCGAAGTAATAGACCGGCTCCAGCACACCGAAGAACATCAGGCCGATGCCCATGCCGGCGGCGAACAGCATCGCGAACCAGGCCGGATAGGTATAATCGGGCGTCGCCTCGCTGCCGCCCAGCCGGACAGAGCCCCAGGGCGACACGATCAGCAGCAGCGAGAAGATCACGAACAGGTTGGCCGACAACAGGAAGAACCAGTCGAACTTGCTCTTCACGAAATTGCGGATGGCCGTGAACGTTTCCTGCGACCAGTCCGGAGCGATCAGGGCCAGTGCCACGAACAGCACCACCATGACGGCCGAGATGATGAAGACCGGGTTGTGGATGTCCAGCGCGAAAGGCCCGACCTTCGGCTCGATGTTGTCTTGGCCGATCTCGTAGTCGGTGTCGATCACCGCGGCCTGACCTTCGGGTTCCGGGATCCCCGGATCGTCGGCCGTGTCTGTCGTCGTCATGTCCCTACTCCTCGTTCCCCTGACGCGGGGTCAAGCCACCGCGTTCGCGAATTCTGACGCGAGACTAGGGGAAGGAGGAGCGGATTGCGACGATTCAATGACGATTACGCCCTGACGTCCGTCATTCGTTCCGCACGTGGAAAACGAAAGCCCCGGAACGGCTGGCCCGCTCGCCGTCATCCGGCGGTCCTCCACGATCGGCGGGGCCGGGGTGGTCATCGACACGAAGGTGACGTCCGACCCGATCTCGCGCGCAGGGGTCGCGGACGCGGTCCGCGCCTTCTCCATGGCGTCGATATGCCGACGGTCGACCGGGGTCATGATCCCGGTGAACATGGCGTGCGCTCTCCCTCTGGTGGTGGGGCGGACGCGCGTTGTGCGCCGCCCTTCGCCGGCAGACTAGCGGGCGCCCGATCCGCGGACCTTGACCCAGGACAATCCCCGCTCAGCCGCCGAGATCGACCACCACGCGGCCACGGACCTGCCCTTTCAGGATGTCGGCGCCCAGTTTCGGCAGATCGGCCAGCGTGGCGGGCACGACCATCGCGTCGAGCTTGTCCATCGGCAGCAGGTCGGCGATCCGCGACCAAGCCCGGATACGGTTGTCATAGGGCTGCATCACGCTGTCGATACCCAGCAGGTTCACGCCCCGGAGCAGGAACGGGATCACCGTGGCCGGCAGGCCGGCGCCGCCCGCAAGGCCCACCGCGGCGACGCTCGCGCCGTATTCCATCTGCCCCAGCACCCGCGCCAGCATCGCGCCGCCCACCGCATCGACGCAGCCGCCCCACGTCTCGCCTTCGAGCGGCTTCTTGACCGTCTCGGCCAGGTCCGCGCGGGGCACGATGCGCGATGCGCCGAGGTCGCGCAGATACGCCTCCTGCTCCGGGCGCCCGGTCACGGCGGCGACCTCATGGCCCATGGCGGCCAGCAGGGCCACGGCGACCGATCCCACACCACCGGCTGCGCCCGTCACCAGTTTCGGGCCGGGCTTCAACCCCTGATCTTCCAGTGCCTGGACCGCCAGCATCGCGGTGAACCCCGCCGTGCCGATCGCCATCGCCTGGCGCGTCGTCAGCCCGTCCGGCAACGGCACCAGCCAGTCGGCGCGCACGCGGGCCTTCTGCGAATAGCCGCCCCAATGCGCCTCGCCCACGCGCCAGCCGGTCAGGACGACCTTGTCGCCAAGCCTGTAGCGGTCGTCATCGCTGGCCTCGACCGTGCCGGCGAAGTCGATGCCGGGCACATGGGGGTAGTTCCGGACCAGGCCGCCCCCCGGCCCGATGCATAGCCCGTCCTTGTAGTTCACCGTCGAGTACTCGACCGCGACCGTCACCTCGCCCTCGGGCAGGCGGTCGAGCGTCAGGTCCTGGACTTCGGCGCGGGTGCCGTCATCGTCCTTTTCCACCACGAGTGCCTTGAACGTCATCGTCTATCCCCCTGTATCGAAACGCATCATGCCCAGAAATTCTCGCGCAGGCGCGCCGGGCGCGGCCCGTCCTGCGTCTCGACCGTGACCGCGGCTCCGGGCGCCCAGTCGCGGTCGATCATGCCGATCGCCACGCCGCAGCCGAACTCGATCGAATCCGCGGCCGAGGTCACGTGACCGGCCCGACGCTCGCCATCCATCACCGGCCAGCGGCGGTCGCAGACGGGGACCGGCCCCTCCATCTCGACCGCCATCAGCCGCCGGTCCGAGACATGCCGCTTGAGCGCGGCGCCCCCGATGCAATCATAGCGCTGGACATATTTGTCGAGGCCGACCTCGAACGGCGTCTCGGCGTCGGTCATGTCGTTGCCGTAGCTCAGCATACCGCCCTCGATCCGCTCGACCAGGTTGGGGCAGCCCGCCCGCACCTCCAGGTCGGCGCCGACCGCGAACAAAGCGTCCCAGAGCGGCATTGCAAGCCGTTCCTCCTCGACGAAGATCTCGAAGCCACCCTGCTTGGAATATCCCGTCCGGCTGACGATCATCGCGATACCGTCGAAATCGTACCGTCCGAAGCCGAAGAACGGCAGGTCGCGGACGGCCGCGCCGAAAACCCGGCCGGTCAGTTCGTTGGCCAGCGGCCCCTGTACGGCCAGGGGCTGCGTCTCCGCCTCGAAGACGCGGACGGAATAGCCGCCCGCCGCCGCCATCCCCTCGATCCATAGGCGCAACTCCCCGTCGGCGAGCGAGACCCACCATTCGTCCTCGGCCACGCGCATCGCGACCGGATCGTTGAGCATGCCGCCATCGTTCTTGCAGATCGGCACGTAGGCGCAGCGGCCCGGCCTGACCCGGCTCAGGTCGCGCGGCGTCAGCCGCTGCATCAGCGCGTCGGCATCGTGGCCCGCGATGACGACCTGCCTTTCGCACGCCACGTCCCAGACCTGCACCGCGCGTTTCAGATGCGCGCAATCCACATCCGTGCCGCCGAAGGACGCCGGAAGCATCATCCGGTTATAGACCGTGTAGGCCGTGCACCCCGCCGCATCGACTGCGTCGGTCCACCAGGTCCGCCGGACCCGGTTGGAGCGGGCGAGCGTCGTCATTGCGGGTCGGGCATGAAGGCAAGGTCCGTCAAGGGGGTCTTCACGCCGGCGGCGGTCAGCATCGCGTGGACCTGTCCCCGGTGATGCGTCTGGTGGTTGAAGAAATGCACGATCAGCCGGTCCAGCGGCCGGGACACGTCCGCGTTTACCACACCGGAATGCCAGGTCAGGGCACCGTCGCAGCTTTCAAGGGTCTCAGCCCAGTTGGTGATGCCGGCGTCGGTGGCGCGGCGACGCGCGGCCCAGGCGGCCGCGTCACGCTCCAGCGCGGCGGAATGGGGGATGCCCCCCTCGGGCGGCGGAGTGCCGGCGAAGCGCGACAGCCAGATCTCGTCGCCCCACAGAAGGTGGTTCGCCGTCCCCAGGATCGAGCCGAAGAACGCGCCCCGGTCCGCCGTCAGCGCGGCTTCGTCCAAGCCTTCGATCGCCTCGATATGCCAGGCGTTCTGCCACGCTGAATAGCGTGCCATCATCCGCACGAAGTCGGGCGTGATCACGACGCCGGTCATCGCGGCACCTCCGGCCCGGACCAGTCGATCTGGCAGATCTCCGCGCTTCGGCCGTCGAAATCCCAGACGCGGCCAAAGGCGCGGACGCGGCCCTTGGTGGCGGTCGCCACGGTGATGTCGCTGCCCATCCAGTATTCGGTGTTGGTTGCGACGATGTCCCGCTCGGGGTCCTTGCCCCGGACCGGCACGACCTCGCCCTGGATCTTCTTGCCGACCATCAGGCGACGGGCCTTGCCCTCGGTCTCGTAGGTGATGGTGGCGCGTTCGGCGCCCAGGAACTCGCTGACCAGCAGCTTGAACAAGCCCGTCGTCCCCTTCGCCCGGCCCGAGAATATCTCGATCAGGCCCAGATAGGCGGCCTGGCTGGCGCGGTCGTCGATGAACGCCGCGGCCTTCCAGTTGCCCCGCGCCATGAGGCCCGGGATTTCCAGCAGCAGGCCCACGTTGAGACCGGACAGATCCTCGTCGCCGTAGTGTCCTGCGTCAATGCGGATGCCCGACCAGGCCTGGCAGTACCCTTCGGTGGGCGCGTGCTTGCCCAGGCTGACGACACAGGGGCAGAACACGGTGCAGTTGCAGTTCAGGATCAGTTCGCCCTGGATCGCCCAAGGCGTCATGCCCCCTTTCGGCGCGGGCGACATGCGGCTGGAAACGACGGGTGCGGCGATCTTGACGTTCATAGGTATCCTCCGATCAGGAAGCCCGCACCGGACAGGCAGGCAAGGCCGATGGCGCGCGGGATCACCACCCCGCGCGACAGCTTTTCGACGGTCATCAGGACGGTGGCCAGCGCCATGAAGCCGAGCGACATGGCCCCGCCGATCAGGCCAAGCGCCATCAGCGCCCAGCAGCATCCCAGGCACACCGCCCCGAGGCGAAGGCCCATCCCCAGCGGCCCGCGGGCCCAATGCTCCAGAAAGAATACCAGCGGGCGGCGGCACCGCGACAGGCACGCATCCTTGAAGGTCGAGAACTGGTAGGCCCCTGCCAGCGCCAGCAGCAGCGCCGCGATCCAGGTCGACTCGGCCTGGCCGCCGATCGCGGTCTGTGCGCCTGCGGCGGCGGCGGCGAACCCGATCCAGACGATCGCATATCCGGCGACCAGGCGGCCACCGCCCGACACGCCCTGCGCGTCCGCTAGATGATCGTAGGTCGCCAACGCCGGCAGCGCCGTGGGCAGCATCATCGCCGCCGCCATCAGCAGCCACATTCCGAAGAGGCCCGGAAACCCCATCGCGACCGGTGCCGACAGGCAGATGTCCCGCCAGAGCGTGCCCCACGCCAAGGGCGGCGCCGTCATTGCCCAGACCCCGGCCCAGGCGGCCAGCAGCAGTGCGTACAGCGTCAGCCAGTGCGGGGCCGTCATGCGGTCGAAATGCCTCATGCAAGCCTCCCCTCGCTGCCGCCCATCGCAATCGCTCCGGTCCTTCGGATGCCAGACAATGCGCGTTCGGACAATCCGCTTTCGCGGGCCGGGTCCCGGCCCGGCAGATCTTCGACCGCTGGACGCCGCCCGGTGGCCGTCCTAACGTCCTGCCAAAACCAGACAACGGGAGAGATTGCCAATGACCCTTAGGACCCTGCTGATGTCGGGCGCCGCGACGCTGATCGCGCTGCCCGCCGCCGCCCAGCTGACCGTTTTCGATTATGCCGGATTCGAGAACCCCGCCTTCCACACGGCCTATACCGAGACGCACGGCGAGGGGCCCGACTTCGCGTTCTTCGGCGACGAGGAGGAGGCGTTCCAGAAGCTCTCCTCGGGCTTTCGGGCGGACGTCACCCATATCTGCGCCGGGTCCGTGCCGAAATTCGTCGAGTCCGGCCTGCTGGAGCCCTGGGACCTGTCGCGCATCGACGCCTGGGACGACCTGAGCCGCGACCTGACCGGCCAGGACGTGGCCAGCGGCGACGACGTCTATTTCGTGCCCGTCGACTATGGCTCCACCGCCATCGCCTACGACACCGAGAACGTGCCGGAGGAGGATGTGGCCACGCTCGACGTGTTTACCAACCCCAAATACCAGGGCCGCATGACGCTGCCCGACAATGTCGATGACGCCTATGCGCTGGCATATCTGGCGACCGGCACGACCGACTGGTCGAACGCCACCGACGCGCAGTTCGAGGCGGCGAGCGACTGGCTGCGGCAGGTGCATCCGAACCTGCGGACCTACTGGACCGACCCGGCGGAGCTTTCGCAGCTTCTGGCCTCGGGCGAGGTGCTGATCGCCTGGGCCTGGAACGAGACCTTGCCCACCATGGTCCAGGAGGGCTTTCCCATCGGGTTCCAGCGCGAAGCGGCCGAGGGGTCGTCGCTGTGGCTGTGCGGATACGTTAACATGAAGGAGGCCGACGGCGAGGAGGACCGCGCCTACGACTACCTGAACGCGATGCTCGACCCGTCCTCGACCGAGGCGCTGCTGGATGCGGGCTACGGCCAATCGAACCAGGCCGCGATGGAAGGCCAGGGCGAGGAGGCGCTGACCGCCTCGGGCCTGGGACCGATCGACGCGCCGGTGCTGGCCCAGCTTCCGATGGACGGCGCGCTGCGGCAGAGGCAGGCCGAGACGTTCGAGCGGATCAAGGCCGGCTTCTAGGCGCGCAAGACGTTCATTGAAGTTGCTCCGTTCTTCGCGTGTGAATGGAGCAACTTAAACAACGTGCCGCGACAGCACATCCTAACGATGGATCTAGGCCGACCCACTCGGTTCAATCCATATCGTACCCGCTAGGCAATTGGCAACTACAGGAAATCAAAATTATCGTCATTGAAGAAATCGCTCCAATTCACATCTTCAGCAACGTCTACCAAGATTCTTTCGTTAGTCTCCCTGACACGAATGGTGAAATGCGCGTCATTACCTATATACGTTTTAAACGCGCTGAGGTCGCCACGATCCACGATCGATTGATGATTCCTAAATAGAATGCTGTCGACACCGACGACGAAATCCTCCACAAGGTCTAACTGTCCTAGCTTTTCTTCTTCCTCTCCTTCAAGACCACCCCAGTCGACGAGATCTCCGGCTCTGAAGTCGAACACATCGGCACCGGATCCCCCTTCTAGTCGGTCCCGCCCAGCGCCGCCTCGTAACTGATCATTGCCAGATCCACCGTGAAGCACATCATCAGCCGCATCGCCATACAGCTCGTCGCTTCCCTCACCGCCCCACAGACGATCGACTCCAGAGCCGCCTCTCAGAAAATCGTTTCCGGAGCCACCATCAATTTCATCATCGCCATCGTTTCCGCGGATCACATCATCACCCAATAACCCAGAGATCGAATCCATGTCGTTGCCACCTCGGATCACATCATTTCCCGTCCCCCCCTCGATGGTGTCATCTCCGGCAGAACCGTTCAATGAATCGTTTCCACTTCCACCCCAGATCTTATCTGAGCCACGATTTCCGTCTACGAAATCATCGTTCAAGCCCGCAGCGATCAAATCGCCATCCGCCGACCCCTCGATACCCTCTAATACATCATCCCTATCGACATCGGTATCGTTGATTGTCACACCGCCGTCTGGGATTAAATCCGACGGCACGAAATTCTTTGGATCAATGAAATCAACTTTCGTCATAGACGAAAAGTCAGGAGCATTCGGCAGGAAATGGGCCTCGTGATCTCCGAAGTTGGCTAGCCCATCTCCGTCCATATCGATGCGGGCCCCCTCCAATGCGTAAAAAACGCTGCCGGACCCCGTGTTGATTAGCAACCATTGTTGGGCGACTGTCCCCGGGTCATTATGTACCCCATTGTGCAGAACTACGTGAACGTTCTCGGGCAGTTCGTACAAATCCAATTCCACTCCATCAATCTGAAGTTCATCTTCGGATGGATCGAAGTCTTCAATCCGACCAACGACCACGTCGTTAACCTCGTCGAGGCTCTGAAAATTGAATACATCATGACCCGAACCGCCGCGCGAATGATGGCCATGCGAAAAACTCAGGATGTTGTGAAACGACATGTTCGTAACGTCATCGCCAGAACCTCCGTAAGAGTGGATCTGCCCCGCATAGCGCTGAGCTGTGACATTTAGGATATCATTACCACCGCCGGCGAAGACGCCGCCGGACGTACCGGAAAGAATGTCGTCCTGATCAGTTCCGAACACCCTATTCATAGATTACCTCGTGTGCTGCGCATTACAAAAATCTTGGAAGCACCATTGGGGGACGTGCGGGCGTCTTTGGAGAAAGTCGGCGCGGCCCCATACATAAGAATGCAAATTTCCATAGATCCGCAGCCCAAAATAGTGGCATCTCAAAGTTGGCATGCCCATCCACAAGCACCCTCTTCTACATCTATGGAGCTAGCACTAACAACGCCCTGCGGGAATTTCAGTTCCAAAGGAATTTGGCTAAACTAGGATGGTATGGCACCAACGAAACGCTGAGCAGCCGAAGCAGTTGCCATTTGACCATTGTCGAGGCAAGTGGGGCAGTCGGCGATGCTGAATGGCCGCATCATGTAAAAACTTCGAACTAGTATGGTTTCCGCGATCACCTTTGCGAGATATTTACTTTCTTTGGATCGAATCTTGATCCGACCGGATAATCCAGTTGCGCTCCCATTGGCATCGGGCCCCGCAGGTCTAGGTCGTCCCCCGACCCTGCACCTGCCGGAGATGCACCGATGGATTTCGTCCTCATCCTCAACGTCCTGCTTGCCCTTGCCACCATCGGCTTCGGCGCCGCCGGATGGCTCGCCCCCGACTGGACGATGAAGAAGGTCGGCCTGGCCGATACCGGCAGCACCATGGGCAAGTCCGAGGTGCGCGCCGCGTCGGGGGCGCTGTTCGTCGTGGCGGGTCTGGCGGCGATCCTGCTGGGTGGGCCGGTGGCCTATGCGATGCTGGGTTTCGTCTGGCTGGGCGGCGCACTGGGACGGGCGACGTCGCTGGCGCTGGACGGGACGACCACACGCAAATGGGGCTTCTTCGCAACCGAGATCGTGACCGGGGCGGTTTTGGTGCTCATCAACCTCTACTGATCCGCACCGCGGAACGACCATGGGGGCCGGACGCGGACGCCGGCCCCCACGCTGTCGCATGATCGCGCCAACCTAGCTCGTGGGTGCGAACTCGCCGCCGGCGTGCCGGGCCCACCACTCCTCGCGATAGTCCTGCCATTCGCCGCCGGGGCGACGGACATGCACGTCGGCCGTGCAATCCCCGCCGCCATGGACGATCACGCAGTCGCCGTCGAAGCTGGTCAGGCGCATGGACATCGGGTCGGAATAGGTCAGCGCCTGTTCCTGCAGGATGCCCACCGCCAGCCGTTCGCCCATGCGCAGGCTGTCGTAGTAGTCGGTGTAGTAGTGCACGCCCGCCATGTTCCGCCCGATCGAGATGTTGGCGGCCAGCTTGTCCAGTTCGCCCGTGATGGTCAGGTCGCCCGGCGGCGTGCCCGCATCCTCCAGCGAGAGGCGATCGGCGCTGGCGCGATAGGTCCGGTCGATCCCGGCCAGGCTGTCCATGGTCGAAGGCTGCCACCAGGCATCGGACTTGGCCTCCTCCAACGTCAACGGCTGCCCGGTCATCTTGGCGGCCGGCGGCACCCGCCCCGTCGACAACTCGAAGAACGCCTTGAGGATCGTGACGCAGGCCCCGGCCACGGTGGCATGCCCGGCCCCATAGGCCGCGTGCATGGGCGAACCTTCGGGGAAGGCCATGGGCAGCAACAGGTTATGCGCCGAGATGTCCGGCAGATCCGTCGCGCAGGACGCATCCGCCACACGCGGATAGGCATGCGGGTCGGCGGCAGTCGCGGCGTTGGCCTGGGTGTTGATCGCATGGATCGCCGCCAGGGTCTTGGGCATCCGCTCCTTCAGTTCGGCATGTATCGCTTCCAGCGGCCCGGCGGCATTGCCCAGGGCGGCACCGTGGCCGTTCGCGGCCAAGGTCACCATCGCGGCCAGTTGTTCCGGCCGTCCACGCAGGTGGCGCTGGAACTTCTGATGGCGCACGGCCTTCAGCGCCCGGCTGGCCACCTCGGTCATCAGCGACAGGATATGGGGCCCGCCGAAGGTGGCGAAGCTGCCGCGGGTCGGATGCGCGCGTCCGGACGGGAACCCGTGGTCGAACGGAACCCCGCCCACGAACATCAGCAGGCAAGCATTGAAATACGCCTGATACAGCTCGTCGAAATGGACGTAGGTGGCCATGTCGCGCAGCCGGCCGACGAACCGGGGCTGCAGGTCGGACTCGAACAGGTCGAGGCCGCGAAGGTCGGCGCCGTTCTGCGCGTCCAGCCAGATCGGCCAGTCGGTCAGGTGATCCACGCCTTCGCGCTGGGCGTTGATGCGCTGGTCGATGCGCTGCGCGCCGAACACGATATAGCCGTCCTCGGCCCCGTCGGTCAGGCCGCCCGCCGGGGCGATGTTGGCCTTCATGACGTTGCGCGCATCCTTGGCGCCGGGCGAAACACCCCGCGCGGCCGTGCCGATCAGCATGAATTGCGACACGTAGGGCCCGACACGCGCGCCTTCGGTCGATCCGCGGAACAGCGTGGTGCCGTCGACGGGACCGCCCCGCCCAGTGCGGCGCGTGGCCTCATGCGTGGTGCCCTGGTCCTGGACGGGCGCGTTCGGGTCGAACCATGGCAGACCGGCCAGTTCGGCCGTCACCTCACCCACGGTTACGCCACCGCGCGCGGGCGCGGCCGGATTTGCCAGGTCGACGAAATGCGTGTCCCGCAGGACGGCCATCGCATAGACCTCGGCGAGTTCCGCGCAAAGCTCGCTGTCGCCCAGCCGGGGGGCGGGCGCCATGGCCAGTTCGGACGGCGCGGGGCCCTGCAGGTCGCCCTGGTGCCCGGCCAGGGGGCTTTCCCAGTTGCGCACCGTCGGCGCACCATCCTCCAGCACGGACGCGAATGTCGTCCGCGCGCCCGGTGCTTCGGCATGGCCCGCGGGACGGTGGCGCTGCGTGGCATCGACCGGGCCCAGGGCCACGTCGAATTCGGCGTAACCTTCTGCGTTCTCAGGCCCTTCGAGGTTGTCGAGGAAGCCCTGGAAAGCCACCGGATCGGGCCGGCCGAAGCCGTCATGCGGCAGGCCCTTGTGGAAGGCGGTCACGGGCGGCTGCAGGCCGGCCTTTTCGCCGTTGTCGATGGTCGGCAGAGGGCCGCGCGCGTCGGCGATGTCGGCCGCGGTCTCGCGGATCTTGCGGGACCGGGAAATCGCGGTCTCGGATCGGGAATGGGAACGGTCGAGCATGGTGTCTCTCCGGGTTTGAAATGGATTGCGACGATGGGTGTCGGCCAGGCGGGCATCGGGCGCCCGCCCCGTTCTCGGGCGACACGCACATCATGCCAGAGGTGGCCGAACGGACGTAGGCAGGGAAACCTTACCCTGCGTCAACCTTTAAGCGGCGCGGTCCACCCCCTTGCAACGGCCCCGATCCGGCCCTATCTTCGGGACGTCCGCAGCGATGTGGACTATGGCGATAAACGCACCCGTAATAAGCGGATCGGACCCGGGGGCGGTACCCGGCGACTCCACCAACCTTCCGTTATTGGCGGATCATGGGGTCGAAACAGGATCGACGGACGTCTAAAGGGGCCAGCTTTCGCTCGGTGAGATACCACCGTTATCGGTTCACAATGTACAGTTGCCAATAACAACCGTGCTCCGGTCGCGCTGGCTGCGTAAGCAGTCCGCAAGATCGAAATCTAAGTCCTTGCGCCTAGCAGCGTAAGGCGGGGTTCGCAGGCACCTGGCAACAGAAGCCTGCACTTTTCTCCTAGACATTTCGGTACCTTGCGCGCGCCTTTCCCGGCCTTGGCAACGCCCCGCCGCCCAACCGCCCTCCACCCCCTTGCCGCCCGCTGGCACGTCTGGTCTATCTTGGATGAGCAAGCCTTGGGAGCCCCATGTCCGAGACGTCCGCGAGCATCGATTACGGCACGCTGATGCACGACGCCATGCGCGGTCTGATCGCGCGCGTCCTGCGTCGTGTCGCCCGCGAGGGACTGCCGGGCGATCACCACTTCTTCATCTCGTTCGACACCAATCACCCGGGCGTGCAGATCGCCGACTGGCTGCACGAACGCTACCCCGAGGACATGACCATCGTGCTGCAGCACTGGTTCGATGGGCTGGACGTCCGCGACGACGGGTTCACGGTGACGCTGAACTTCGGCGACCAGCCCGAGCCTTTGACCGTTCCCTGGGCGGCGATGAAGACCTTCGTCGACCCGTCGGTCGAATTTGGCTTCCGGTTCGAGCGGCGGCTGGACGACGAGGGACCGGACGACGACCCCGACGGCGAGGAGGCCCCCTTCGCCGAGCTGGAGGAGGAACCGGTGGAGGCACCCCGCAAGGATGCCGAGGTCGTCAGCCTGGACCGCTTCCGCAAGTAGGTCGCTTGCGGTCCGCCGGCGGCGCGGGGTAACCCTGCGACGCGCTAAACGACGGAGCCCGCCGCCATGACCGACACCCGCACCGAGACCGACAGCTTCGGCCCGCTCGAGGTCCCCGCCGACAAGTACTGGGGCGCGCAGACGCAGCGCTCGATCCGGAATTTCCCCATTGGATGGGAACGGCAGCCTACCGCCATCGTGCGCGCTTTGGGCGTCATCAAAAAGGCGGCGGCGGCCGTGAATGTCGATTTCGGCGATCTCGACGGCGAACGCGGCGCCGCGATCCGCCAGGCCGCGCAGGAGGTGGTCGACGGCAAGTTCGACGACAACTTTCCGCTGGTCGTCTGGCAGACCGGGTCCGGCACACAGTCCAACATGAACGCCAATGAGGTCATCGCGAACCGCGCGATCGAGATCATGGGCGGCGAGATCGGATCGAAGGATCCGGTCCACCCGAACGACCATTGCAACATGGGTCAGTCGTCCAACGACACGTTCCCGACCGCGATGCATGTCGCCATCGGCATGATGGCCCGCGACACTTTGCTGCCCGGCCTGCGCAAGCTGCATGCGGCACTGGAGGCGAAGTCCGAGGAATTCGCCGACATCATCAAGATCGGCCGAACCCACACGCAGGACGCCACGCCGTTGACGCTCGGCCAGGAATTCGGCGGCTACGCCCATCAGGTCGCCAAGGGGATCGAGCGGGTGGAGATGTGCCTGCCCGACATCTACGAGCTGGCGCAGGGTGGTACCGCCGTGGGCACCGGCCTGAACACACGCAAGGGCTTCGCCGAGAAAGTGGCCGTGCAAATCGCCGAGATCACCGGCCTGCCCTTCGTCACCGCCCCCAACAAGTTCGAGGCGCTGGCCGCGCATGACGCGATGGTCATGTTCTCGGGCGCCCTCAAGACCGTGGCCGCCAGCCTGTTCAAGATCGCCAACGACATGCGCCTTCTGGGGTCCGGCCCCCGCTCGGGTCTCGGGGAGCTGATCCTGCCGGAGAACGAGCCGGGATCGTCGATCATGCCCGGCAAGGTCAACCCGACCCAGGCCGAGGCGTTAACCATGGTCTGCGTTCAGGTCATGGGCAACGACGCCGCCGTTGGCATGGCCGGCAGCCAGGGCCATTTCGAGCTGAACGTCTACAACCCGATGATGAGCTACAATGTCCTGCAATCGATGCAGCTCCTCGGCGATGCCGCCGGCAGCTTCACCGACAACATGGTCGAAGGCACCCAGGCCAATGTCGAACGCATCGACAAGCTGATGAAGGAGAGCCTGATGCTGGTCACCGCGCTGGCCCCCACGATCGGCTACGACAACGCGACCAAGGTCGCCAAGACCGCACATCGCAACGGCACGACGTTGCGCGAGGAGGCGATCAACCTCGGCCTCGTGGACGCCGAAACGTTCGACCGCGTCGTCCGCCCCGAAGACATGATCGGGCCGAAGTGAAGAAGGTCGTCAGCCTGTCGCGCGCCCGGAAGGACCGGGCGAAGGCTTCGAAGCGCGCGCGGGCGGACGCGAATGCCCATCGCTTCGGGCGCAGCAAGGCCGAGAAGGCGCGGGACGAAAATGAAACGGCAAAGGCGCGTCGCGACCTCGACGGACACGCGCGCGAATGACCGACGCGCGCCCTCGGAAGCGGTCCCTCACCCTGCACGGGCACCGCACGAGCGTCTCGCTGGAGGACGCGTTCTGGGTTGCCTTCGTGCAGATGGCGCGAGCCAGAGGCCTGTCGGTCAATGCGCTGGCCGCGAGGATCGACCGCGACCGGGGCGTCAGCGCCGGTCTCGCCTCGGCCATCCGTGTCGCCGTGCTGAAGGATCTTCAGGCGCTTACGGAAGATTAACCTGTCTGTGCTGAAAAAGACGGCATGGACAGCGGATTTCTCCTGATATGGCGTGGCCAGAACTGGCTGCAGCAGATCTTTTCGTCGCAGGCGGCGCGCAAGGGCGGCATCGTTCGCCGCGCCAAGGATGACATCGACCGAATGATCGGCCCGCAAGCGTTCCTGGCCGAGATGCGCCGCCGGGGATATTCGGTGGCTACAGGGAAGCAAGGTCGCACTATCATATTCCCATTAGCCTGACGAACTAAAAAGATTGAAGGCGTCAACCATATCTGCGATGAGACCCGTTTCCACATAAACTAGCTATATCGCTGCATTGTCGGACTGCCGCGAAAGTACTAAGATGCTGCACTCATCACCCAGGAGGCTCCTAACGGCAGAGTCTCCTAGGACTAGTTTCTAAGAGCTAGAGCTATGCATGAACGATATCCGTCGCTCTGACTAATCGATGGCATATTCGAGCGACTAGTACCGCTTGTCGAGCTCTGAAAGAGTATGCGCTTGAACAATGGTTATCCTTGCCGCTTCGAAAGCAATGGCGCTCTCGAAGCCACCCATGATTCTAGCCCAACTAGGACCGATTTGGCTTTGAGCATCGCGGTATGAAACCCATTTCCGCTGCGCATCGCGCAATATATCTTCACGGAAGTACATTCCATCTTCTACGTCATCTTGGCGTGCCTTCTCAATTACACGAGCATAGACGCGGTTTAAGTGGAGATCAGCCTGAACAAGCGTTTCAGCATAGCACATATACCTCCCTTCCCCGGTCCCCAAATGTTCAAGCTGGATGTCACATGCATGAAACTCTCGATCAAAGCATAGCAGTTGCTCCGGAAGTCCCCCTTCCCAGCACTTTTCCAAGTTTAGAAGGCGCGAGGGATCTTGTGCAACAGCCGGATTTGAGAGCAACAGCAGAAGTGAAGAAAGAAGAAGGGTGATTTTCATAGTTTTCATTCATTAGAGATTACATCTAGAGGCGCTCGATTGCCGGGAGGGACTGCTGCTTCAAGCTCCAACAGTCAAACTCCACGCCCTCTATACGCGCAATACTGGCAAGATTGGGGCCGCAATATGATAGGAACCGAACCAGCCAGACTTCATAGAGTCAGCTGGTGTTCTAATCGCGAACCGCAAACAGGGGTTCTTCACACCTTAGATTGACTTAACACGAAAGAATTTTGAAAAATAATGCTCCTGCCACGCCCTCAGGCCGACGCGCGCAGCGTTTCCAGAACAGCGTCCGCAGGCACCTTGTCGGTCACGAAGGCCTCGCCCAATCCGCGGGCCAACACGAATCGCAGCCGGCCGTCGATGACCTTCTTGTCCTGCCCCATCAGGGTCAGCAGCGTTTCCGCCCCGGGCAAATCGCCCGAGATGTCGCGAAGGTCGCGCATCATGTCCATCGACTGGAGGTGCGCGCGCACACGGCTTGGCGCTTCCTGCGCGCACAGGTCCAGCCGTGCCGAAAGATCGAAGGCCAAGGCGCACCCGATCGCCACGCCCTCGCCGTGCAGCAGGCGGTCGGAGTAGCCCGTCGCGGCCTCCAGCGCATGACAAAAGGTGTGGCCCAGGTTCAGAAGCGCGCGATCGCCCTGCTCGGTTTCGTCCCGTGCGACGATATCGGCCTTCATCTGCACCGAATGACGCACGGCTTCGGCACGCAGGTCGGGGTCGAATGCCAGGCGATCCGCGTGGCCCTCCAGCCAGGCGAAGAACTCGAGATCGCCCAGCAGGCCGTATTTCACCACCTCGCCATACCCGGCACGAAAGTCGCGCGGCGACAGCGTGTCCAGCACGTCGACATCAGCCAGCACCAGCACCGGTTGATGGAACGCGCCCACTAGGTTCTTGCCCTGCCGCGTGTTGATGCCGGTCTTTCCCCCAACCGACGAATCCACCTGTGCCAGCAAGGATGTGGGCACTTGGACGAAGCGCACGCCGCGCCGCAGGATGGCTGCCGCGAAACCGGCCAGATCGCCAATCACGCCGCCACCCAGCGCGACCACGACATCGCCCCGCTCGCAGCGCTGATCCAGCAGCCATTCGACGGTCTGCGTGAGACCGGCCCAACCCTTCGTCGCCTCCCCGGGCTCCAACAGCAGGGCCGAGGCGTCGATCGGTCCCAATCCCTCGCGCAGTCGATCGAGGTGCAGCCCCGCGACGCGCCTTTCCGTCACGACGAAGACGCGCGGTCGCCGCAACAGCGGGGCAATCCGGTCGCCGGCCTGACCCAGCAGATCGCGACCGATCAGCACGTCATACGCCCGATCGCCCAAGGGGACGTGCACGGTTCGGATCATCGCAGCACCTCCGCGCCGGCCAGCAGCGTGATCACGCGCCCGGCCATCTGGCCGATGGAGGCGGCCGCGTCGGCCTCCGCCACGAGATCGGCCTTTTCGTAATGCGGCGTCCGTACATCCAGCAACCGCAGCAGCGTTCCCTTCGGATCGTCGGTCATCAAGAGCGGGCGCGTCGTCTTGTGCCGCACCCGGTTCCACAGAAGCTCCGCATCCGCCTTCAGCCAGACCGACACGCCCGCCTCGGAAATAGCCGCACGGTTCTCGGGCCGCAGGAACGCCCCGCCCCCGGTCGACAGTATCCCCGGCCCTTCCGACAGAAGCCGGCGCAGCACCTCGGTCTCGCGGGCGCGAAAGAACGCCTCGCCGTCCCGCTCGAAGATTTCGGGAATGCTCATGCGCGCGGCGTCGACCATGGCAGCATCGGTGTCGCGAAACGGCACGTCCAGCATGTCCGCCAGGGCCGAGCCGACCGCCGTCTTGCCCGACCCCATCATTCCCACCATCACCACAGGTCGCGCCAGCCGCAGCTGCGTCCCGTCCGGCATCTTGTCGCCCATCGTTCGCATTGGGTTTGCATGCCCTGTCGGAAGACTGATTGCCAACTATATCTCGGCCCGCCACAATGGCGGCAACGATAACGCGCAGGCGAGCATGTTCCGGTTTCTAAAATACCTCCTGATCCTCCTGGCCCTCGGCACGCTGGGCCTCTGGGGGTATTCCTATCTCCTGGAACCCGAGATCGTACCGGTGAACGAGACGATCGAGATCGATGCGGGCTGACACACTGGCCCTCTGGCTGTTGCTGCCCGCGGTCGCGGCCTCGGCGCAAGACGGACCGGCCTCGGCGATTCCCTGGCTGTCGGACAGCCTGGCCGCCCCCCGCACCGCGCCGCGCGACGAACCCGCGGCGACCCCGCTGCGCGGAACGGATGTGACCGTGATGCCCCTCGGCGGCACGCGGCGCGATGCCGTCGGTCTTCTGGGCACTACGCTGACCGGCCTGCCGCGCGACACGTTCGCCGGCTCCGACCCCGCCCGGATCGCTCGCCTGATCGCGGATCAACCGGCCGAGGCGCTGCCGGCGATGCAGGACCTGGTGCAGATGCTGCTGCTGGCGGAACTCGACCCGCCGCGCGCGGCCAGCGACCCGGATGCGTTGTTCTTTGCACGGGTCGACGGCCTTCTGCGGCTGGGCGCGCTGGAACAGGCGCAGGCGCTGCTCGAGCGCGCCGGTGCCACGGACCCGGCGGCATTTCGGCGGTGGTGGGATGCCTCGCTGCTGACCGGATACGACGCGCGGGCCTGCGACGCGATGACGGCCAATCCGGGTGTGGCACCGACCCTGCCGGCGCGGATCTTCTGCCTGACGCGAACGGGCGACTGGGCGGCGGCGATGCTGACGCTCGACACCGGCCGTGCCCTAGGCGCCATTTCGGAGGAGGAGGATTTGCTGCTGGCGCATTTCCTCGACCCCGAATCCTTCGAGGGGGAGCCGCCCCCGATACCGCCGCGCCCGATGACGCCGCTGGCCTTCCGCTTGCTGGACGGCATCGGCGAGACGCCGTCGACATCCGGCCTGCCGCTGGCTTTCGCCGTCGCGGACCTGCGCGACACCGGCGGATGGAAGGCGCAGATCGCGGCGGCGGAACGCCTGGTACGGGTCCGCGCGCTCGACCCGAACCGGCTTCTGGCGCTCTATACCGAACGGCGGCCGGCGGCGTCGGGCGGGGTATGGGACCGGGCCACCGCGATCCGCGACCTGGATACGGCGCTGATGTCGGGGGATGCCGATGCGATCGGCAAGGCCCTTGGTCCCGCCGTGACCGCGATGGAGGCGGCAGGCCTTCTGGTGCCCTTCGCCACGCTCTACGGCGAACGGCTGGCCACGGTGGCGCCGCACGGCGCGGCTGCGGCGCAGGCCTTTCGCGTCGGTCTGCTGTCGCCCGCCTACGAACGCGTGGCCGGTGCGTCACCGCCGGACGACGCGGTGGCCCGGTTCGCGGCAGCCGTCGCCACCGGTCGGACCGACGCGCCCGTGCCGGACGATCCGTTGGCGCAGGCCGTGGCCGACGGCATGACCGGCACACCGCCCGAACATCTGACACGCCTGGCAGGCCAGGAACGGCTGGGCGAGGCCTTGCTCGAAGCGGCGCTGCTGCTGGCCGATGGCGCGGAGGCCGACAGGGGCGACATTGCCGACGCGCTCGCCTTCTTCCGCGCCGTGGGCCTGGTCGATGTCGCGCGCCGCGCGGCCCTGCAATTGCTGTTGGCATGACCTGGATCGACCGCTTCCTCGAGGCGCAGGCCGCCGAACGGGGCGCGGCGCTGAACTCCCTGCTGGCCTATCGCCGCGATCTGGAGGCGTTCGCCGACCATCTGCGGACGAAGGACCGGACCTTTGCCACCGCGACACGGGCCGCGATCGAGGATTATCTGATCGGTTGCGAGGCCGAAGGGCTGGCCCCGGCCACCCGCGCCCGGAGGTTGTCGGCGATCCGTGGCCTCTATCGTTTCGCGCATGAGGAAGGGTTGCGCGCCGATGACCCCGCGATCCGCATCCCGGGCCCCGCCAAACCGAAATCCCTGCCCAAGACCATGAGCAAGGCGGACGTTGAGGCGCTGCTGGAGGCCGCGGCGGAAATGGCGGACGATCATAGCGAACGCCTGCGCGATATCTGCCTGATGCAGCTCCTCTATGCGACCGGCATGCGTGTTACCGAACTCGTCGGTCTGCCCGTCGCGGCCGCACGGGGCGACCCGCGCATGCTGTTGGTGCGTGGCAAGGGCGGGAAGGAACGGATGGTCCCGCTTTCCCCCCCCGCGCGCATAGCCATGGCCGATTGGCTGGCGCACCGGGACGCGGCCGCCGCGCGCGACAAGGCCGAACGCGGTACCCCCGCGCCCACACATCTGTTCCCGTCGCGCGGCAAGGCCGGACATGTCACGCGGGTCTGGTTCCACGGTCGGCTCAAGCGGATGGCGGCCCATGCCGGTATCGCCCCCGACCGCGTCAGCCCGCATGTCCTGCGCCACGCCTTCGCCACGCACCTGCTGGCCGGGGGCGCGGACCTTCGGGCGATCCAGACGATGCTGGGCCATTCCGACATCTCGACGACCGAAATCTATACCCACGCCCTGGAAACGCGCCTGCGCGATCTGGTGCTGACGCATCATCCGCTGGCCCGGACGTCGAACGAAAGGCAGGTGCCATGACCCTTTCCGTCTATCTCTCCGGCGAGATCCATACCGATTGGCGCGATCGCATCATCGCGGGTGCGCGCGGGGCGGCGCTGGACGCGGCGTTCACCGCGCCCGTCACCGACCACGATGCCTCAGACGATTGCGGCGTGGCGATCATGGGGGCCGAGGTCGACAAGTTCTGGCACGACCACAAGGGCGCCAAGCTGAACGCCATCCGCACCCGCAAGGCCATCGCGGATGCCGACGTCGTGGTCGTGCGCTTCGGCGACAAGTACCGGCAGTGGAACGCGGCCTTCGACGCTGGCATGGCCGCCGCGATGGGCAAGTCGCTGATCGTGATGCACGGCCCCGACCATCAGCATCCACTCAAGGAGGTGGACGCCGTCGCGCTCGCCGTGGTCGAGACGTCCGAACAGGTGGTGCAGATCCTGACCTACGTCCAGACCGGCACCTTGCCGACAGCCGACGGTTAATTCCGCGCGCTGCGGACGGCGGCGGCTTGTCCGACCCGCCGCGGCGCCCCATAACCCCGCCCATGGAAAGCACCGTCGAGACGATCAACTGGGGGGCCACGCTGGGTACGGCGCTGGCGATCCTGTTCCTGCTGATGCTGTCGGCCTTTTTCTCGGGCTCCGAGACGGCGCTGACGGCGGCCAGCCGGGGCAAGCTGCGCAGCCAGGCCGACAAGGGCAGTACCGGCGCGACCCGCGCCCTGTCCGTGACCGAGGACAACGAACGCCTCATCGGCTCGGTCCTGCTGGGCAACAACATCGTCAATATCCTGGCCGCGTCGCTGGCGACCGCGCTTTTCACCGCGCTTTTCGGCGAGGGCGGCGTGGCGGTCGCGACGCTGGTGATGACGGCGCTGGTGCTGATCTTCGCCGAAGTGCTGCCCAAGACCTACGCCATCTCCAACCCCGAAACGGCCGCCGCCCGGGTCGCGCCCGTGATCGCCATCGTGGTGCGCATCTTCAGCCCCGTGGTCGGTGTCGTGCGGGCCCTGGTACGTGGGATCCTGCGGATCTTCGGCGTGGATATCGACCCCGACGCCGACATCATGTCAGCCCACGAAGAAATCGTGGGCGCCATCACCCTTGGCCATACAGAGGGCGGCGTCGAGAAAGAGGACCGCGATCGCCTTCTGGGCGCGCTCGACCTGGGCGATCGGTTCGTGGAGGAGATCATGCTCCACCGCTCGGGCATCGAGATGGTGGACGCGGCCACGCCGCCGGCCGAGATCCTCGACCAGGTCCTGTCCAGTCGCCACACCCGCCTGCCCGTCTATCGCGACGAGCCCGAGAACATCATCGGGGTGCTGCATTCCAAAGACCTGCTGCGGGCGATCGACCGGATGGTGCGCACCGATGCCGGCGGCATCGAGGCGGTCGCGCGCCTGGACGTGACCGGCGTGATGATGGAGCCGTATTTCATCCCCGAGACCACGACGCTGGATGACCAGATGCGCGAGTTCCTCAAACGGCACACGCATTTCGCGCTGGTGGTCGACGAGTACGGCGCGCTTCAGGGTCTCATCACGCTCGAGGACATTCTGGAGGAAATCGTGGGCGAGATCACCGACGAGTACGACCACCCCGAGGAGCCAGCCCTGGCCCCCGAAGCCGACGGCAGCTATCTGATCGACGGGGCCATGACGATCCGCGACCTGAACCGCGCCACCGACTGGGGCCTGCCCGACGACGAGGCGAACACGGTTGCCGGCCTCGTCATCCACGAGGCGCAGACGATCCCGACCACGGGTCAGGTCTTCAGCTTCCACAACTTCCGCTTCGAGGTCGCCGCGCGCGAAGCCAACCGGATCACCCAGCTGCGCATCCGCCCCCTGGGCTGAGGTAAGCCATACTTCGAACGGCGCCCCGCACGTGCTAGGGTGATCGGGACCTGCACCCGCATCCAGCACGAAGGTGCCCCCATGACCGGACGTATGGCCCTGGCCGCCCTCCTCGCCTGCCTTGCGGCACCGGCCGCGGCGCAGCAGCCCAGCTATGACTGCACCCGCGCCGGCACGCCCACCGAACACGCCGTCTGTGGCGACAGCGCGCTTGCCCGGCTGGACGTGCAGATGGCCGATCTCTACCGCGCGACCGCCCGACGGACCGAAGGGAACGCCCGGCGCGGATTGCGCGCAGAGCAGCTTCTCTGGCAGCAGTGGCGCAACACCTGCGGCGGCGACACGGCTTGTCTGGCACGCCGCTACCGCGAACGGATCGCCGATTTCGACCCCTCCGCCGCGGTCCAGCCGACGACGCCCGCACCGGGCGTCCGGCGCCTGCGCAATGGCCGGTGGGAGGTGGAAATGCCCGATGGCAGCATCCGCTGGACACCGCTCGACGGCGGCAGCGGCGGCATCATCTACCCCAATGGCAGCCAGCTTACGCTGCAATACGTGCAGGTTGACGTCGTTCCGGTGGAAATCCCGCCGCCGCCCACCGGTGGCGCCCCGTGGGTCGAGGCGATCGAGACGTTGCTCGTCCGGGTGGTCCGGGACTATCTGCCGCCGCAGGATCACCCGGCCTACGATGCGCTGCACGCCGGCTATCCACCGCCCGAACGTGTCGTGCGCCACATCGACGCCATCCGGATCCTGGGCCGATGACCACCCTTCTGCGCGCGCTCGCCGCCGTTCTGGTCCTGACGACGGGCGCCATCGCTCAGGACGACGTGGTCGACGTACCGGACGCCCAGGTCGATGCTTTCGAGGGCGAGCTGGATCCCGACATCCAGATTCCCGCCGAGAACATGAGCCTGATGGACGAGCTGGCCGAGGCCTTCGCCCCGCAGGATGAGCCGGTCCAGGTCGGCCCGGACGATTTCGACGACATGTCCTTCGGGGTTCCGATCTACGAGCCGGACCCCGAAACCGAGGCCGCCTACAACGAGGCCACGCGACGGCTCTACGAGTATCGGACGGCGCAGCTCGATCACCGGCTGACCGTCTTCCGCTGGCAACACATCTCCTCGCAGATCATCTTCTTCGTGGTGATCGGCGTGGTCGCCATGGGGCTCTACTTCTCGTGGATGCAGTTCCACGCCCCGCGCGAGGACGGACAGGCCGAGGCCATCACCACGATCGAGGCATCGAAGACCGGGGTGAAGCTTTCCTCACCGGTCCTGGGCGTCATCATCCTGGTGTTGTCGCTGGCATTCTTCTACCTCTACCTCGTCCACGTTTACCGGATCACCGAGATCGGATAGCACGCGGTGCAGGCCGCCGCGTCAGGCGGACGACCGGTCCATCTCCGGCGCGCCGTCCGCCTCGGCCGGCTGGGTCGGCGCATCGGCTGCGCCGCCCCAGGTCCGTACCGCCGATGCCGCACGGTGCGGCAAGGCCGAGGGGTGGATCGACTCGCTGGGGTCGACGCCCACCTTACGGCGCCGGCGCGACAGGAAGAACGGCCCGAACCCCCGCCAGTTGCCGACCGACGGCGCGCCCGCGTCGACAGGGAAACGGTCGCGCCACCCGTCGGGCAACGCCAGCCCCGTGTCTTCCAGCCGCGACAGCATCCAGACCAGCGGCACGTTCGCCAGCGGGCGCGACGCATCCTGTCCGTTCAACTGGCCGCCCAGATCGCCGTGCGTTCCGCGGAACCAGACCTGTTCCACGCTCCCCGTGCGCGTGCCATGCGTCCGCCAGCGGTCGAGCGTATAGGCGTTGCGGTTCTCGTCCAGCGCCATGGCGTGAAACCCGTGCAGCACCGACTGGCCGAGCCGGTGCGACCGGAAGGCATGAACATGCGGAAACAGACGCCACAGCAGGGGCCACCGGATGCCCACGGCCTGCACCGTGTCCAGCACGCCGACGGCGGTGATCTGCGCCCGGGTGTGGCAATGACGCGAGGCGAAGCTGCGGGCCGTGGGATGCGTCGGGTCGCTGCGATAATGCCAGTAGGCCTGATAGATCAGCGCCTCGGACGCGTATTCGGGCCGCAACAGGCCGACCCGGTCTATCATCCCGGCCAACGCCCGCACGGCATAGGCGCCGCGCGAATAGCCGATCAGGAACACACGGTCGCCGGGACGGTAGCGATGCGCGAGGAATTCGTAGGCGCGGCGGATCTGGTGGTTGATGCCGACCCCGGCCATCACCTCGGTCACGTGGCGCCAGCCGCGCCATTCGATCCCGGGTTCGTAATACAGGCAATGCGACGTCTCGCGATCCAGCAGGCGATAGATCAGGCCGACCGAGGTCTCGAACCCCGGCTGCAGCGACGAAAGCGTCCCGTCCAGCAGGACGACATGCGTCTGCGACTGCGGCGCGGGCCGGGTGATCGTCCCGTCGCCGCGCCGCCAGACGCGCCGTATCAGGTCATTCAGCCGCAATGGAACCCTTGGCGTCGTTCAGCATCGCCCAAACCCGCGACGGCGTGAACGGCATGTCCACCCGGCGCAGCCCCAGGTCCCACAGCGCATCCAGCGCGGCGTTCCCCACGGCCGCCATCGCACCCACGGTCCCGGCCTCGCCACAACCCTTCATGCCGAGGATGTTCGCCGTCGACGGCACCGGCTCGGAATGGAAGGCGATCATCGGCAACCCCTGGGCACGCGGCATTCCGTAGTCCATGAAGGACGCCGTCAGAAGCTGGCCGTCGGCATCGTAGACGACGCGTTCGCTGACGGCCTGACCGATGCCCTGGACGACGCCGCCATGCACCTGCCCTTCGGCCAGCATCGGGTTCATCAGGTTGCCGAAATCGTCGACCACGGTGTATTTCACAACCTCCAGGTTGCCGGTGTCGCGATCCACCTCGACCTCGCAGAGATGGCATCCGTTGGGATAGCTCCGCCCGGGCAGCTTCGTCGTCTCCCGCGTGCGCAGAAGTTCCGTCTCGCCCGCCGCGCGCGCCGCCGCTGCGGCTTCCAGCACCGTCATCACGCGGTTCGACTCCTTGGCGCGGAACGAGCCTTCCTCGAACGTGACCTCATCCACGTCCAGCAATCCGGCGACGAAGGGCGTGAACTTCTCAATCACGCGCATGGCCGTGCCCCGGTTCGCGGTGCCCTGCGTCGTGACCGATCGCGACCCGCCCGTGCCGCCGCCCTTGGCGATCCGGTCGCTGTCGCCCTGTACCACGTCGATCAGGTCGGGCGAGATGCCCAGATCGGTCGCGAGGAACTGTTTGTAGACCGTCTCGTGCCCCTGCCCGTTCGACTGCGTGCCGACATACAGCGTCACGCGCCCGTTTTCGGTGAATTCGATCTCCGCCGTCTCGTTCGGGTCGCCGAGGATCGATTCGATGTAGTAGCAGATGCCCAGCCCCCGCAACTTGCCCCGGGCCGCGCTGTCGGCCCTGCGCGCCTCGAACCCGGCCACGTCGCCCTCGGCCCGCGCGCGGTCCAGCACGCGGGGGAAGTCGCCCACGTCATAGGTCTCGCCCATGGCCGACATGTACGGAAACTGGTCCGGCTGGATGAAGCACTTGCGCCGCAGCTCGAACCGGTCAACGCCCAGCTCCTTGGCCGCGAAATCCATCGCGCGTTCCAGCACGTAGATCGCCTCGGGCCGCCCCGCGCCGCGATAGGCGTCGACCTGTGTGGTATTGGTGAAGATGCCGGTCGACGTCATGTAGCAGGCCTGCACGTCGTAGCAGCCCGGCATGACTTTCGAGAACAGCTCCGACTGGATGTGCTGGGCGTAACCGGAATTGTAGGCCCCCATGTTCGCCACGTTGTCCATCCGGTAGGCCACCAGCCGGTTTTCGTCGTCGAAGCCCAGCTTGGCGGTGCAGATCAGGTCGCGCCCGGCATTGTCCGACAGCATCGCCTCGGACCGGTCGGCCATCCAGCGAACCGGTCGGTCCAGCATGCGAGCGGCATGCGCCACCAGGATCGTCTCGGGGTAGTTCATCCCCTTCATCCCGAAACCGCCGCCCACGTCCGGGGTCGTCACCCGCACCGCGTCCGCCTCCAGCGACAGCGATCTGGCCACCTGGCCCTTGGTGCCCCAGACGCCCTGCCCGTTCACGCAGACATGCAGCCGCTCGCCTTCGGGCGCGGCCCAGGTGCCCCGCGGCTCCAGCGAGGCGCAGATGATGCGCGTGTCGTCCACCGTCAGCTCGACCACCCGAGCGGCGGCTGCCAGCGCCGCCTCGCAAGCGTCTTCGTCACCCTTGCCGTAGTCATAGACGACGTTGTCGTTCGCTTCCCCGTGCACGACCGGACCGCCCGGGGCCACGTCCAGCTTGACCGGCAGGTCGGCGAACTCCACCTCGATCGCCTCGGCCGCGTCACGCGCCTGTGCGAGGGAGTCGGCGATCACCGTCGCGATCCCCTCGCCCACGAACCGCACGCGTTCCTTGGCCAGCAGCGGGCGCTGCGGATCGGCCGCGCGCGATCCGTCACGGTTCTTGGCCACGGCGGTCGGCAGATGGTTCTCCACGCCGGCCTCGTCCAGCCGCGCGGCGGTCAGCACGGCCCGGACGCCGTCCATCTCCTCGGCTGCCTCGACATTCAGCGTCGTGATGTCCGCATGGGCGACGGGGGAGCGCAGGACATAGGCGTGCAACGCCCCCTCGGGCGCCGTGTCGTCGACATAGGCCCCGCCCCCGGTCAGCAGGCGCGGGTCCTCGGCGCGGCGGACGGACTGGCTTAGGCCGAACTTTTCCATGAGACGTCTCCGAAAGGCGGGCATGCGGGGTCGGACCGGACCTTAGCGCCCGGCGCCCCCGGCGCAAGGCGTGGCGCGCCCTTCCCCTGCCGGTCCCGTTTCGTTATCGCCTGCGGCAACAGACGAGAGGCCACCGAGATGGAAAAGACGTTCGACGCCAAGACAGCCGAGGCCCGCATCAGCCGGGAGTGGATCGATGGCGGCCATTTCCGGGCCGGCGCCAATGCCAAGCCCGGTGCCGAGACGTTTTCCATCGTCATTCCGCCGCCCAACGTCACCGGCGCGCTGCACATGGGCCACGCGTTCAACAACACGCTTCAGGACATTCTCGTCCGCTGGCACCGGATGCGCGGGCACGACACGCTTTGGCAGCCCGGCACCGACCATGCCGGCATCGCCACGCAGATGGTCACCGAGCGCGAGATGGCGAAGGAAACCGACATGACCCGCACCGAGATGGGGCGCGAGCAGTTCCTGGAACGCGTCTGGCAGCAGAAGACGAAATCGCGCGGCACCATCATCGGCCAGCTCCAGCGCCTCGGCGCTTCCTGCGACTGGGAGCGCGAGGCGTTCACCATGGGCGGTGCGCCCGGCGATCCGGGCGACACGCCCGGCGGCCAGGATTTCCACGGCGCCGTCATCAAGACCTTCGTCGACATGTACGAGAAGGGTCTGATCTATCGCGGCAAACGCCTCGTGAACTGGGACCCGCATTTCGAGACCGCCATCTCGGACCTGGAGGTCGAGAACGTCGAGACGCCGGGCCACATGTGGCATTTCAAGTACCCGCTCGCGGGCGGCGTCACCTATGAATATGTCGAACGTGACGAGGACGGCGCGGAGCTGTTTCGCGAGACGCGCGACTACATCGCGATCGCCACCACCCGCCCCGAGACGATGCTGGGCGACGGCGCCGTCGCGGTCCACCCGTCGGACGACCGCTATGCCGCCATCGTCGGTCAGCTGTGCGAGATCCCGGTCGGCCCGAAAGAGCATCGCCGCCTGATCCCGATCATCACCGACGACTACCCCGACCCCGCCTTCGGATCGGGCGCCGTCAAGATCACCGGCGCGCACGACTTCAACGACTATGCCGTCGCCAAGCGCGGCAACATTCCCTGCTACCGCCTGATGGACACGAAGGCCGCGATGCGGGCGGACGGTGCGCCCTATGCCGAAGCCGCCGAGATCGCCATGGCCGTCGCGAAGGGCGAGCGCACGCTGACCGAGGCCGAAACGGACGCCATCAACCTCGTCCCCGATCACCTGCGCGGGCTCGACCGGTTCGAGGCGCGGAAGGCCGTCGTGGACGAGATCACGACCGAGGGCCTCGCCGTCATGGTCCCCGCCACCGATCCGCGCCTCGGCAAGGGCGCCGCCTCCGCCGGCAGCCACGCCACGGGCGAGCCGCCGCTGGCCCCCGAGGAAGGCGGCGAGACCCGGACGGAGGCCGAAGAACTCGTGCCCCTGGTCGAGCCGAAGGCGATCATGCAGCCGCACGGCGACCGCTCCAAGGTGGTCATCGAGCCGATGCTGACGGATCAGTGGTTCGTCGACACCGACAAGATCGTCGGCCCCGCCATCGAGGCGGTCGAGAACAGCACGGTAAACATCCTCCCCGAAGCGGACAAGAAGGTCTACTTCCACTGGCTGCGCAATATCGAGCCGTGGTGCATCTCCCGCCAGCTCTGGTGGGGGCACCGGATCCCGGTTTGGTTCGGACCGCTGCGTCCCGACGAACATGCACGACAGGACTTCAGCAAGGGATCAAGGAGGTCGCTCACTTCGAAACAGTTTTGCGCTGAGACCGAAGAGGAAGCGCTCAAGCTCGCAAAGAGCTACTACGGATCAGATCGTGAAGTATTCATCACCGAAGGCCCCGGATGGCAGACCGTCGGTCGAGGGAAAGTCGGCATCGCCCGCGACCCCGACGTCCTCGACACCTGGTTCTCCTCCGGGCTCTGGCCGCTCGGCACGCTCGGCTGGCCCGACGACACCGAGGAACTGCGCCGCTACTTCCCCACCTCCGTCCTGATCACCGGCTTCGACATCCTCTTCTTCTGGGTCGCCCGGATGATGATGATGCAGACCTCCGTGTTGCCGGAAGAAAAGCCGCTCAAAGACCGCGTTCCCTTCAAGGACGTCTACGTCCATGCCCTCGTCCGTGACGAAAAGGGCAAGAAGATGTCGAAGTCGCTCGGCAACGTCCTCGACCCGCTCGACCTGATCGACGAATACGGCGCAGATGCCGTGCGCTTCACCCTCGCCGCGATGGCCGCGATGGGGCGCGACCTGAAGCTGTCGACCCAGCGAATCGCGGGCTATCGCAATTTCGGCACCAAGCTCTGGAACGCCGTCCGCTTCGCCGAGATGTACGAGGTCGATTTCGCGACCGGCAACCCGACGCAGGTCGCAGGCGGCGCACCGGTGCGCCAGACGGTGAACCGCTGGATAATGGGCGAGACCGCCCGCGTCCGCGAGGAGGTCGACGACGCCCTCGCCGCCTACCGGTTCGACGACGCCGCGAACGCGCTCTACCGCTTCGTCTGGAACGTCGTTTGTGACTGGTATGTCGAGTTCTCCAAGCCCGTCCTCCAAGGCGCGGACTCCGACGCCAAGGCGGAAACCCGGGCCGTCATGGGTTGGGTCCTGAACCGTTGCATGACGCTCCTGCATCCGTTCATGCCCTTCATCACCGAGGAGTTGTGGCGCGTCACGGGCCATGACGGCATGCTCGTCCACGGCGACTGGCCCGGAGACGAGGCAGCCGAAGCCGTCGATCCGCAGGCCGAAGCCGAGATTCGGTGGGTCATCGCCTTCATCGAGGCCATCCGTTCCGCCCGCGCGCAGATGAACGTCCCCGCCGGCGCCACGATCCCGGTCGTGGCCGTCGAATGGGACAACGACGCCCGGCAGGCCTTCGAAACCAATAAGGATATGATCGCAGCGCTTGCCCGCATCGAAGGATTAACCGAAGGGTCGTCGCCTAAGGGTTCCATCGCCGTGACCGCCAGCGGCGGCCGCTTCGCCCTGCCGTTGGAGGATGTGATCGATGTCGCCGCCGAACGCGCCCGGTTGGAGAAATCGCTGGGCAAGTTGCAGAAGGAGATCAAGGGGATGGAGGGTCGTGTGAACAACCCGAACTTCGCCGCCTCCGCCCCGCCCGAAGTGGTGGAGGAGACGCGCGCCAATCTCGCCGCGCGACAGGAGGACGCTGCCGCCGTACAGGCCGCCCTCGACAGCCTGGCCGAGCTGGGGTGACGTTCAACATACTGATCATAGGGCAGAAAGGTCGCCTCGCGCATGAGGCGGCCCTTTTCGCCGCGACCCTGCGACACAACGCGCCCAACTGGTCCGGTCGCCTGATCGTGGGCGAGCCGCAGCCGGGCGACCGCTGGCCCGACGACCCCCGCATCCCCGAGAGCCCGCAGCGCGATCTGCTGCGAAAGCTGGATGCGGAGATCGTGCCGTTCGAAAACCATCATTTCGGCGGCTACTACCCCAACGGCAACAAGATCGAGGGGCTGTCGGCCCTGCCGGACGACCCGTTCGTTTTCTTCGACACCGACACCGTGATCACGGGCGAACTGGACGGGCTGGCAATCGATTTCGATCGCCCCGCCGCGTCGATGAAGCGCGAGGATACCTGGCCGACAGTCGAACTTTATGGTCCAGGTTACAAGGAGATATGGGGCGTCCTTCACGCGCGCCTGGGCGGCGACCTGACTGAGACGCTGGATAAATCCTGGCCCGACGAGCACTGGCGGCGCTACCTCTACTTCAACGCGGGCTGGTTCCTCGGCGCCGACCCCGTCGCGTTTCACCGCGCGTTTCTCGACGCCGCGCTGATGATCCGCGACGATCCGCCCGAGGAGATCGCGTGCCAGGAACTCGATCCCTGGCTCGATCAGGCGGCGCTGCCGCTGGCCATCCACAAGTTGGGCGGCGGGCGGCCGGGCGCACGGGGTGGCATCGCCGACGGTGTGTTCGATGGAAGTCACAGCTTCCACTATCGTTTCGTGCCGCTGATGTACGCGACGGCGCCGGATCACGTGATCGCCGCGGTCGAGGCCGCCGTGGCCCCCAACGCCGTCAAGAAGGTCCTGAAGGACCACGAACCTTTCAAACGTTTCTTCTATCAGCCGAAGGGCACCAAGGCCCGGGCGCTGTTCGACCGCGAAGACCTGCCGCGCAAGGAGCAGGCGATCCGCAACCGCTTGCGACGCGAAGGTCTGTGGATCCGCTGATCCCTAGAAGTTCGACAGGCTGGACGCGGCGGCGGCGTTGAACCGCTCCAGCACGACATCCCACATCGCCTGCGTCGCATCCGTGTCGCGGTCATGGGCCACGATGACGCGGCTGCCGCCCGGCGCGGCCTGGAAATCGACGGTCACGCGGGATCCTTCGGGCGTGGCGAGGCGCCAGTCCATCACCAGCGTCTCGGGCGCGCGGGCCTGACGCACCACCGCCCAGTCGCCGCGCGTGCCGTCGTAGAGCACTTCGCGCAACGCGCCGCCGGTCACGGGGTCGAGGGCCACCACCTGCGGCAGGGCCCCCTCCGTCCGCGCGGAAAGCGAGACCCGCGCGACGGGCCACCAGATCGCCAGATCCTCGCAGAAGAGCTGCCACGCCTCGGCCGGGCTCAGCCGCGTGGTCAGGCTGCGGTTCAGGCCTTCCTGCCGTTCGGGCGCGGGTGCCTCCCGCGCGGACAACGCGCCCAGCCAATCGACCAGCGGCGCGGCCCCGCCCGGCGTCAGAGCATAGAGGTTGCGGGTGCCCCTGGCCTGGCGCGACACCAGGCCCGCATCGAGGAGCACGCGAAGATGCTGCGACACGGCGGGCCGCGAGACCGGCAATCCTTCCGCGATGCGGCCGACGGCGCAGGGCCCGTCGCGCAGTCGATCCAGCACCGCGCGGCGCGTCGGATCGGCCAGGGCCGTGAGGATCGCATCGTAAGCCATTGCGGACCCTATCCACCCGCCCGCGCGTCCGGTCAATCGCCGCGCGGCACCACGTTACGCTGCGGCATGCTTCCGCCCGCCCGGGCGCCGCGACTGCGCGAGACGGCGCCTTGAAGCCCCCGGCGGCGGCGCATAGGTTCGCCCCCGATGCCCGCCGCGACAGGCGCGGACAGGGCGGGACGCAAGGGACATCCGATGCACGATCCAGTCGACCATTTCCAGAACAACCTCGTGCCCATGGTGGTCGAGCAGACGAGCCGGGGCGAGCGTGCCTACGACATCTTCAGCCGTCTACTCAAGGAACGGATCGTTTTCATCAACGGTCCGATCCACAGCGGGATGACCCATCTCGTCGTCGCCCAGCTTCTCCACCTCGAAGCCGAGAACCCGACGAAGGAAATCAGCATGTACATCAACTGCCCGGGCGGCGAGGTGACGTCGGGCATGTCGATCTACGACACCATGCAGTACATCCGCCCGGCCGTTTCGACGCTGGTCTGCGGCATGGCCGCGTCGATGGGTTCCGTCATTGCGGTCGGCGGCGAGAAGGGCATGCGCTTCGCCCTGCCCAATGCCGAGATCATGATCCACCAGCCGTCCGGCGGGTCGCAGGGCGTGGCCGCCGACATCCTCATCTCGGCCCGCCATATCGAACAGACGCGGGAACGCCTCTATCAGCTCTACGTCAATCACACGGGCCAGGACTACGAAACGGTCCAGCAGGCGCTCGACCGGGACAAGTGGATGACCCCGCAGGAGGCCAAGGACTGGGGTCATATCGACGAGATCGTCGAGAACCGGGCCGATACGTCAACCCCGGACGATCCCAAGACCTGATCGCAATTTCGCATCGGGCCGCCGGCATCGTGAGCGGCGGCCCCGGCGCTTGCGCAAGGGCAGGATCGCGACGGGGATTTTGGCATTGTGGCCCCCCGTCGATCCGCCTAGGCTCGGGCGCAAATCGGATTTTAGCAGCGGGGACATCGGGCCCCGCGGTCGGTGGCAGCGGGCAGTGCCGCGCGGACCAAGGAGGCGACGATGGCCAGCAATTCCAGTTCCGGCGACGGCAAGAACACCCTCTATTGCAGCTTCTGCGGCAAGTCGCAGCACGAGGTGCGCAAGCTGATCGCGGGGCCGACGGTGTTCATCTGCGACGAATGCGTCGAGCTGTGCATGGACATCATCCGCGAGGAGACGAAGGCCCAGGGCCTGAAATCCACCGACGGCACGCCGACCCCGCGCGAGATCTGCGAGGTTCTGGACGACTACGTGATCGGCCAGGAACACGCCAAGCGGGTCCTCTCGGTGGCGGTGCACAACCATTACAAGCGCCTCGACAATTCCGGCAAATCCGACATCGAGCTGGCGAAGTCCAACATCCTGCTGATCGGTCCCACGGGCTGCGGCAAGACGCTGCTAGCGCAGACGTTGGCGCGGATCCTGGACGTGCCGTTCACCATGGCCGATGCCACCACGTTGACCGAAGCGGGTTACGTGGGCGAGGATGTCGAGAACATCATCCTGAAGCTGCTCCAAGCCTCCGAATACAACGTCGAGCGGGCGCAGCGCGGCATCGTCTACATCGACGAGGTCGACAAGATCACGCGCAAGTCGGACAATCCCTCGATCACCCGCGACGTCTCGGGCGAGGGCGTGCAGCAGGCGCTTCTGAAGATCATGGAAGGTACGGTCGCCTCCGTCCCGCCGCAGGGCGGGCGCAAGCACCCCCAGCAGGAATTCCTGCAGGTCGACACCACCAATATCCTGTTCGTCTGCGGCGGCGCCTTCGCCGGTCTGGACAAGATCATCGCACAGCGTGGCAAGGGCTCTTCCATGGGGTTCGGCGCCGAGGTGAAGGCCCCCGACGAGAAATCCGTCGGCGAATTCTTCAAGGATCTCGAGCCAGAGGATCTGCTGAAGTTCGGCCTGATCCCCGAATTCGTCGGCCGCCTGCCGGTGATCGCGACGCTGACCGATCTCGATCAGGACGCGCTGGTCATCATCCTGACCCAGCCGAAGAATGCGTTGGTCAAGCAGTATCAGCGCCTGTTCGAGCTGGAGGATGTGTCCCTCACCTTCACCGACGACGCCCTGACCGCCATCGCCAAGCGCGCCATCGAGCGCAAGACCGGCGCCCGCGGTCTGCGTTCGATCATGGAGGATATCCTGCTCGACACGATGTTCGAACTGCCGGGCATGGACACGGTCGAGGAGGTGGTGGTGAACGAAGAGGCTGTCCGCCGCGAAGTTAAGCCCCTGCTCATCCACTCCGACAAGGACACGAAAAAGCCGGCGACCGCGGGCTGAGGCACTGAGCCACGGCGCGTCGCGGTATTATCTTGCGCCTGCCTGGCCCGGTTCGATGCAGCAGATGGTCCGGTAGGGGCTGCCGCGATCCAAGGCGCGTGAGACCAAAGAGCACCAATTTCTGCGAAGCCTCCGAAAGCGTCTCGGGGGCCTATGTGTTACAGGTGCTAAAATGGGGATGTCCGCATAGCGGACGAAGCGCCAATTCGCGGCGGCTGCGCTAAAGTCGACCTTCGAGAAACCAAGATAGTCGGAGATGCAAGATAGTCGGAGATGATAGTGTCAGAATACACTAAAAAAGTATGAGCTTCGGTTCATCTTGCCCATGTCACCTCAGATCTATTCGATCTGCAACCTTGTAGTAGACAGCGCCCCCCTCACGTCGAGAAGCTTCAACATCAAACTTAAAAACTCCAACGAAGCGATAAAGCGTTCCGATCAGAGGTTCTTCGCGCCTTGCGAAAACTGCTCTGCGATGATCCTTCCAATTGCCATCTTTGCCAGACTGATATTGCGCATTACTACCTAGACGCTTTTCGACAATCATCGAACCATCGCTCGAAAGAGAGTTATCCCACTCACCATTTTGGTAAAGCCGAGGAAACCAAACCATCGCAAGTCCGGTCTCTTTTGGCGGTGTCCAGCCACTTCGCATGTGCGCTTTCAAGCTGACACCGAACAACTCGATTGCATCTGTGTGTTTGCGCAGCAAGACATCTTCTCTAGCGTCGATGTAGCCACGTTCCAGATGCGGTTTTGAGGTGAGTTCGTTATCGACATCCCAAGACTTCCAGCGACCTTGCTTTCGTTCTTCTTCAACTTTCGAAAGAATAAAACTGAGGAAATTATCAGTTTGACGCGCCAACTCAGCCAACGATATAAGTCTTCCATCTGAGCCCAAAACTCTGATCCGCGTCTCAATCAGATTGGTTTCCTCAACGATATCTCGCGATCTAAGATCATCTAGCCGTTTGTGGTTTTCACCTTCGTGTTGGGGCTCGTCTACCTCGAGAGACACATTGATCTGTGGAAAATACAAATCGAGCAAAGCCCGTCCGCTCGGACGCCGAACAAGCTGCTGAGACACAAGTTTAATATCGGTGCTACAAAGGTTGTGTATGATCCGGGAAACAACGAAGTGCTCGTATTGCTTGTGTTTTACCTTCGTTAACATGTTCAACAAATGTCGATCCTTGTTCATTTTTCTTTAATTCCTTAAGGTAGCTTGATGGAGGCTGTGGTGAGCTTCCTGTCATCCCTACGAGGTACCCAGATTTCGTGGTGCGGGCAACGTCGATTGCGGCCTGTCTAATTGGAGCAGACATTTGCTTGTCGTGCAGCGTCCGTCACTCTGGGCCCAAAGCCAACGTTCCCAGAACTCTACTGCACTTCCATAGCAGACGGCGGGGTTTTGGCCGCGTTCTTCCGTTTCGGCAGGGATATCTCGTGCCGCTGCGCTACTTTCGTCCGCCATGGATACCAGAACCACCCCCGTCTTCCCGCCAGACCGCATCAATGCGCTCTCTCGCCTAAAGGATTTCGTACCTCGCGCCGGCGCGGCCTATGCCCGTAACCGCGGCGATGACCTTCCTGGCCATTCCGCCGTTTCGACTCTGTCGCCCTACCTAAGTCACCGAATCCTCACCGAAGCCGAAGTGGCCCGCGCCATCCTCGACCGCCATTCGCGGACGGAGGCCGAGAAGTTCCTGTCGGAGCTTCTTTGGCGCGGCTACTTCGCCGGCTGGCTGGAGCGGCGGCCACGCATCTGGCCCGACTACCTGACCGGGTTGGATCGCGCCCGCGACCGGCTTGCCACCGAAGGCGGGCTGCGTGCCAGATGGGCGGCGGCCTGCGGCGGCGACACCGGCATCGCGCCGTTCGATCACTGGGCAGCCGAGCTGGTGCGGACGGGATACCTGCACAACCATGCCCGGATGTGGTTCGCGTCGATCTGGATGCACAGCCTGCAACTGCCATGGGAGCTGGGCGCCGATCTGTTCATGCGCCATCTGCTGGACGGCGATCCCGCGTCGAACACGTTGTCCTGGCGATGGGTCGCGGGGCTCCATACGGCGGGCAAGGTCTATGTCGCGGATGCGGAAAACATCGCGCGCAACACCGGTGGCCGGTTCATGGCGGCGCCCCTGCGCGCCGCGCTCGCCCGGCCCCCGATTGTCCCGCCCGAGGCACCGCCGCCGCCCGATCCCGCGCCTGCACCCGGCGGCGCCGACCTGCCTAGCCGGGGTCGGATCGGCTTGCTGCTGCACGAGGACGACCTCCATCCCGATTACCTTTTCACCCGCGGGCTGGCGCAGGCCGGAACGGCGGCCTTCCTCTCCACTGCCGCACGCTCGCCCGCCACGGTGGCCCCGGGCGTGCACGACTTCGCCCGGGCTCTCGCACAGGAGGCCGTGGCCCGCCACGCAGGCCAGGGCCCCGTGACCAGCGACCCCGAGGAGATCGCCCGCTGGGCTGCCGGCTTCGACCACATCGTGTCGCCATACGCGCGGATCGGCCCCGTCCGCGCTGCACTGGACGCATCCGGCATCGCGCCGATCCGGCCGATCCGCGCCTGGGACAGCGCGATCTGGCAGCACGCGGCACGCGGCTATTTCCGGGTGCGCAAGCGGATGCCCGACATATTGGCCACGATCGAACAGGATATGGGAAACGGATAGACGCAGGCTTCACAGGAAGTGTCAGTTGCGCTAACGTCACGCCAAGGCAGCACCGGTCAACGGCGCGCCAGGGCATGAGCAGAGCACGGGGCATAGGACAGTGCGACAGGCAACGAACCGCGGACCCGCGTCCGCATCCATTCCATTGATTTCCTCCGTCGCGTTGATCGGCCTCCTGGCCGGTTGTCAGTCCGGGCCGTTGGCCGGGGCGGGCGACGCGACGCGCGACGCGCCGATCTCGGGCAGCGTCCAGTTGATCGAGCGTGACGTGGAAGCGCCCGAAGTATTCAGCGCCGAGGACAGCGCGCTCTGGGACGGTCGCCCGTCGCTCGGCGGTGTCTGGGTCGCGGCCCCCGACGTGCGCGAGCCCGAACGGGTCATCATTCGCAACGCCGAGAACGGCAAGTTCGTCATCGGCGCCTTGTTCAAGCGGGAGCGTGACAACCCCGGCCCGGCCTTACAGCTTTCATCGGACGCGGCGGTCGCATTGGGCATCCTGGCCGGCGCGCCGACCACGATCGACGTCGTCGCCCTGCGGCGCGAGGAGGTGTCCGAGCCGACTGCGGCTCCGGCCTCCGTCGCGCCCAATGTGGCGACCGTTGCCGAGACGCCGCCGCTGAACGAGGAGATCGTCGAGGCGGAGACCCCGGTCGACACCGTTCCCGCGGGCGATGCCATCACCGCGGCCACCGCCGCGCTGGACGAGGTCGATGCGGCATCGGCCGAACCGGCGGCCGAGATCGCGGCCGGGCCGGGCCCCACGGCGGACGCCGCGCCCGAGCCGCGCCGTCGCGGCTTCTTCGGACGTCTCTTCAACCGCAACCGGGTGGAGCCGCCCGCCCCGCTGCCGGCCGCTGCGACCGCCGCGGTCGCGTTGCCGGCCGAACCCGTGGCCGAGAACGCCGCCGCGCCAGAGGTGACCGCGACCTCGCTGGACGCCGCGCCGGTGCAGACGGCCTCCGCCGCACCGGCGCGATCGGCGCCGGGCCTTGATCGCGCCTATGTCCAGATCGGCATCTTTTCGGTCGAGGAGAATGCGAACAACACGGCGACCGCCTTGTCGAACGCCGGCGTGCTTCCTACCGTGCTGGCCGAGGAAAGCCGTGGGCGGAAGTTCTGGCGCGTGATCGTGGGGCCGTCGACGACGTCGTCCGACCGGGCGGCGGTAATCCGCAAGGCCAAGGACCTGGGGTTCACGGACGCTTTCGCAATCAAGGGCTAGGGTCCATACGCCTGCCCTGAAATCGAGACCGTAAGCCACGGAGGCCCTGCCATGCTCCGCCCGTTGATCGCTGCCCTGCTGCTTGCGTCACCCACGCTGGCGCAGGAGTTCCAGACCCAGGCCGGGTCGGCCATCGTCGTCGACCACAACACCGGCCAGACGCTGCTGTCCAAGAACGCCGACGTGCCCCTGCCGCCGGCGTCGATGTCCAAGCTGATGACGCTGAACATGGTGTTCGAGGCGCTGGAGGACGGCCGCCTGTCGCTGGACACCGAACTGCCCGTCAGCGCGGAAGCGGCCAGCTACGGCGGGTCGACGATGTTCCTCGACCCGCGTGACCGCGTCACGGTCGAGGATCTTATCCGCGGCGTGGTCGTGCTGTCGGGCAATGATGCGACCGCCGTCCTGGCCGAGGCGCTGTCGCCCGACGGCACCGAGGAGGGTTTCGCCCAGATGATGTCGGAACGCGCCGTGGAGTTGGGTATGGAGAACTCCATGTTCCGCAATTCCAACGGCTGGCCGGCACCGGGGCATGTCATGTCCATGGCCGACCTGGCGATCCTTGCCGAACACATCATCACCGAATTCCCCCAGTACTATCCCTATTTCAACGAGCGGGAGTTCGCTTTCGATGGCCGTTCGCCGTCCAACCGGTTCAACCGCAACCCGCTGCTGCGCTTGGACATCGGTGCCGACGGCCTGAAGACGGGACACACGCAAGAGGCCGGGTACGGCCTTGTGGGAAGCGCCACGCAGGGGGACCGCCGGGTGACCTTCGTGCTGTCGGGTATGGAATCCGAGCAATCGCGCGCCGATGAGAGCGAGCGTCTGGTCAACTGGGCATTCCGTCAATTCGCCGAAGAGCGTTTGCTGGAAGGGGACGACACCCCCGTGATGACGGCCGAGGTGTTCATGGGGGAATCGCCCACGGTCCCACTCGCCCCCGAGGAAGGGTTGACCGTCCTCTTGCCGGTGACGGGCCGTCAGGCCGTGACCGGCGAGATCGCCTATGACGGCCCAATCGAAGCGCCGGTTAAGGCCGGCACGCGGCTGGCCACGCTGACGCTATCGCATCCGGGGATCGAGCCGATCGAGGTTCCGCTGATGGCGACCGAGGATGTGCCCCGCGCGGGCCCATTGCGCCGCGTCCAGATCGCCGGGGGCCTGGTCGCCGGCGATCTCCTGGGATCGGCACTAGCGCGGTTCGAATAGCACGGTTCGATGCTGTCGGCGGGTTGCGCGGCGCGGCGGCCCTGATAAGGCCATCGTCATGTTCATTTCGCTTGAAGGCATAGACGGGTCCGGAAAGTCGACCCAGGCCCGGCTCCTGGCGGACCGACTTGGCGCAGAGGGGCGCAAGGTCGTGCTGACCCGCGAACCCGGCGGCAGCCCCGGAGCCGAAGCTATTCGTCGTCTTCTGGTCGAAGGCGCCCCGGACCGCTGGTCGCCCGAGACCGAGATCCTGCTGTTCAACGCGGCCCGCCGGGACCATCTGGAACGTCTGATCCTGCCCGCCCTGGATCGCGGGGCCTGGGTCGTGTCGGACCGCTTCGCCGATTCGACGCGGGTGTATCAGGGCGCCACGCGCGGCGACCTGCGGGGGCTCGTCGACGGGCTGCATGACCTCGTGATCGGGCGGGAGCCGGACCTGACCGTCGTCATCGACATGGACCCCGAAATCGCCCTGCGGCGCGGCCTCGCGCGCGGCTCGGGCGAGGATCGGTTCGAGGAGTTCGGCCTGCCCTTCCAGCAGAAGCTGCGCACGGGGTTCCTGCGCCTAGCGCAGGACTTCCCCGACCGGATCCGCGTGATCGACGGAATGGCCCCGGCGGATGTCGTGGCCGAACGGGTCTGGGCCCTGATGTGAACGACGTTCCCGAACCCGACCGCCTGGGCGACGCGCCGCATCCCCGGCACACCGACCGCCTGTTCGGGCAGGAGGCGGCGGAGGCGACGTTCCTGCAGGCGTGGAACACCGGGCGGCTGCATCACGGGTGGCTTCTGACCGGCCCCCTAGGCGTCGGCAAGGCGACCCTTGCCTGGCGCATCGCCCGCTTTCTGCTGACCGATCCACCCGAACAGGCGACGTCGCTGGACCCGGTGGCGGATCACCCCGCCCTGCCCCGCATCCGCGCGCTTTCGGAACCGGGCCTCATGCTGCTGCGCCGCCCTTGGGACGAAAAGACCAAGAAGTTGCGCGCCGAGATCACGGTGGACGAGGCACGCAGGCTCGGCGGGTTCTTTGCAATGTCGGCGGGCGGGCGCCGGGTCGTCATCGTTGACGCGGCCGACGACCTGAACCGCAACGCCGCGAACGCGATCCTGAAGCTGCTGGAGGAGCCGCCGGCGCTGGCGACGCTGATCCTGGTCTCGCACCAGCCGGCGCGGCTGCTGCCGACGATCCGGTCGCGATGCCGCGTCCTGCGTCTGGGGCCGCTCGCGCCCGACGCGCTGGAGGCCGCCGTGGTGCAGGCGGGCGGCGCGCCGGAGGCGGCCTCGGCCCTGGCCGAGGGGTCCACGGGCGCCGCGTTGCTCCTGGCCGAAGGCGGTGCCGAGATCTACGAGACGCTGGTCGCGCTCTATACCCCCGGTCAAATGGATCGCGGCCGGGCCCGGCAACTGGCCGATGCCTGCGCCGGGCGCGCGGGGGCCGAACGCCTGGACGCCACGCTGGCGGCGATCGACCGGCTTTTGCATCGAACGGCCTGCGCGGGCCTGCTGGGCCCGCCGGACGATGCAACGGCCGCCGAAGCGGCCGTGCTGTCCCGCCTCGCCCCGCATGATGCCGCCGCGCGGGACTGGGCCGCGCTCTCGCAGCAGATCGCCGACAGGGCCGCCCACGCACGCGCCGTCAACGTGGATCCGGCAGCGATCGTCTGGGACGCGCTGGCGCGCATCGACGCGCAGGCGCGCCGCGTCTGAACCTTGCGCCGCCGCGCCGCCCGGCCTAGGTCGCGCGGCATGGAACCCAGGATCACCGACAGCCACTGCCATCTGGACTTTCCGCAGTTCGAGGGCGAGATTTCCGACCTTCTGGAACGGGCGGGGACCGCGGGCGTCCGCCGCATGGTCACGATCTGCACCAAGCTGCGCACCGCCCCGGCTGTCCGCGCCCTGGCCGACGCCCACGCCCCGGTCTTCTGGGCCGCCGGCACCCATCCCATGAGCGCCGCCGAAGAGCCGCTGGCCACGGTGGAGGATCTGGTCGAGCTGGCCGCGCATCCCAAGATGGTGGGGATCGGGGAGACGGGCCTCGACTATCACTACACGTCCGAGAGCAAGGCCATCCAGCAGGAGAGCCTGCGCATCCATATCGAGGCCGCGCGGCGAACCGGCCTGCCGCTCATCATCCATGCGCGCGACGCCGATGATGACATGGCCCGGATCCTGACGGAGGAGTATCGCGCCGGTGACTATTCCTGCGTGATGCACTGTTTCAGCAGCGGCCCGGATCTGGCCGCCGCCGCATTGGACCTGGGGTTCTACCTGTCGATGTCGGGCATCGCCGCCTTTCCCCGGTCGGGCGATCTGCGCGAGATCTTCGCGGCCGCCCCCCTCGACCGCATCTTGGTGGAAACGGACAGCCCCTATCTTGCGCCCCCGCCCCATCGGGGCAAACGCAACGAGCCCGCCTTCGTCAGTCACACCGCCCGCGCCGGAGCCGACGTGTTCGGCATCGACTATGCCGAGTTCGCCGCCGCGACGGAGGCGAATTTCGAGCGCCTTTTCTCGAAAGCGGTGTGAGCCGTCAGTGACAATGCAGCGGCTGGGAGCCGGCGTGGCAGCACTGGCCCGGTGGCGAGGATTTGCGGCACCCGCCGCCATGCGCGACGTCCCCGGCACTGGAAACGCCAGCCATCGGCACGGCCACCGAAACCTGCGGCAGCGTGGTCGCCAACATGGCGATCAACATGAACTTCATTACGCAACTCCCTGTATTCCGATCGCAACGTCATGATCGCGACCCGTTAACGGAGGTTAACGGCCCATTTCGACCGGATCATGGCGGGACGACGGCCGTCGTCACAAAGGCACCTTTTCATCCGTGGCGTTGCCAGACGCCGTGCGGAGCCGTGGTCAGCGATTGAATATATCGGGTGCCAGCGCGCATCCTTCCTCCTCGGCCAGTCGGGCCAGCAGGACGGGCAGTCCGCACGCGGGGGCGGGCGTGAACTGCTCCTTGGGTGTCAGGTCGCGAATGCGGTCGATGCGGAACATACGGAAATCGCCCCGCAGCTCGCACCAGGCGACCAGCGTCCAGGCCCGACCCCAGAACCACAGCGCCAATGGCTGCACGCGCCGTTCGGTCTGCCGGCCGACCTCATCGGCATAATCCAGCAGCAGCACCCGGCGGTCGCGGATCAGCGCGTCAACACGGTCCAGGCGTTCGCGCAACTCGGCGGATTGCCCCATCGACGGCGCGCCCAGGCGGTCCAACGCGGCGCGCAGCTCCTCGCGCCGGGGCACGACCGCCTCGATCTTGGCCAGGGCATCGCGGGCGCCGGCGGCCATTGCCGGCCCGCCCCATGCCACCGCCATTCGCGCGCCGAGGGCAAGGGCCGTGATCTCCGCTTCGGTGAACATCAGCGGCGGCAGGTCGTAGCCGGACCGCATGACGTATCCGACCCCGGCCGCCCCTTCGATCGGGACGCCCGAGGCCATCAGGTCGGCGATGTCGCGATAGATCGTGCGCTCGGAGACCTCCATCTCCTCGGCCAGGCGCGCCGCCGTGCGCAGCCGTCCGTCCCGCAGGATCTGAACGAGCCGGAAGAGGCGGTCGGCCCGGCGCATACGCTCAGCCCTCGAACAGGCCGATGGAGTTCCCGTCGAGATCCAGCGCATAGAAGAAGCGCCCCGCCGGGATCGGGATCGGGTCGCTCGTCACGCGCCCTCCGGCGTCGCGCACACGGTCCATGACCTCCTCCAGGGTGCCGGGCGCGGTGAGATGGATCGTGTTCCCCGTACCCTCCGGCGCGGGTTTGCCGGGATAGATATGGCCGGCCGCTCCGGCGTCGTTCATCCCGTCGCCCAGCGGCACCATCGGGTTCGGCCCGCTTTCGTCCATCTTCAACTCGCGGCCGAGAACGGCGGAATAGAAGGCGCGCGCGGCATTTAGATCGGTTGCCGGAATTTCGGTCCAGACGACCGTGTTCGCTTGTGTCATGTCGGTATCCTCGCTCTCAACGGCCCCGTCGATCGGGCCCGTGACGGCAGTATGGCATCCCCCTCCTGACAGCGTTCTGTCAGGAGTGTCGCGGTCGGGGCCGGCCCGGGCAAACCGGGCCGCCGAGCGTGGCTCAGATCATGGCGAAGATGCGTGCGGGGCCGCCCGTGCCGCCGCGATGCTTCGGCGCGCCGACCACCAGGGTCGCCCCGGCCGCCGGAACCTGCTCCAGCCCGGCCAGGCATTCGATGCCGTATCGCCCCGTCGGCAGCCAGGCGTAATGCGTGGCGAAATCGGACGACGGCCCGTGATCCAGCGACAGCGTGTCCACGGCCATCGCCGCAGCCGAGCTGCGCTCGAGCAGCAGGGCGGTCGCCTCGGGGTGAAAGCCGGGAAAGTGCATCGTGCCTTCGTCGTCGGCATTTCGGAACGCGTCGGTCGCGACCTTGTCGGCCCAGCCCGACAGCATCGCGACGCAGGCCCGGTCGGGGATGTCGCCATGTTCCGCGATCCACGCCTCAAGGTCATCGGGCGTGACCTGCGCATCGGCATCGGCGGCGGCCTTCTCGCGTATGTCGACCACACAGAGGGGCACGACCAGGTCGCCCACCTCCAACTCGTCCACCGAGCGGCCGTCGGCGGAGAAATGCAGCGGCGCGTCGATATGCGTGCCGGTGTGTTCGTTGAGCGAGAGCTGGAACAGGTTGAACCCGTTGTCAGCGAAGTTGAACGTCTGCTCCATCGCGATGCCGGGTTCGCCGAAATAGGTCGGAAAATCCGGCCCGTAGGCATGGGTCATGTCGAAGACGGACCCGTGCGCGTCGGCCCGCGCGGCCGTGCCCAGACCTGCGGCGGTCAGGCCCGCCCCGACGGCCAGCCCACCGCGGAACATGTCCCGCCGCGTCAGCATCCGTTCCTTGACCGAATTCATTACGCAAACATCGCACATGGCAATCTTCCCCCATTGCTTTGACCCTAGGTAAACCTCAGGCTGCTGTCCGGTGGGGCATCCTGTCAACTGCGTGCACGGGAATCTGCCCGGCGACCGGGGGGGCGCCCGCCTCAGCGCCGGTGCGCGAGGCGCCGGGAGTTGGCGCGCGTGGTGCGTCCGATCGGCGTCAGGGCCAGGCCGTAGGTCTGTGCAGGCGTCTTGCCCGAAAGCACCGCGCCCATCGCAGCCAGGCCCGACTGGGCGAAGGCCGTCTGCTTTTCGGTGATCATGCGCAGGTTCTCGCCCGGGGCGGCGGACCCGCCGGCCATCCCCATCACCCGCAGGCCGATCACCGTCTGTGCCTCGATCAGCATCTGGGTCGTCCGCATCTGAAGCCGTAACAGTTCGAGCATCCGCAATCTCCTGTGGTCGGGGGGGAACGCGCCGGGGGCGTCCCGGTTCATTCAAGGCCCTGCGACCGACGACCGACCTACGCCTCTGGTCAAGGCGGCACAAGCTGGGTAACCGGGCGTCATGGACAGCCTGACGATCCGCCGGCCCGACGATTGGCATCTGCACCTGCGCGACGGCGAAATGCTGCGACTGGTCGCGCCCGCGAGTCGCCATTTCGGTCGCGCGATCGTCATGCCGAACCTGGTGCCACCCGTGGTGACCGGCGACGATGCGCGGGCGTACCGCGACCGGGTGATCGCCGCGGGGTTCGCGAAACCGCTGATGACGCTGTATCTGACCGAGGGGACCGACCCCGACGACGTGGTGCGCGCGCATGCCGACGGGGTGATCCACGCGGTGAAGCTCTACCCCGCTGGGGCCACGACCAACTCCGCCTCGGGCGTGCGCGACATGGGTCGGGTCCGCCCCGTGCTGGCCGCGATGGAGGCGGCGGGCGTGCCGCTCTGCCTGCACGGCGAGGTGACGGCGGCGGAGGTGGACATCTTCGACCGGGAGGCCGCGTTCCTCGACCGGGTCCTGACGCCGCTGCGGGCCGCGCATCCCGGCCTGAAGCTGACGCTGGAGCATGTCACGACGTCGGACGCAGTCGACTGGGTCCGCGCACATCCCGGCGTGGGCGCGACGATCACGGTGCAGCACCTGATGGCGAACCGGAACGACATGCTGGCGGGCGGGATGCGGCCCCATTTCTATTGCCTGCCGATCCTGAAGCGCGACACGCATCAGGCAGTCCTGCGGCGGGCGGCGACGTCGGGCGAGGCGCAGTTCTTCCTCGGCACCGACAGCGCGCCGCATCCGACCCACGCGAAGGAGGCGAGCTGCTGCGCCGCCGGGTGCTTCACCGCGCCACATGCCTTGCCCCTACTGGCTCATGTGTTCGAGGCCGAAGGCGCGCTCGACCGGATGGAGGCGTTCGCGTCGCTGAATGGGCCCGCGCATTACGGCCTGCCGGCGAATGACGACACGATCACCCTGACCAAGGGCGAACCCCTGGACTTTCCCGAGCGGATCGAGGGGCATGGCCAGTCCGTCACCCTGTTCGATCCCGGCCATCCCGTCCACTGGCACGTCACGGAGCCCGCATGATCCCGACCAGTTTCCCCCCGAAGGAGGAGATCGCCCGCCTGACCGCCCGCGCCCTGTTGGAGGTCGAGGCCGTGCATTTCAACGCGCGCGAGCCCTTCACCCTCGCCTCCGGCCTGCCAAGTCCGACCTATATCGACTGCCGCAAGCTCATCTCCTACCCGCGCCTGCGCGCGACGCTGATGGATTTTCTGGCCGTCACCGTAATGCGCGACGCCGGGTTCGAGGCGTTCGACAATGTCGCCGGCGGCGAGACGGCGGGCATTCCCTTCGCCGCGTTCATGGCCGAGCGGCTGGCCCTGCCGATGACCTATGTGCGCAAGAAGCCCAAGGGCTACGGCCGCAACGCCCGGATCGAGGGTCTGATGATAGAAGGGCAGCGCATCCTGCTGGTGGAGGACATGACGACGGATGGCGGCAGCAAGCTGTCCTTCGTGGACGCGATCCGCGAGACGGGTGCTGTCTGCGCGCATACCGCCGTCATCTTCAGCTACGGCATCTTCCCCGAAATCACCGAAACGCTGGGCGATCACGGCGTGACGCTGCATGCGCTCGCGACTTGGTGGGACGTGCTGGCCGAGGCGAAGCGGCAGGGTCATTTCGATGCCGAGACGCTGGCCGGAGTCGAGGCGTTCCTGAACGATCCGCGCGGGTGGCAGGCGGCACGCGGCGGGGCCTGATCGCCCAACTCCGCCCATCGGACACCGCGCGCTTGACGCGAGGTCGGAAACCCGATTCCGTGGAGGTGCGGCGCGGCGTCGCGTCGGGTGACCATCGGGTGTCCAACAATGCGCGTCCTGTTGATCTGTATGCTCGTGTCGGGCCTTGCCGCGTGCGGGCCCCGCGGGGTTCCACCGCCCGAAGCCCGGATCGAGGCGCGGCGCATCAACGCCCTCGACGCGTCGGCCCTGTGGCGGATCCAGTCCAGCACCCGCGACCCGATCGAACTGGCGCAGGTCGAGGCCGAGCTGGGCAGCCGGGGTCAGTTCGCCTCCGGGTCGTCCTATCTGGGGCGTCGGACGCTGGCGGGCGCGGGCCGGGCGCGGTATCGCCGGCCGGCGCAGGACGATCCGTCGCTGGACGGCGTGAATTGCGACGATTTCCTGACCGATGCCGCTGCGCAAGCCGAGTTCCTGGGTTCGGGCGGGCCGCGCAACGACCGACACAAGCTCGATGACGACGGCGACGGTCTCGCTTGCGATTGGGCCGACGACCTGCGCCGCTCGGTGGTCGAGGCGCGGCGGCGCTGATCAGGGCAAGGGCAAGACGATCTTGACGGATCGATCCGCCACGCGCCGTGCGCGGTGACCGGGTCAATGATTGCAAATCAGGTGTCTATGGCCGAAGCTGTCATATGTCGTTCCGCCGTTCCGTCCTTGCCCTTCCGCTGATCCTGGCCGCTTGCGCCACGCCGCCCCCCGGCCCGGACGCCCCGGATCTGACGGCGCTGGACACGCGTTCGCTGTGGGCGATGCACGGGACGACGTCGGGCCTGGACCATCTCGCGGTTGAGGCGGAGCTGGGCGCGCGGGGTCAGACGATATCGGGCGCGTCGTATCTCGGTCAGCGGACGGCCGGCGGCGTCGGCCGTTCGAGCTATGCACGTGGCACGGTTTCGGGGACGGCGCAGGACAGGTTCAATTGCGGCGACTTCCTTTCGGCGGGAGCGGCGCAAGTAGCCTTTCTGCGGGCCGGCGGGCCGATGCGCGACCCGCACCGGCTGGACGCCGACGGCGATGGCTTCGCCTGCGAATGGGGAACGCGCGTTCGCACCGTGGCGCGAACCGCGACGCGCCCCGCGCGCATCATTGCCCGTCCACACAGCACGCCCTCATCCCGCTGCCATGTCGGACCGCGCGGCGGCACCTACACGATCACGTCGGGGGGCAACAAGAACTACGACGGCTGTTGACAGGGCGCCACCCGGACGATGTCCCCGCTTTCCACAGCCCCCGTGCGTTGCCCCGGACGGGATGTTGCCCTAGACCGACCCCGGGCAGAATGGGGCAGGCAGATGACGACGATCACACGACTGGACCAAGGCGTTCCCGCCTCGACGGACAGCAACCTGCCCCATAATATCGAGGCGGAACAGCAGCTTCTAGGCGCCCTTCTGTCGGACAACGACCTGTATGACCGGGCCGCGTCCATCGTCCGGTCGGAACATTTCTACGATCCGGTCCACGCCCGCATCTTCGATATCTGCGCCGCCCGCATCCAGAAGAACGCCCTGGCCTCGCCCGTCACGCTGAAGCCGTTCCTGGAGGAGGACGAGGGGCTGCGCGCGCTGGGCGGGCCGTCCTATCTGGTGACGCTGGCGGCCTCGGCCATCGCGGCCTATGCGGTGCGCGACTATGCGCAGATGATCTATGACCTGGCGATCAGGCGTGAACTGATCGCGTTGGGCCGCGACATCAGCGCCCAGGCCACCGACGTCACTGTCGAGCGCGAACCGTCCGACCAGATCACGGACGCCGAGTCGAAGCTCTACGCCTTGGCCGAACAGGGCCGCGCCGAAAGCGGCTTCCAATCGTTCCTGTCGGCGATCAAGCAGGCCGTCGACGTGGCCAATGCCGCCTATCAGCGGGACGGCGGGCTCGCCGGCATCTCCACCGGACTGATCGACATGGACAAGAAGCTGGGCGGCCTGCACCGCTCGGACCTTCTGATCCTCGCGGGGCGTCCGTCGATGGGCAAGACGTCGCTGGCGACGAACATCGCGTTCAACGTCGCCAAGGCATACCGCGCCGGCAAGACGTATGACGGCCGCGACGGCGCGGTCGAGGGTGGGGTCGTCGGGTTCTACTCGCTGGAGATGTCGGCGGAACAACTGGCGGCCCGTGTCCTGTCGGAGGCCGCCGAGGTGCCGTCCGAACAGATCCGGCGCGGCGACATGACGGAGGCCGAGTTCCGCCGCTTCGTCGAGGCGGCGAAGGCACTCGAATCCTGCCCGCTCTATATCGACGACACGCCCGCCTTGCCGATCGCGCAGCTCGCCGCCCGCGCGCGGCGGCAGAAGCGGACACACGGGCTGGACCTCTTGATCATCGACTACCTGCAACTTGTGACCGCGCCGGGCAAGGGCGACAGCCGCGTGAACGAAGTCTCGGCGATCACGCAAGGATTGAAGGCCATCGCCAAGGAGCTGGACATTCCCGTCATCGCCCTGTCGCAGCTTTCGCGCCAGGTCGAGAACCGGGAGGACAAGCGACCGCAGCTTTCGGATTTGCGCGAGTCCGGCTCCATCGAGCAGGACGCGGACGTCGTGATGTTCGTGTACCGCGAAGAATACTACAAGGAACGCGAGAAGCCGGGCGATCATCAGCTCGATAAGATGGCCGAGTGGCAGGCCGCGATGGAGGCCGTCCACGGCAAGGCCGAAGTCATCATCGGCAAGCAGCGCCACGGCCCCATCGGCACGGTGGACCTGGCGTTCGAGGGGCGGTTCACCCGGTTCGGCGACCTCGCGAGACCGTGGCAGGAAGGGCGCTGAGCCGATGCGAGTCGCCATCGTCCCGCCGTCGATGGGTGCCGTGACCTTGCCCCTTTCGCCGGCGATACGCTCGGGCGACCACCTGTTCCTGACCGGCATGACGGGCAGCGGCCCGGATGGTCGGATGGCGCCCGATCCGGAGATCCAGTTCCACGCGGCCTTCGACAAGATCGCCGAAACACTCGGCGCGGCTGGCCTGACCCTCGACGCCGTGGTCGAAATGACGAGCTATCACCTCGACCTCCGCACCCATTTCGACCTGTTCGAGGCGGTGTGCCGCGCGCGCTTCGCCGCCCCCTACCCGGCCTGGACCGCCGTCGAGGTCGCGGGCCTGCGCCGAGAAGGCGCGCTGGTGGAGGTCCGGGCGATCGCGCGGGCGACCGCCGACAGCAACCCGTCCGCGACTTGACGGACCGGCGGCGCGGGGCGTAGCGCCTCGGCATGCCAGAGAATTTCCCCACCATCGAATTCGTCAACCACGCCTCCGTCCTGATCCGGCACGGGTCCGTCGGCCTCCTCTCGGACCCGTGGTATTCCGGTCCGGCTTTTCACAAGGGCTGGCGCCTGCTGCACGAGACGCCGGAGGAAGCGGTGGCCGATCTGCTGACGCGGACGACGCATATCTGGATCAGCCACGAACACCCGGACCATTTCTCGGTCGGGTTCTTCAAACGCTGGGGCGACACGATCCGGTCCCGGGGAATCGCGCTTCTTTTTCAGAAGATCGACGACCAACGCGTGGCGGGCTTCCTGCGGGGGCAGGGCTTCGCGCTGACCGAGCTTCCGATGGGCCGCCCGCACGATCTGGGTGACATGACGGTCACCTGCCTCAAGGATGAGTTCTACGACAGCGCGCTGTCGGTGCGCGCCGGCGGTCGCCACATCCTGAACCTGAACGACTGCGCCGTGGGCGACCGCGATCGCGCGCAGGAGATCCGCGACGCGGTCGGACCGTGTGACATCCTGCTGACCCAATTCAGCTATGCCGCCTGGAAGGGCGGGCGCGACAACCGGGCCTGGCGGGTCGACGCCGCGCACGAGAAGCTGAACAACGTTCGCATCCAGGCCGAAGTGCTGGCGCCTTCGACGGTCATCCCCTTCGCGAGCTTCGTACGGTTCGCGCATGAGCGGAACCTGTACCTGAACGACGCCGCCAACACCGTAGCCGACGTCGAGACCGCCTTCGCCGATGCCGATTTCGACCTGCGCATCATGCGCCCGGGCGACGTGACGGACGGCACCGCCGATCCGGAGGCAAGCGCCGCCGCGCGCGACTGGTGGCTGGCGCAGTCCGACGAGCGCCCGCCGACGACCTATGACAGCGTGGACGAGGACCGCTTGCGCGCGTCCTTCGCCGGCTGGCGGCAGCGGGTCCATGCCAACAACAACGTCAACGCCATGCGGATCGCGCAGCGGCTCTCGCCCATACGTGTGCTCCAACCGGTAACGATCGCCTGCGACGACACGGGCGACACGTGGTGCGTCGATCCGGTGGCCGGGACGCTGGAGCGGACCGACGGGACCGCCGATCTGGCCATGCATTCCGAATCCCTCGATTTCCTGTTCTCCAACAGCTTCGGCTTCGACACGCTGACCGTGAACGGCACGTTCGAGGAAGCGTCGGAGGGCGGCTTCGCCCGCGTCGCACGGTCGCTGGCGATCGAGAACCTGAACAACTTGGGCCTGTCCTTCGGCCCGTCGCTGATCCTGCAGAAGCAGGTCCTCGCCGCGTTCTTCGACCGGATGCGCAAGGTTCGCCGCAAGATGCGCGCGAACCACGACGGAGCCGCTTGACGGCGCATTCGCCGCGTCCCATCACCCAGCCGATGGGAACGGGTACGCTGCATATCGATCTGGAGGCCATCGCCGCCAACTGGCGCGCGCTCGACGCCATGACCGGCGCAGATTGCGAGACAGCCGCGACCGTCAAGGCCAACGCCTATGGCCTGGGTGTGACGCAGGTCGCGCCGCGCCTGTTCCGCGAAGGGTGCCGCGCTTATTTCGTGGCGACCGCGGACGAGGGGCTGGAGCTGCGCCGCACCCTCGGCCCCGAGCCGCGGATTTATGCGTTCTACGGTCACATGCCAGGCGACACGGCCACGCTTCAGCGTGCGGACGTGGTTCCGATGATCTGCTCCCTCGATCAACTGGCCCGCCATCTCGAGGCGCTGCCGCGCCATCCCTTCGGCATCCAGCTCGACACCGGGATGAACCGCCTCGGCCTCAAGATGGCGGAATGGGCGGCGACGGCGGAACTGACGCTCAAGGCGCATCCGGTGCTGGTGATGTCGCACCTGTCGGACGGCGACGACCCCGAAAGCCCCCGCAACGCGGACCAGCTTGCCCGGTTTCACGAGATGACGGACGGAATCGAGGTTCCGCGCAGCCTGGCGGCGACCGGCGGTGTCCTGCTGGGGCCCGACTATCACTTCGACATGATCCGCCCCGGCGTGGGTCTCTACGGCGGGTTGCCCTTCGCCGCCGCCGAACCCGTCGTCACGCTGGAGGTGCCCGTGGTCACCTGCTTCGACATCGAACCGGGCGAGACGGTGGGCTATGGCGGCACCTGGAAGGCCCCCGCCCCGTCACGGGTCGCCACGATCGCGGCCGGCTATGCCGACGGCCTGCCCCGGACGCTGTCGTCGAACCTCGACGTGATGGCGGGGCCGGTGTCCTGCCCTGTCGTCGGCCGCGTCTCGATGGACCTGATCGGGGTCGACATCAGCCATCTGGACCGCGACCCCGAGCGGGTCACCGTCCTGGATGCGCATCGCGGGATCGATTCCCTGGCAGAGGCCGCGGGAACCATCGGATACGAGATCCTGACCGCCCTGGGCCGCCGATACGGCCGCCGATACCGTGGGCTGGACGCCTAGGGATAGGGGGTTGGCGGTATTCTGCCAGGCACATCTGGCTGGAAACACAGGGTTCACCGGAACTTGTTCGGAATTGGCCGCGTTTCATAGGCGGATTTCTGCTATGTCTGGAACATGGCTGTCAGGAACCCAAGACCCGACCGCCACCGCCACACGAGGGTTCGGCCATGAATGATACCTCTCGAAACGTCGCCATCGCGACGAGCTTGCTGCAGCAGGTCTGCAGTTTCCTTCTCATCCTCGCGGCGCTCGCGCTGACGGCGCTGACGGCGGCGGCGGCGGCGGGCATGATGCCGTGGCCCGACATTCCGGTCGCGCTCGGCGGGGCCGAGGTGGCGCAGGCGGGCATGTTCACGCAGATCGGCCTGACGCTGATCCTTCTTATCCTGGTGGGCTTCCTGCCGGCGAATTCGCGCATGCGGCGGCTGGAGCTGACCAATCGCGATTTTCACCTGTCCATGGACGACGTCACACGCGCCTACGCTGCCGTCCATGCGGCCGACCGCCAGAGTACCTTCCAGCTGAGCCGCGAATTCGACGCGATGCGCGACCGGATCGAATGGATGCGCAATCACCCGGAACTGGCCGATATGGAACACGACGTGCTGCAGGTGGCGGCCCAGATGTCGGTCGAGAGCCGCGACCTCGCGGAGATCTATTCCGACGAGAAGGTCGACCGCGCCCGGTCTTTCCTGCGCCAGCGGCAGCAGGAGGTCGAGGATTACCGCCAGCGGATCAGCATGGCGCAGGCCACCGTCCAGGAGATCAAGCGCTGGATGCAGGCCGTCTCGGTCGAGGAGGGGCTGGCCGAAAAACAGCTCGAACGCCTGCAGAAGGACTTGGCCGAGGTGACGGATGCCCTGAAGCTGACGGGCCACGACCGCGCCCAAAACGTGGTCGGCATCGAGCGGCCGCGTCGCAAAGGTCGCGCTGGCGAGGCGGTGGCGACCCCGGCAGAATAGACGTCCCGAACGGGGTGAGCGTCATCTGTCGCGGTCGGCGATGATGGCGTCCACCTCGATCTCGATCAGCCATTCCGGGTTCACGAACCGTGTCACGGCCATGATCGTGTCCACCGGGCGCGCATCCAGGCAGAAGGCCTTGCGCGCCTCGATCGCCTCCTTCCATCGTTCGATATCCGTCAGGATCAGGCGGGTCCGGACCACGTCCTCCAGACCTGCCCCCGCGGTCGCCAACACCTCCTGCGCAATCTCGAAGCAGCGCCGCGCCTGCGCATGCAGATCGCCTGGCCCGACCGTGCGGCCCTGAGCGTCGACGGGGGCCGTGCCGCCGACGGCCACATGTCGACCCACGCGGACAGCCCGGCTGAAACCGACGACGGCCTCCATCGGATTTCCGTTGCTGACGAGTTGGCGGTCGTAGGTCATGGTGTGATCCTCCGGCCCGCTTCCTGGCACGGACCACGCGGCCGGGACTTGCCTTCGCCACGCCCATGGACCAAACCGCGAACATGGCTAAACCCGTTACCCAGTTCGCCTGCACCGATTGCGGCGCCGTCCACAAGAAATGGACCGGCCGCTGCGACGGTTGCGGCGCGTGGAACACCATTCAGGAAGAAGTCCCGCTGTCGCAGGGGCCGTCCAGGAAATCGCTCGGCACGATGAAGGGCAAGCGCATGGCGCTGACCGATCTCGCGACCGAGGAAACGCCCCCGCCGCGCACGCTCTCGGGCCTGGCCGAGTTGGATCGCGTGCTCGGGGGTGGCCTGGTGCCGGCCTCGGCCACCCTGGTGGGCGGCGATCCGGGCATCGGCAAGTCCACCCTGCTGCTGCAGGCGGCCGCGGCTTTCGCGAAGTCGGGCCATTCGGTGGTCTATGTCTCAGGCGAGGAGGCGACGGCGCAGGTGCGGATGCGCGCGCAGCGGCTGGGCTTGGGCGACAGTGCCGTCCGGCTGGCCGCCGAGACGAACCTGCGCGACGTCCTGACCACGCTCGAAGCCGAGAAGCCCGACCTCTGCATCATCGACTCGATCCAGACGATGTGGGTCGATACGGTCGACAGCGCCCCGGGATCGGTCAGCCAGGTTCGCGCCTCGGCGCATGAGTTGACGAGCTTCGCCAAACGGTTCGGGACCAGCGTGATCCTGGTCGGACACGTCACGAAGGAGGGGCAGATCGCGGGCCCCCGCGTGGTGGAGCACATGGTCGACACGGTCCTCTATTTCGAGGGCGAGCGCGGGCATCAGTTCCGCATCCTGCGCGCGGTCAAGAACCGGTTCGGCCCCGCCGACGAGATCGGCGTGTTCGAGATGACGGGGATGGGGCTGGCGGAGGTCGCGAACCCGTCGGCCCTGTTCCTCGGCGACCGGGACGCGCCCGCCCCCGGATCCGTCGTCTTCGCGGGGATCGAGGGCACGCGTCCGGTGCTGGTCGAGATCCAGGCCCTCGTCGCCCCGTCCCAACTCAGCCAGCCCCGGCGCGCGGTGGTCGGATGGGACGGCAGCCGCCTGTCGATGATCCTGGCCGTGCTGGAGGCGCGGACGGGGATCAGCTTTCAGGGGCTCGACGTCTATCTGAACGTGGCCGGCGGCATCCGCATCTCGGAACCTGCCGCCGATCTGGCGGTTGCCTGCGCGCTCCTGTCGGCGCGCGAGGACGCGGCGATCCCGCCTGAGACGGTCGTTTTCGGCGAGCTGTCGCTGTCGGGGGCGCTCCGCCCGGTGGCGCAGGCCGAAAATCGGTTGAAAGAGGCCGCCAAACTTGGTTTTACCGCCGCCATGGCCCCCAAGGGGTGCAAGACGGGGGATGCGGGCGAGATGGGCCTGCGTCTGCTGCCGGATCTCACCACCCTCGTGGGCGAGGTCTTCGGGGCAGGCTGACACCCCCGCTGGCGAGGGAAGAGCATGGACGGATTTACCATCGTCGACGGCGCGGTCGCGGCCGTTATCCTGATTTCCGCCATCCTTGCCTATTCGCGCGGTCTCGTCCGGGAACTGATGGCCATCGTCGGCTGGATCGCGGCGGCGATCCTGGCCTTCACCTTCGCTGGCGCGGTCGAACCGCTGGTCAAGGAAATCCCGTATGTCGGCAACATCCTGGGCGACAGCTGCGAACTGGCTGTGATCGCGGCCTTTGCCGTGGTCTTCGCACTGGCCCTCGTCCTCATCAGCTTCTTCACGCCGCTTCTGTCGGGCGCGATCCGGGACTCGGTCCTCGGCCCGATCGATCAGGGGCTGGGCTTCCTGTTCGGCGTGTTGCGGGGCATACTGCTGGTCGCGGTGGCCTTCATCGTCTACGACCGGGTCAGCGTCGGCAACGATGTGCCCGCCGTCGACGAGAGCCGGTCGGCCGTGATTTTCGCCCGCGTTCGTGCCAATATCGAGGCGCAGATCCCCGAAGACGCGCCCGGCTGGATCCTGACCCGGTACGAGACGCTGGTGGGCGATTGCGGCGCGCCGGTCGAGGCGGACGGCCCGTCGCTCCCCCAGATCACCGAGTGACGCCGCGCCGGCGGTCATCACCTTGCGTGACAGATGGGTGACAGGCCCCGCGCGGCACCCTATGTCTGCGCCGAACGCCCGATCCCCGCAGGAGTCGCCCCGATGACCGATTGGCGCAGCACCCCGTTCGATCCCCTCTCCGACGGCGACAAGCTGAAGGAGGAATGCGGGGTCTTCGGTGTCATCGGCGTCTCGTCGGCCGCGAATTTCACCGCGCTGGGCCTGCACGCCCTCCAACATCGCGGCCAGGAGGCGGGCGGCATCGTCGTCCACGACCCCGACCACGGTTTCAATTCGGCCCGGCGCTTCGGCTACGTGCGCGACAGCTTCACCAGCCAGGACGTGATGGACACCCTACCCGGCCCCATCGGCATCGGGCATGTGCGGTATTCCACTTCCGGTTCCAAGGGGAACACGGCCATTCGCGACGTGCAGCCCTTCTTCGGCGAGTTCGCCATGGGCGGCGCGGCGATCGCGCATAACGGCAACATCACCAATGCCGACGCGCTGCGGAAGGAGTTGATCGAACGCGGCTCGATCTTCCAGTCGTCCAGCGATTCCGAGTGCATCATCCACCTGATGGCGCGGTCGCTGCAGCGCAACATTCCCGAACGGATGAAGGACGCCCTGCGTCGGGTCGAGGGTGCATTCAGCATCGTCGCCATGACGCGGACCAAGCTGATCGGCGTGCGCGATCCGCTTGGCGTGAGACCGCTGGTGCTGGGACGCGTGGGCGACGGCTGGTGCCTGGCCTCCGAGACCTGCGCGCTCGACATCATAGGGGCCGAGTTCCTGCGCGAGGTGGAGCCGGGCGAGATGGTCGTCATCACCGATGACAAGATCACCTCCCACCGACCGTTCGAGCCGCGCAAGTCCAGGTTCTGCATCTTCGAGCATGTCTATTTCAGCCGCCCCGACAGCATCCTGGGCGGTCAGTCCGTCTATTCCACGCGCGAGGCGATCGGGCGCGAGCTGGCCAAGGAAACGGCCGTCGAGGCCGACCTGGTCTGCCCCGTGCCCGACTCCGGCACGCCGGCGGCCATCGGCTATAGCCTCGGATCGGGCATTCCCTATGCGATGGGGATCATCCGCAACCAGTACATGGGCCGGACCTTCATCGAACCCAGCGAGTCGATCCGCAATATGGGCGTGCGGCTGAAGCTGAACGTGAACCGCGCGCTGGTGCGCGGCAAGCGGATTATCCTGGTCGACGATAGCGTGGTGCGTGGCACGACCAGTCGCAAGATCAAGGAGATGATCCTCGATGCCGGCGCGGCCGAGGTGCATTTCCGCATCGCCTCGCCGCCCACGGCCTGGCCCTGCTTCTACGGGGTCGACACGCCGCAGCGCGAGAAGCTTCTGGCCGCCACGATGACCGAGGAGGAGATGCGCCGCCATCTGGGTGTCGACTCGCTGCGGTTCATCTCGCTCGACGGGCTCTATCGTGCGGTGGGCGAAACGGGTGGCCGTGACCCGGACGCGCCGCAATATTGCGATGCCTGCTTCTCGGGCGATTATCCCGTGGAACCGGCCGACCAGCTGGAGCGCGGATTTCAATTGAAGGCCGCCGAATAGCGCCACCTCGGCCCGGTCTTTCCCTTTGCGGGCCATGATTTGGACAGGAAGCCCTGCGCAATCTCGCCCGAATGGCAGGATAGGCGGAGCTTGGGAAACACGGCCGACCGCCCTAGACATGAGGCGCGACGCATGACCCAACCTCCACGATCCGCAGTTGGTAACGGCACCGGCATCGCCGGTTCGATCGCGATCGCATCGTTGATCGCATGGGCGATGCGGACGGACATGCCCATCGCCATGGCCGCACTTGTGATCACCTTCGGCGGTGCGCTGGTGATGATCCTTTGGGACGTGCTGGTCGAAAAGGTCCATCTGCGCCCGTCGACGGGCATGGACTATTCCGCGCCCCGCGACACGCGCGAGATCCTTCCGATCGTGGGGGTCAAGGTACTCGGCCTGTATGCGACGCTGGGTCTGATCGCCCTGATCTACATGATCGTGCCGGTCTATTCCGACGAGAAGTTCGATCTGTACTTCCTGCTGTCCCGCTTCGTGATGCCGATGTTCCTGGCCCTGGCACCGCTCTACATCTTCCTCGTCACCCGCTACATGGTCGAGCCGCGCGACAAGCTCTGGCATTTCGGGCGCCTCCTCACGGGCGGACGGGCGGAGGTCGATCCGGCGCAAGTCAAGGACCACGCGCTTGGCTGGGCGATCAAGGGGTTCTTCCTCGCCTTTCTGGGCAGCATCGTGGTGCCGGTCTTCGGGATCGTCCTGATCCAGGACATCGAATCCGTAACCGAAGGGCTCGGGCCGTTTTTCCTCTTCGTCCTCAAGTTCATCCTGCTCTTCGACGTGGCGGTCGGGGGCCTGGGCTACCTGATGACGTTCCGCCCGCTCGACAGCCACATCCGTTCGGCCAATCCGCATCTTTCGGCCTGGGTGGTCGCGCTGATCTGCTACCCTCCGTTCGTCCTGATGGGAAAGGACGGCCCGCTGAACTACCACGAACACACGCTCAACTGGAGCGCCTGGCTGGAGGGCATGCCCACCCTCCTGGTCGTCTGGGGGCTGGCGCTGGCGGCGCTCACGTTCCTCTATTCCTGGGCCACGGTGATCTTCGGCATCCGCTTCTCGAACCTGACCCATCGCGGCATCGTCACGACTGGGCCCTACCGCTACTTCAAGCACCCCGCCTACCTCGCCAAGAACTCGTTCTGGTGGCTGATGGTCATGCCGTTCCTGACCACGGCCGACGATCCGATGATCGCGCTGCGCAACTGCATCCTGCTGGCGGCGGTGAACGCGGTCTACTACGCCCGGGCCCGGACGGAGGAGCTGCACCTGATGGCCGATCCGAATTATCGTGCCTATTCCGAATGGATCGCCGAGCACGGGCTGCTGCCGCGACTGCGCCGTCGCCTGACGGGTCGGGGCCCCAGGGACGACGTGCAGATCCCGGCGGAATAGGGTCGTGGACGACGCCGACCGGACAGCCCTGCCCGCATCACGTCTTGCCGATCAGGGCGGGTTGGGGCAGGTCGGGACGGCGATGACCCTACGCCTCCGCCGCCACCACATCCTGTGCTCCATCGGATTCGAAGGGGTGGGATACAGCGACGCCTTCACGGCGAACATGGGCCACATCGTCCACGGTCAGTTGCGCGCCGCGGATGGCGAGGCGGTCTCGATCCGCATCACCGACACCGCCGACTCGATCTGCGCGCCCTGCCCCAAGCGCCGCGGCCTGGGATGCGAGGGGCAGGACCTGATCGACCGGCTGGACGCCGCGCATGGGGCCGCACTGGACGTTCGGCCCGGGGATCGGCTGACCTGGGGCGCGTGCCTGGACCGCGTGCGGGCCCGCATCGTTCCCGGCGACCTCGACCGGATCTGCGAAGGGTGCAGCTGGCTCGAAGGCGGGATGTGCAAGCGTGCCGTTGCCAAGCTCCTCGCCGGAAGGAAGAAGGCCGCCCCCGAAGGGACGGCCTGACTTGCACGCCATGGCGCCGACCCTTTAGCCGCGCGAAGCCAGCAGACGGGCCCCGCCCCGCACGACCAGCGCGGCGAGGACGGCCTTGACCGCATCGCCGAGCAGGAACGGCAGCATGAAGGCCGACAGGACCGCGCCGAAGGACAGACCGGCCCACCCGGCCTCGATCCCCGCGGCTTGCGCAAGGCCGAGCGGCCAGGCCAGACCCGGCAGATAGAGTGCGGCCGACAGCGCCAGCGTCACAAGCGACAGACGCAGCGGGCCCGTCACCCCGCGATCGGTGGCGAGGCCGGCGAGGAACGCCATGGCGACGAACCCCAGCAGGAACCCCGCGGTCGGCCCGGCGAAGGCCGCGCCATTGGCGAAATTGGCGAGGACGGGCGCGCCCAGCATGGCCTGTCCCAGCCAAGTCAGAACGGTCAGCGCACCCAGGCGCGCGCCGTAGGCCAGGCCGATCGACAGGACGGCGAAGGTCTGCAGCGTCATCGGCACCGGGTAGAACGGCACGGTGATCTGGCTGGCGAGTGCGAGGATCGCGGTGCCGGCCAGCACCAGCGCCACCTGCTTGGGCAACGTCATGCGGCCGAATGCCATCGTGGTGAGCGTCATTTCGTGTTCCTTCGGAATGCCTGCGTCTGGGCCACCTTTTCCGCCGACGTCCCGGGGCTGTCAATCTTGATCCCGCCGCGGCACCGTGCCAACGGGGCGCCATGACGCAATTTCCCGAACTCGCCCTGGTCACCGGCGCCGCACGCGGACTGGGCGCCGCCATCGCCGAACATCTGGCCGCAAAAGGCTGCCACGTCGTCGCCGTCGCCCGAACCCAGGGCGCGTTGGAGGAACTGGACGACAGGATCCAGACCGCCGGCGGACAGGCGACGCTCGCCCCGATGGACGTGACCGATGCGGGCGCGATGCAGCATCTGTGCCGGGGGATCCACGACCGTTGGGGCGCGCTGCCGCTCTGGGTGCATACGGCCGTGCATGCACCGCCGCTGTCGCCGATGCCCATGGTCGACGAGAAAGACATGGCGAAGTCGGTGGACCTGAACGTCACCGCGCTCGCCCGTCTGATCGGATATGTCGGACCGCTTCTGCAGGCCGCGGGCGGCGGGCGGGCCGTGTTCTTCGACGACGACCGGCCGGCCAAGTTCGCCGGGGCCTACCTGGCGACGAAGGCAGCCCAGCGCGCGATGATCCGGTCGTGGCAGGCCGAGTCGACGACAGAGCGCGCGCCAAAGGTGGACCTGCTGACGCCGCGGCCGATGCCGACCGCCTTGCGCGCGCGCTTCCATCCCGGCGAGGATCGCGCCGCGTTGGCCGACATTCACCAGGAAGCGCGCCGGCTGATGGCCGAGATAGGGCTGGGCTAGCCGGTTTCGGCCAGGCCCCGCGCCTTGGCCGCGACCTCCTCGGCGCGGGCCGCCAGCGCGTCGATCCGGTCGAGCGCGGCCTGCGGCACCGCCTCGCGGATCTCGGGATCCGGTTTTGGATGGGCCTGCATCTCGTCGAGCAGCTGTGTCTGCTGGGCCAGCCGACGGTCCAGGGCGCGCAGTTCCTCCTCGGCCGAGATCGACTTGTCGGCCAACATCAGCCCGGCCATCAGCAGCATCCGGTCCTGCGTCAGCCGCGTGCCCGAGGCGGTCAGGACTTTCGCCTCCCGGTTCAGCAGTTCGGCCGCGGCGCTCAGGTATCCTTCCTCGCCGTCCTGGCAGGCAACGGTGAAGGATCGGCCCCCGATCTCGATGGTCATGTCAGGCATCGGTCGTCTCCAGGATGGGTTCCAGTTCGGCCAGCAGGGATTTCATCTCGGCCAGGTCCTGTGTGCGGGCGGCACGCAGCTCGGCGATCTCGGCCTGCAGCGCGGCGACGTCGGGGGCGTCGGCCTCCGCCGCCCGGTCGCTCTCGGCGCGCGCGACGGCATCGTCGAGGGCCTCCTCGCGGTCGCGGGCCTGCTGCTCCAGCGTGGCGATGGTCTGGCGCGCCTCCTGCAGTTCCGCCTCGGCGGCCTTCAGGTCGGCGCCGGCATCCGGGGCGGCCTGCACCGCGTCCAGCGCCTCCGACGCCGCGCCCAGCGCCGCCTCGAGCCGCGCGATCCGGGCGTCGAGTTCCGCTTGATCCGCCATATCCGCTCCGTTCCTTGCCGTTTCGTGCACAAGGGACCGCAATTGACCGCCGGTGTCAAAGCCCCCGCCGCATCGTCTTGCACGTTGGCCGGAGCCTGCTAGGACGGACGCGACAGCGACGGAGTGACATGACATGAGCGACCAGACCCCCGACCGGACCGATGCCGGCGTCGATCTCGATGCCCTCCGCGCCACCCACCCCGAGCATTGGCGCCGCGCCGCCGCCATCCGCACGCTGACCCTCGACGCCGTGGCCGCCGCGAAGTCGGGCCATACCGGGATGCCGCTCGGCATGGCCGACGTGGCGACCGTGCTGTGGGAAAAGCACCTGAAGTTCGACGCGAGCCGACCCGACTGGCCCGACCGCGACCGGTTCATCCTGTCGACGGGGCACGGCTCCATGTTGCTCTATTCGCTGCTGCACCTGACCGGATACCCCGAGATGACGCTGCAACAGCTGCGCGATTTCCGTCAGCTGGGCGGGATCACGGCCGGTCACCCGGAATACGGCCACGCGCCGGGGATCGAGATGACGACCGGGCCGCTGGGCCAGGGCATCGCCTCCTCGGTCGGCTTCGCCATCGCCGAGGAGATCCTGCGCGCCCGTTACGGCCGCAAGATCGTCGACCATCACACCTGGGTCATCGCCGGTGACGGCTGTCTAATGGAGGGGGTCAGCCAGGAAGCGATCACCCTTGCCGGCAAGCTGGAACTGTCCAAGCTGATCGTGCTGTTCGACGACAACGGCATCACCATCGACGGCAAGGTTTCGTTGTCGGACATCACCGACCAGCGGCAGCGCTTCAAATCGGCCGGCTGGGACGTGATCGAGATCGACGGACACGACCCCGTGGCGATCGACGCCGCGCTGACCCAGGCCAAGAAGGGCAAGAAGCCGACCATGGTGGCATGCCGCACGCATATCGCGCTCGGCTCCTCGGCACAGGACACGGCCAAGGGGCACGGCGCGTTGACCGATCCGGACGTGGTCGCGGCGACCAAGCGCGCCTACGGCTGGGACCAGGCGCCGTTCGAGATCCCGTCCGACCTCAAGACCGATTGGGAGTCGATCGGTGCCCGCGGCGCCAAGGACCGCGCCGAATGGGAGGTGCGGATGGCGGAACTCGGCGCGGGAAAGCGCGGTGAGTTCGAGCGTGCCTTGAAGGGCGAGCCGCCGCGCAAGCTGTCCGCGACGATCAAGGCATTGAAGCGCCAGATGGCCGAAAGCCAGCCCTCGGTCGCGACGCGCAAGTCGTCCGAGAAGGTGCTGGAGGTCGTGAATCCCATCATGGCCGAGACGGTGGGCGGATCGGCGGACCTGACAGGCTCGAACAACACGCTGACCGAGGGGTTGGGCATCTTCGACGCGGAGAACCGCGCGGGACGCTACATCTATTACGGCATCCGCGAGCACGGAATGGCCGCCTGCCTGAACGGCATGGCGCTGCACGGGGGCATCCGACCCTATGGCGGGACGTTCTTCTGCTTCACCGATTACGCGCGGCCGGCGATGCGGCTCTCGGCGTTGATGGGTTTGCCGGTCACCTATGTGATGACGCATGACAGCATCGGTCTGGGCGAGGACGGGCCCACGCACCAGCCGGTCGAACATCTGGCGATGTGCCGGGCCACCCCGAACACCCATGTCTTCCGCCCCTGCGACACCGTCGAGACAGCCGAGGCGTGGGAATTGGCGCTGACCTCGACCCGGACGCCATCGATCCTGTCGCTGACGCGGCAGAACCTTTCGACGCTGCGCAAGGATTACACCAACAAGAACATGGTGGCGCAAGGCGCCTACGTCCTGGCGGAGGCCGAGACCAAGCGCATGGTCATCCTGATCGCCACCGGGTCGGAGGTGGAGATCGCGATGAAGGCCCGCGACCTGTTGCAGGCCGACGGGATCGGCACGCGCGTCGTGTCCATGCCCTGTTGGGAGCTGTTCGAGCGTCAGGACGAGAAGTACCGCAAGAAGGTCCTGCCCGCCGGTCCCGTCCGCGTCGCCGTCGAGGCGGGCGCGCGCATGGGCTGGGATCGCTGGTTGACGGGCGAGCGGGGCAAGCGCGACAAGGGTGCCTTCGTCGGGATGGAGGGCTTCGGCGCCTCGGCCCCCTATGAGGAACTGTACGAGCATTTCGGGATCACACCCGATGCGGTGGCGAAGGCGGCGCGGGACCTGCTGTAGCGCCTGTTCGGGCAAGACCGTTTTTGCAGGCGGGTCGTGAAATGCGGCGCGCCTTTCGCGTCCACGGTCCGATTGTCGCCCAGATCGATTTCTATCCTCATTACATGAACGCGACCCTCGGACCCATCGCCCTGCCCCGAATGGCCGTCCTCGTGGAAGGCGAGAACCTGGGGAACGGTCACGCGCCCGTCGTGCGCGCTATCGCGAAACGACATGGCCGCCCCGACACACAGCGGGTCTATGGCAACATGGAACTGCTAAAGGGCTGGTCCGTCGAGCCCGGATTTCGAACGGTCCACTCCAAAACGGGCAAGAACTCGGCCGATATGATGCTTTGCCTCGACGCGATGGAGATGGCGCTGTCGGGCAAGTATCCGTCGATCATGATCGTCAGTTCGGACAGCGATTTTGAGCATCTGGCGCAAAGGCTCCGGGATTATGGCCTCCACGTGATCGGATTGGGCGAAGCGAAGGCCCCCGAGGGTTTCCAGATTGCGTGTTCGGAGTTCGAGACCCTGCCGCCTCGTGTGAAGCACGGCAGGGACGCATTGATAGATAGAGTGCGAAGGGTAGTGACCGACCTTTCCGGACCGAAGGAGGGGGCCAAGGTCACGGACGTGTCGGCCACGATGAACCAGCGCCATGACTTCAAGATCTCGAGCACGGAGGCGAGGAACTGGCATAGCTTCTTCCGCCACCATTCGGATCATTTTGACATCGACCCGCGCGGCACGGACGCGCGTGTTCGCCTGAAGCAGGCGGCATGCGACCGCTAATGCGCGGCCGCGTCCTTCTTGCCGGGCAGCAGCCCGACCAGCGGGATCAGGAGCAGCCCGATCGCCAGGCCAACGATCCCGTCCAGCACCGCCGTGACCAGCCATTCCACGAAGCCATGCGCGACCTGCACGGCGTCCGCCGTGGCGACGGCCACACCGTGGATGAAATCGTAGGGGCCGTGCCAGACGATCTCGCCCACGGCGTGGACGACGATATTGCCGCCGACCCAGATCATGGCCGCCGTGCCGATGATCGTCAGCACCTTGAGGAAGGTCGGCATGCCCCGCACGACGGCGCGGCCGATGGAACGGGTCGCTTCCAGCCGGGCGTTCTCGGCCAGGGCGAGGCCCACGTCGTCCGCCTTCACGATCAGGGCGACCGAGCCGTAGACGATCACGGTAATGACCGTCGCCGCGAGGCCGAGCACCGCCGCCTCGAACCAGATCGGAGAGCCGGGATCGATGGCGGCGAGGATGATGGTCATGATCTCGGCCGAGAGGATGAAGTCGGTCTTGATCGCGCCCTTGACGCGCTGCTCTTCCAGATGGGTGGCATCAAGCGTGGTCGTGGCCGGGTCGATATGGCTGAGGTCGTCATGCGGGACGAGCCAGTGATAAACCTTCTCCGCCCCCTCGAAGCAGAGATACAGCCCGCCCAGCAGAAGGAAGTAAGGGATCAGCCAGGGCGCGAACACCGATAGCAGCATCGCGATCGGCAACAGGATCACCAGCTTGTTGAAGATGCTGGCCCGCGCGATCTTCCAGACGATGGGCAATTCCCGTGCGGCCTGGAAACCGTGGACGTATTTGGGCGTGACGGCCGCGTCGTCGATCACCGCCCCCGCCGCCTTGGCGCCCGCCTTGGCCGCCTGCCCCGCGATGTCGTCGATCGAGGCCGAAGCGACCTTGGCGATGGCCGCCACGTCGTCGAGAAGTGCCAGAAGTCCGCTCATGCCGTCCGAATCCCAGTTTCAGTGCAGGACCACGATCTAGCCCGCGGCAGGCGGGGTCAACGCATCCGCGCGGCCCGGCGACCGGCATCCGTTAGCGCAACCGGTCGGGTTTATCGCTAACGCACGGAGCTTACGGGCCTTTTGCCCGTTGCCCATGCCGTTCCCGCCCCCTACGGCAGGAGAAAATGGGGGGGACCATGACGACCACCATCGGGATCAACGGCTTCGGCCGGATCGGACGCTGCACGCTGGCCCATATCGCCAGTGCCGGACGCAACGATGTCAGCGTGGTCCGCATCAACGCGACCGGGCCCATCGAAACGAATGCCCACCTGCTGCGCTACGACAGCGTGCATGGCCGCTTTCCGGGGCAGGTCCGTGTCGAACGCGACACGCTGGACCTGGGACACGGCCCGATCGAGGTCGCGTCGAGCTATGATCCGAAGACGCTGGACTGGTCCGGGGTCGATGTCGTGTTGGAATGCACGGGCCGGTTCAACGACCGCGATGCGGCCGCCGTCCACCTGACGCGGGGGGCCAAACGCGTGCTGGTCTCGGCACCTGCGAAACGCGCGGACTACACCGTCGTCTATGGCGTGAACCACCGCGGACTGCGTGGCGACCACCTGGTTGCGTCGAACGCGTCCTGCACGACGAACTGCCTCGCGCCATTGGCGAAGGTGCTGAACGATGCGATCGGGATCGAGAGCGGTGTGATGACGACGATCCATTCCTACACCGGCGACCAGCCGACGCTGGATCGACGGCATGACGACCTGTATCGCGCGCGGGCGGCCGCGATGGCGATGATCCCCACATCGACCGGCGCGGCCGAGGCCATCGGCGCCGTCGTGCCCGAACTGGCCGGCAAGCTTGCGGGAACGGCGCTGCGCGTGCCGACGCCGAACGTGTCGGCGGTTGACCTGACGTTCCAGGCATCGCGCGACATCTGCGCGGCCGACGTCAACGCCGTGGTGGCCGAGGCGGCGGCCGGGCATATGGGGGCCGTTCTGGCCTATGACCCCGAACCCAAGGTGTCGGTCGATTTCAACCACACCACCCATTCCTGCGTTTTCGCCCCCGACCAGACCAAGGTCGTCGGCCGGACCGTGCGGGTTCTGGCGTGGTATGACAACGAATGGGCGTTCTCCTGCCGCATGGCGGATGTGGCGGCGCATATGGGGCGGCTGATCTGACGGGCGGGGGCGGTTGCATCCGGCCCCGTCCACCCGCTAGCTGCGGCGCGATGCCGAACCTCGCGACTTTCCTGCCGGCGCTGTGCCTGATCGCCCTCGTCGCGGGCGACGTGCTGCTTTACGACGCGGCGCTGCTGACGTTCCTGGGGCGGCAACTGATCACGTTGACGGAGTATCTGGCCTTCTGGCGCTGAGACACCGTGCCGGCCCGCCGGTTGCGCCGCGACGTCCGCGCGTGCTAGCGCCGGAACCGTTAGCGATAACGACCCGTTGCCGCGAAATGTCACGTCACGTCCCCGGAGGATTTCCATGGTCAAGGTTGCAATCAACGGTTTCGGCCGCATCGGACGGAATGTCCTGCGGGGTATCGTGGAATCGGGTCGCGACGATATCGAGGTCGTGGCCATCAACGACCTGGGTCCGGTCGAGACCAACGCACATCTTCTGCAATACGACAGCGTCCATGGCCGTTTCCCGGTGGAGGTCACGACAGGCGACGACTGGATCGACGTAGGCCGCGGACGGATGCGCGTGACGGCCATGCGCAACCCTGCCGACCTGCCTTGGTCGGACGTGGATATCGTGATGGAATGCACCGGCATCTTCACCTCCAAGGAAAAGTGCCAGGCGCATCTGGAGAACGGCTCCTCCCGGGTCCTGATCTCAGCACCGGGCAGCGATGCCGACAAGACCATCGTCTATGGCGTGAACCACGACAGCCTGACGGCCGACGACGTCATCGTATCGAATGCCTCCTGCACGACGAACTGTCTGGCTCCGGTAGCGCATGTGCTGGACGACGCCATCGGGATCGAACGCGGGTTCATGACCACGATCCATTCCTATACCGGCGACCAGCCGACGCTGGATACGATGCACAAGGATCTATACCGGGCGCGCGCCGCGGCGCTCAGCATGATCCCGACCTCGACCGGGGCGGCCAAGGCCGTGGGGCTGGTCCTGCCGGGCCTGAACGGCAAGCTGGATGGCGTGGCGATCCGGGTGCCGACGCCCAACGTCTCGGTCGTCGACCTGACCTTCACCGCCGCGCGCGACACCACCCCCGAGGAGATCAACGACGCGATCCGCACCGCGGCCAACGGCAAGCTGAAGGGGGTGCTGGGGTTCACCGACAAGAAGCTCGTCAGTTCCGACTTCAACCACGACCCGCACAGCAGCATCTTCGCCACCGATCAGACCAAGGTCATGGACGGCCGGATGTGCCGCATCCTGTCGTGGTACGACAACGAATGGGGCTTCTCGAACCGGATGGCCGACACGGCCGTCGTCATGGGCAAGCTGATCTGATCACGCAAGGAACGGGGTGACGGCGGGATGACCTTCAAGACGCTGGACGACATGAATCTGCGGGGCAAGGTCGTCCTGACCCGTGTCGACGTGAACGTGCCGGTCGAGGATGGCCGCGTCACGGACACGACGCGGATCGACCGCATCGTCCCGACCATCCGCGATCTGCGGGCAGCGGGTGCCAGGACCGTCCTTCTCGCGCATTTCGGGCGGCCCAAGGGCAAGGTCGTTCCCGATATGTCGCTGCGCCAGATCGTGCCAGCCCTGAGCGAGGGTCTGGGCGTCGAGGTCGGGTTCGCCGATGGCGACTATGGCGACGCGGTCGGCAGGATGCAGGACGGGGACGTGCTGCTGTTCGAAAACGTGCGCTTCAACCCCGGCGAGGAGGCGGATGACGAGGGTTTCGCGCGCCGTCTCGCCTCGGTCGGGGATATCTACTGCAACGACGCGTTCTCGGCCGCGCATCGCGCGCATGCCACCACGCACGCGCTGGCCCGCCTGCTGCCATCCTGCGCCGGCCGCTCGATGGAGGCGGAGCTGACGGCATTGGAGGCGGCGCTCGGCACGCCCAAGCCGCCGGTCGCGGCCGTCGTGGGCGGGGCCAAGGTGTCCACCAAGCTGGACCTGCTGTCGAACCTGGTCACGCGGGTGCAGCACCTGATCATCGGCGGCGGCATGGCGAATACCTTCCTGGCGGCCCAGGGGATCGAGGTGCGCAAGTCGCTATGCGAACACGACCTGCTGGACACGGCGCGGCAGATCGCGGCCAAGGCCGAGACCGCCGGTTGCGCGATCCTGCTGCCCCGCGACGTGGTGGTCGCCGCCGAGTTCCGCGCCGACCCGCCGACGCGGACCGTCAAGGTGGAAGACGTGCCCGAGGGCCACATGATCCTCGATGCAGGCCCCGACAGCGTGGCCCATATCCGCACCGTTCTGGACGGCTGCGCGACGTTGGTCTGGAATGGGCCGCTCGGCGCGTTCGAGATGACGCCCTTCGATGCGGCCACGACCGCGGCGGCACGCCATGCGGCTGCGCTCACCCGGTCGGGCGACCTCATCTCGGTCGCGGGGGGCGGCGACACGGTCGCGGCCTTGCGGCACGCCGGCGTGGTCGACGACTTCACCTATATCTCCACCGCCGGCGGCGCCTTCCTGGAATGGATGGAAGGGAAGACCCTGCCCGGCGTCGCGGCCCTGTCGCAATAGGCCGTTGCGGGCCCTCCCACCCCTCCCCTAGGCTGGTGGCGAACGCCCTGCCCCGGAGATCGCCATGCGCCGCCTTCTGCTCTGCACCGCCCTTTCGGGCCTTGTCCCGCTGTCCGCTACCGCGCAGGAGCGGTCGTTGTGGGACTTCGTGAACCCCGACCGCATCGTCGCGCAGATGGTGCAGTACGGGCTGATCGCGGCGCGCACGCAGGTCGACCTGACCTATGGCGACCTGTCGGTCTCGCTGCTGGAAGGGCGCGCGGCGATCGAGGGGCTGGGGATGGTCCTGCCGCGCGAGATGACGGGCGCGGCCCCCTGCCCGATCGCATTCGGAACGGTGGAGATACTGGTGGACGATCCTATGTCGATCGACCGGGTCGCGGGGCGCATGTCGCTTCGCGATGTCGGGATCGGCGCGGAATGCATCCCGCCGCAGGCGATGCCGCTCCGCATGATGGCGACCGATGGACAGGTCCGCATCCCGGAAATCGAGGTCGAGTACGACTATGACGTGGGATCGGCCGGCCTGTTGGCCGCGATGCGCACGCGGGTGGAGGACATGGCCGCGCTGCAGCTGGACGTCGATTTCGACTACCTTTGGTTCCGGGGCGAGGAGCCGGACTTCGAGCCGGTCGGCCGCCTGCGCGCCGCAACGCTCATGGTGGAGAACCTTGGCGCGTGGGAAGTGCTGGCGCCGATCCTGCCACCGCCGCTCACGAACCCCGATGAGGCGGCCGCCTTCGTGACACGCATGGTCGGGAGCGCGCTCGAACAGCAGGCCGACGGTCCGCTGCCGAAGCCCGCCAAGGCCTTCGTGACGGAACTGGCCGAAGGCTGGGCGGCCTTCGCGACCGACCCCAAGCGGCTGGTGATCGAAAGCGGCTTTGCCCCCGACCAGCCCCGCCCCATCGACGGGGACCTGGTGGCAGCGATCGAGGACTCGCCGCTGGCCCTGATCGCACTTCTGGAGCCGCGTGTGGGCACCGACGCGGCGCGCGAACGGGATCTCATTGACCCCGGGCTGGTGCGTCGGGCCTGGACCGACGCGGCGGGGCTGAACATGTCCGAGCGTCGCGAGGTCGGACTGGCGCTTCTGTCCGGGGACCGCGCGCCGCGAAACCGCGCGCTGGCCCGCGACCTGCTGACCCCGTTGGCCGAGGCGGGCGATGGCGAGGTGGCGCTGCAGCTGGCGCGCGCGCTGGCCGAGACCGACCCCGAGGGAGCGTATGCGCAGGCCCTGGCCGCCGGTCCGACGGGCGCGCCGGGATTGCGCGGCCTGTTGGACCGGTTGGAAGCGGATCTGCCCTTTGCGACGCGGCTGCGCCTGCAATCGGCCGCGCCGGAGCCCGGGGCCCGCGACCTCGGCGCGCCCACGTCGGAGTTGCGGGCGCGCGCGGCCGCGCATCTGCGCGGTATCGGGGCTCCGCGCTCCCTGCGATCAGCACTGATCTATGCCAGCGTCGCGGCCGCGCGCGGCGACCGGACCGCCGCCGACCTGCTGGAACGTATCGACCGCGCGATCCCGTCCGACGGCATGGCGAACTGGGCCGATGTCGAGAGCGAAGCCGCCGCCATCGCCACCGAGGCTTGGCTCGCGCGCGAGACCCGTTAGCGCAACCAAGCTTGCCGCCACGCAACCGTCCAAATAGGCCGGATCCATCAGAACAGCCGAGCCGGAGACCGAGATGCCCGATCAGACCAAAGCCGCCAAGATCCGCGAAGGCCGGGGGTTCATCGCCGCGCTCGACCAGTCGGGCGGCTCCACGCCGAAGGCGCTCAAGCTCTACGGCGTGCCGGAAGATCGGTACGACGGCGAGGCCGAGATGTTCGACCTGATCCACGAGATGCGCGCCCGCATCGTCCGCTCGCCCGCGTTCAACGGCGACAACGTCATCGGCGCCATCCTGTTCGAGCAGACGATGGATCGCGCGTTCGAGGGCGAGCCTGCGTCCAGCTACCTGTGGGAACGGCGCGGCGTCGTGCCGTTTCTGAAGATCGACAAGGGCCTGCAGGACGCGTCGCAGGGCGTGAAGCTGATGAAGGACATCCCCGACCTGGATGCGACGCTGTCGCGCGCCAAGGCCGAGGGCGTCTTCGGCACCAAGGAACGCTCGGTGATCGACGCGGCCGATGCCGACGGGATCGAGGCGATCGTCGCCCAGCAGTTCGAGGTCGGCCGTCAGGTGCTGTCGCACGACATGGTTCCGATATTGGAGCCCGAGGTGACGATTTCGATCTCCGACAAGGCGGAGGCCGAGCGCTTGCTGCGCGAGGCGATCCTGCGTCATCTGGATGGCCTGTCGGATGGCGACCAGATCATGCTGAAGCTGACCCTGCCGGACGAAAGCAACTTCTACGCGCCCCTCGTCGATCATCCGCGCGTCCTGCGGGTCGTGGCACTGTCGGGCGGCTACAGCCGCGCCGAGGCGAATGCCCGCTTGGCCGAAAACCACGGCGTGGTGGCAAGCTTCAGTCGAGCCCTGACGGAAGGGTTGTCGGCCGACCAGGACGACGCGGCCTTCGAGGCGCGCCTGACGGACACGATCCAGAGCATCCGCGACGCGTCGGTCGCCGGCTGATCGGGGGCGTCGCATCCTTGCCGCACCCCGGCGCGCGGTTTCGCGCCCGGGCGGCAAGGTTGTTTATCCCCGCGCCGATTCCGACTAGGGTCGGGGGGAGCGCCCGGCAGAGGTGCGGATGAGGCAGAGCATGGCGATCCGACGCAAATTCAGAGGCTACGGCCTGATCCTTCCTCTCGGACTTCTCATCTTCGGGGGATATTTCGTCTTCGCCGCCGTGCAGGGGGAATACGGGGTTCTGCGCCGGGTCGAGCTGGAATCGGAGCGTGCCGTCCTCGAAGCCGAGTTGGCCCTGCTCGACGCGGAAGCCGAACGGATGCGCGAACGCACACGGCGCCTGTCCGACGACTATCTCGACCTCGACCTGCTGGACGAACGCGCGCGGCTTGTCCTCGGCTTGGCCCGCGCGGACGAGATTATCGTCGAATAGCGCGAAGCACCCTTCGTCCGGGTCGGGTCTTTCCCCCGCGGAACGTTTCCGATAGCGATAGTTTAACGTTGAACGATTCACCGATCGGAGGATCCGCACCAGATGGCCACCCGCAAACCTGCCGCCAAGGCGAAGCCGAACGTGTCCAAGGAAGACCTCGTTCAATACTACCGCGACATGCTGCTCATCCGCCGCTTCGAGGAGAAGGCCGGCCAACTCTACGGGATGGGTCTGATCGGCGGGTTCTGTCACCTCTATATCGGCCAGGAGGCCGTCGTGGTCGGGCTGGAGGCCGCGGCGAAGGAAGGCGACAAGCGCATCACCTCCTACCGCGACCATGGCCATATGCTCGCCTGCGGAATGGACCCGAAGGGCGTCATGGCGGAGCTGACCGGGCGCGAAGGCGGCTACTCCAAGGGCAAGGGCGGGAGCATGCACATGTTCTCGAAAGAGAAGCATTTCTACGGCGGCCACGGCATCGTGGCGGCGCAGGTGCCGATCGGGGCCGGGCTGGCGTTTTCCGACAAGTATCGCGGCAACGACAACGTCACCTTCACCTATTTCGGCGACGGCGCGGCCAACCAGGGGCAGGTCTACGAGGCCTACAACATGGCCGAACTCTGGGACCTGCCCTGCATCTTCGTGATCGAGAACAACCAATACGCCATGGGCACCTCGACCAAGCGGTCCACCAAGTCGCCCTCCTACTGGGAACGGGGTGCCGCCTACGGGATCGAGGGGGAGGAGGTCGACGGCATGGATGTCCTCGCCGTCAAGGATGCGGGCATGCGCGCGGTCGAATACTGCCGCGCTGGCAAGGGCCCGTACATCCTGGAGATCAAGACCTATCGCTACCGCGGCCATTCGATGTCGGATCCGGCCAAGTACCGCACCCGCGACGAGGTTCAGAAGATGCGCGAGGAACGCGACGCGATCGAGATGGTGCGGCAGATGCTGCTGACCGGCGATCACGCCACCGAGGATGACCTGAAGGCGATCGACAAGGAGATCAAGGAGATCGTCAACGAGAGCGCCGAGTTCGCCAAGGAAAGCCCCGAGCCCGCGGTCGAGGAACTCTGGACCGACATCTATGCCGAGGAAATTCCGCAGGAGGCCGTGTGATGCCGCGCTTCGAGATCCATGCGGGCGACGTTGCAGCGGCCAAGGCATTCTACGGCGGACTCTTCGACTGGTCATTCGAGCCCCTGCAGGGTGCATCCGACGATGTCGAATATTACGTGATCTCAGGCGGTGGCCTCTCCTCTAGCGGGGGCTTGTCCGGCGGTCTGCTGAAGCGGCCCGGCCCCGATCCCGCGCCGGGCGGCCCGATCCGCGGCAGCACGATGACGTTCGAGATCGAGGATTGCGACGCCAGCTACGCATGGGCTTTGAAGAATGGCGGAGGCCAAGCGCTTCCGCCGATGGGCTATCCGGACATTGGACGTGTCGCCTACGTGGAAGACGGTCAAGGCAACGTCGTTGGAATGGTCACGCCGGAAGGGGACAATTGATATGGCGACCGAAATCTTGATGCCCGCCCTTTCCCCCACCATGGAGGAAGGCACGCTCGCCAAATGGCTCGTCAAGGAGGGTGACACGGTGTCGTCCGGGGACATCCTGGCCGAAATCGAGACCGACAAGGCCACGATGGAATTCGAAGCCGTCGACGAGGGCACGATCGGCAAGATCATCGTCGCCGAGGGCACCGAAGGCGTGAAGGTGAATTCGCCGATCGCGGTTCTTCTGGACGAGGGCGAGAGCGCCGATGACGTCGACACGTCGAGCGCCCCGAAGGCCGAGGCCGAACCCGACAAGAAGACCGAGGCCCCTGCCCCCAAGCCGGCGGAGGCGAAGTCCGATGACGTTCCCAAGCCCGACCTGACCCCCGATTGGCCCGATGGCACCGAGATGGTCACGATGACCGTCCGGGAAGCCATCCGCGACGCAATGTCCGAGGAGATGCGTCGCGACGAGGACGTCTTCTTGATGGGGGAGGAGGTGGCCGAGTACCAAGGCGCCTACAAGATCAGCCAGGGGATGCTGGACGAGTTCGGCGACAAGCGCGTGATCGACACGCCGATCACCGAGCACGGCTTCACCGGCATCGCCGTCGGCGCGGCCTTCGGCGGGCTGAAGCCGATCGTGGAGTTCATGACCTTCAACTTCGCGATGCAGGCCATCGACCAAATCATCAACTCCGCGGCCAAAACGCTTTACATGTCCGGTGGCCAGATGGGCGCCCCGATGGTGTTCCGGGGGCCCAACGGCGCCGCCGCACGGGTCGGCGCCCAACACAGCCAAGACTATGCGGCATGGTACGCGTCCATTCCCGGGTTGAAGGTGGTGATGCCCTATTCGGCCGCCGACGCGAAGGGTCTGATGAAGACAGCGATCCGGGATGCGAACCCGGTCATCTTCCTCGAGAACGAGATCCTGTACGGGAAATCCTTCGAGGTCCCCAAACTGGATGACTTCACCGTGCCGTTCGGCAAGGCCAAGATTTGGCGCGAGGGAAAGGATGTCACCATCGTCAGTTGGGGCATCGGCATGACCTACGCGCTGCAGGCGGCGGACAAGCTGGCCGAAGACGGGATCGAGGCGGAGGTGATCGACCTGCGGACCCTGCGTCCGGTCGACTACGACGCGGTCATGGCTTCGGTGCAGAAGACCAATCGCTGCGTGCTGGTCGAGGAGGGGTTCCCCGTCGCCAGTTTCAGCGATCACATGGCCTCCACGATCATGCAGCGCGCATTCGACTATCTGGATGCGCCGGTCATCACCTGCACCGGCAAGGACGTGCCCATGCCCTATGCCGCGAACCTCGAGAAGCTTGCCCTCGTCACCACCGACGAGGTGGTCGAAGCGGTCAAGCAAGTCACCTACCGCTAGGGGATACTGTCATGGCAACTCAAATCCTGATGCCCGCCCTGTCCCCGACGATGGAGGAAGGCACGCTCGCGAAGTGGCTGGTCAAGGAGGGTGATACGGTCGCCTCCGGCGACCTTCTCGCCGAAATCGAGACCGACAAGGCCACGATGGAATTCGAAGCCGTCGACGAAGGGATCGTCGGCAAGATCATCGTTCCGGAAGGTACTGAAGGCGTGAAGGTGAACTCGCCGATCGCCGTTCTGGTCGAGGAAGGCGAAGACCCGGCAGGGATCGAGGACGCCGCGCCCGGCGGCTCGTCACATGCGGCACCGGCCGAACCTTCGCCGGCCACCGAACCCCAGAAGGGCTACGGCCGCGAAGAGGGCGGGGCTGACAAGGGCGCGGCCGAGAAGCCGTCCGCACCGGATCGTACCCAAGGTGATCGCGTCTTCGCCACGCCGCTCGCACGGCGCATCGCCAAGGACAAGGGGCTGGACCTGAGCGCCATCAAAGGCTCCGGCCCACGGGGACGGATCGTCAAGGCGGATGTCGAGAACGCCAAGCCGGATCAGACCAAGCCATCCGCCGCCGTCGAGACCGCCAGACCGGCCGATGGCCAGAAAACGGCGCTGCCCTCGGGCATGACGTCCGATCAGGTCGCCAAGATGTTCGAGGGTCGCGCTTTCGAAGAGATAAAGCTCGACGGCATGCGCAAGACCGTCGCCGCGCGCCTGACGGAAGCCAAGCAGACAATTCCGCATTTCTACCTGCGCCGCGACATCCAACTGGACGCCCTGCTGAAGTTCCGAAGCCAGCTGAACAAGCAACTCGAAAGTCGCAACATCAAGCTGTCAGTCAACGACTTCATCATCAAGGCCTGCGCCAACGCGCTTCAGCAGGTCCCGGACGCGAACGCCGTCTGGGCCGGCGACCGTATGCTGCGTCTGGAACCTTCGGACGTCGCAGTCGCGGTCGCCATCGAGGGCGGCCTGTTCACGCCTGTTCTCAAGGACGCGCATCAGAAATCGCTTTCGGCCCTGTCCGCCGAAATGAAGGACCTCGCCAGCCGGGCCCGCGAACGCAAGCTGGCCCCCCATGAATATCAGGGCGGCAGCTTCGCCATCTCCAATCTCGGGATGTTCGGTATCGACAACTTCGATGCCGTCATCAATCCGCCGCACGGTTCCATTCTCGCCGTCGGTGCGGGCGTGAAGAAACCAGTCATTGGCGCCGATGGCGAAATCACCGCCGCGACGGTCATGTCCGTCACGCTGAGCGTCGATCACCGGGTGATCGACGGCGCATTGGGCGCAGATTTCCTTAAGGCGATTGCCGAGAACCTCGAAAACCCGATGACGATGCTGGCCTGACGAAAGCGCGGGGCGCGGAAGCTAATCTTCCGCCCCCTTCACACCGACCAGCTGATCCATCGTGACCGAGGGCTGCGCGCATCCCGCCTCGCCGACGATGCGGGCGGGCACGCCGGCGACGGTCTTCATCGGCGGAATGTCCGCCAGCACGACCGAACCCGCCGCGATGCGCGAGCAATGGCCGATGCTGATGTTGCCCAGCACCTTCGCCCCGGCACCGATAAGGACGCCGTTCCCGATCTTCGGATGACGATCGTCGTCCTGCTTCCCCGTTCCGCCCAATGTCACGGAATGAAGCATCGACACGTTGTCCCCCACGACGGCCGTCTCGCCGATTACGATCGAATGCGCGTGGTCGATCATGATTCCACGTCCGATCCGCGCGCCCGGATGTATGTCGACGCCGTAGAGTTCGCTCACACGGGTCTGAACGAAATACGCCATGTCGCGCCGCCCGGCCAGCCAAAGCCAGTGACCCACGCGATACGCAAGAACCGCCTGGAACCCCTTGAAGAACAACATGGGCTGCAGCAGACGACTGCAGGCGGGATCCCTATCCAGGATCGCGACCATATCGGCCCGGGCCGCCTGGACGATCTCGGGATCAGCCGTAAAGGCCTTCTCTGCAAGCTCACGCAGAATCTGTTCGCTCATCTCGCTCGATGCCAATCGCTGCGCGAACCGATACGCCAACGCCTTCCCGATCGTATCGTGATGCAGGATGGACGTATGGATCATGCCACCCAGCAGGGGCTCCTCGCCGATGGCCTCACGGGCTTCGGCGACGACCTGTTCCCAGACCGGATCGAGCGATTGCACGGAATGTCTGTCAGCTGATCTCATCTGCAGGTCTCCTGTCGAAACTCGTCTTCGACACTATGCTTGCCTCCTCGGGATGACAAAGCGAAGTCACACCAAGGTGATCGACGCGAATTGTCCCACGCCGACCTCATCGGACATCTGCGCCACCCGTATCACGATCGGCTCGGTCTCGCCAATCGACGTGCGCAGCGCCGCAGCGTCGAACGCGAATGCCGGTTCTGCCACCGTCTCTTCCCTCAGGATTTCGCCCGCCTCTGTCTCCAATTGGACGAGATACCGCTCCTCGCGCTCGCCCAACGGAACATCATGCGCATTCCAGCCGTCTGTCCCGGTTCGCGAACGTCGGATCCAGCGCACCTGCACGTGATCACCCTCCTGCGATGTCCGCAAATGGACGGGCGAAAACGGGCGAAGGCCGTTCCCCTCCGCCGTCACGACGCGATGCTCGAAGGCTTCATGCCCTAGTGGAAGCGATGCCGGACCGATCCGAAGATGCCGATCCTGCCCCAGGGTTTCCAGAGGCAGGTCCATTTGCCGGACAGACCGATCAAGTATGACGACGCGGCTCCCGATCGGCCAGGTTCGCCCGGCCAGATGTTCCGTGCCCCGCTGACCACGAAGTCGTCGAGAAACGCTCCACAAGCCAGCGCCCACCGGCCGCGCGTGCCGAAACTGGACCACCTCCCATCCGGCAGGCTCACCCGAACCGATCGCCATCGCGTTCGCACCGGCCAGCATGGACCGATCGGATACCGACGAAAGTGACCCATCACCCATCTCGATCAAAAGCTCGGGTCCGTTGTCCCAGACCGATGGCGCCGCCGGCTCCAATACGCTGCGCGTGATGCCGATCTGCGAAGGTTCCTCCACCAGCAGGTTCAATTCGTAATCGCTGTCGTCGACCGCCATATGAACCGCGACCGTGCCCGGCCAGGGCCGCGCCGCCACCGCGACATAGGGTGCATGCGCGGTCCGCTCGACGCTCAGCGCAGGCAGGTCCAGGATCACGCTGTCGACCGGCAGCGGCGCGAAAGGTCGGAGCCGACCGGTGCCATCCTCCGCCTCGTCGCTGGGCTCGTAGAGGCCGCGTTCCGTCCGCACAGCCTTGACTCGACGGTCCGCACCATCCTCGATCCGGTCGACCCGCCAGAGATCCTCATGTCCCGCCAAACGCAGCAGATCGCCTGCCACGACATCTCTCCGCGACGGGGCGAGGGCGAATTCGACCGAGTCGCGCGATACATGCGTCTCGGACAGAAATCGCTCCGCGACGGCCTGCGCCTCCCCGCGGGTCAGCGACAAAGGAAGTTCCGTCTCAGACACCGGCAAGGTCTCGGTCCCGTGCAGAACTGCCTCCGCCACCCGCGTCTCGAAATCGCCGGCGGCGTCGATGTGGTGGACGACGACCCGCCGCGTCGTTTCGGCCTCCGGCCCACGCGCATATCGCAGGACATCCCCGTCGCCCCGAACCATCCGCTCGGCAGTCAACTCGACCTCACGCGCCTCGTCGCGCATCGAGAACACGATCCGCCCGCTCCGCTCCGACGCCTCGACGCCATGGGCCAGCAGCAGCGGCTGCAGATCAGCCCGGGCCGATTGGACTTCCGCCACGGAATAGCCACGCACCGACCCGCGAACCTTCGAGACGTCGAAGCGTTCCAGCCCGCTCGCCCGGCAAATCTCGGCGATCGCCGTCGACAACGGCTGCGTGGCGCTGCGCCCGGTCAGCCAATGCCCCCGCGCATGGTTCACCCCATCCGACCAGTAATCGCCAAGCTCCGGAAAATACGGCCACGGGCGCGTATCCCAGGCCCACGCCAGGCTATGCGCCATGTCGATCATGCGCCCGTCGAACTTCGGCGATTGCGGATTGCGCCTGGCATCGCCCCAGTAATCGACGAAGGCGCGAAGATACTGGATCTGCATCGTGTCGTCGCGCCGCCCGTTCGAATGGCGCGGCAAGGCGCTTTCGGACGATTTGGCATCAATGAACTTGTTCGGCTGGTTCGCCCCCTTGTCGATGGCCGCGCAGCCGTATTCGGTGAACCGGATCGGCTTCGACATTGGGATCCAGGCCGTCGGCATGGTACGCCGTTCCCCGTCGATCCGATCATGATGAGGTTCCGACCACCAGTTCCGCAAATCCTTGAACCGCCAAACCCAATCCTCGCCATGCGCGCCGTCGCGGATCGGCAAACGTCGCTGCGCGGCCCGCGCCTCCGGCGTGGGATAGTACCAATCGAAGCCTTCGCCCCCCTCGATATTCGACTGCAGGTAGTCCAGATCTTTGATCGATCCGAAGGCCGCATCCGCATGATCCCGGCCGTCGCGCCAATCGCCGAGCGGCATGTAGTTGTCGATACCGATGAAATCGATCGAGGGATCCGCCCAGAGCGGATCGAGGTGATAGTGCAGGTTTCCCGTATCCGCCGGGTGATATCCGAAATACTCCGACCAGTCCGCTGCGTAGCCGATCTTCGCATCCGGAAGGATCGCGCGAACGTCCCGTGCCAGCCGTTGCAGCGCGGCGACCGCCGGGAACGTGTTCCCAGGGCCCCGCACGCGCGTCAGGCTCCGCATCTCGGACCCGATGCAGAACGCCTCGACCCCCCCGGCTTCAGCGCACAGCGACGCGTAGTGCAGGATGAACCGGCGATAGTTCCAGTCCGAGTCCTCGCCGCCCGGGACCTCGCCGAAGAAACGCGCGACCTCGGCCTCCGCCGCCGCACTCCCATCCGTCGTCCCGTCCCGACCGGGGGCCAGCTCGCTGGTAATCCTGCCTCGCCATGGCAGGGCAGCCTGCTCCGCATTTCCCCATGGGTCGGGCAGCCCGTTCCCCGCCATCTGTTCCATCAGAATGAACGGGTAGAAGGTCACGTCGATATCGCGCGCATTCAGATCGCGGATTGCCTCGACTACCGATGCGTCGCTCGGCGTGCCGCCATAGACCGGGCGGCCATCCTTCAGCGGGACCTGTCCCGCCGCGTCCCGATCCAGACCCGCGACGCGCCAACGCTGCGGCTTGCCCTCGGCCGCCTTGTGCTCGACCCGCGGGTGAAGGCGGCACGCCCCGCACCGCAGATCTGTTCCGAACCACGAAACGATAAGCGACGTGGATTTCAGCTTCGGAAATTCTTCGGTCAGGTCACGCATTGCGACGCGGAAATCGGATACGCGTTGCGGCGTGTTGATGTTCGCCGACTCCTTCGCGCCATTTCCATGGTCATAATGAACCGACGTCGTGGCGAGCGCGAACTCCCCCGTTCCGGGCACCAAGGCGACGCCTTCGATCAGCTCGGACGGGGCCGGCACCTCCCCCTCGGCACGCGCGGCGCGCAGGACCTCGAAGGACAGGTTCGGCACCCGGTTGCCGTAGGGCGAGATATCCAGGTCCTCGATGACGACATAGGCCGTTCCCCGAAAGGCGGGCGCATGCCCTGCGCCCTCATGTGCCTCGATCAGGGCGTCGGGCAGCTGGGTGTCATCGCCCTTGTAGACCCGCATCTGGATGTCGTCCCGCGCGATCTCGCGCCCGTCCGCCCAGATACGTCCAACCCGCGTGATCTCCCCCTCGCAGAGCGCCACGGCCAGCGAAATCGAATAGCTAAAGCTCGTCTGTTTCGGTGCCTTCGGACCGCCCTTGCCCCCGCCACTCGACGAACTCCGATGCTCCTTGAAACGGGTGGCCCAGATGACCTGCCCGCCGATGCGGACGCGTCCCACGACACGGGGCAGGACGGCACCCTCGGACGCCCCGGTCAGGCGCAGGCGGTCGATGCGTCCGGTCTCGATCGCATCCGAGCCGCCGCCCATGATCGTCTGGTCGACGACCCGACCCAACGCGGCGCCCGCGGCACGGCCGATCACCGCGCCGCTCAGTCCCAGGAACGAGCCGCCCAAGCTGCCGCCGACCGCCGCACCCACGGCACCCAGTACGAGTGTGGCCATCTCTCAGCCCTCCTCAGATATCGTTTCGGGAAACCGGAAGCGCGCGGCGATCCGGCGCATCCAGGGCGTCGAGAGCGGGCTCTCCAGCACGCCATGTCCGCTGTAGGCATGTATGAAGGTCGGCACCGCGCCGATGCGCCCGACCAGGCCAAGATGTTTCGCGATCGATCCCTCGCGCATCCGAAACAACAACAGATCGCCGGGCCGCATCGGACAGCTGGCGGTCAGACGCGTCAGATGCCGATCGGCCGCCGCATGCAGGACCTCGTCCCCCTGTGGCTCGGCCCAATCCTGTGTGTAGGGCGGAACCGCCTGCGGCTCGGCACCATAGAGTTCGCGCCAGACCCCCCGCACGAGCCCGAGACAATCCGTCCCCGCCCCGCGCGCCGAAGCCTGGTGCACATAGGGCGTACCGATCCAGGTCCGCGCAATACTCACGACGCGGCTCATGATCGGCCCCCGTCGTTCCGACCGTCGCGCGTCGGATAGCTCATCAGCCAGTCATCACCGGGGATATGCGGGAAGCCGCGAAAATTCAGCATGTTGTCGAACTTCAGACGGCAGGTCTCGGCGCGCTTGTCGCAGCCGGCCTCCAGGCGCACCCGTGTCCCCGCGGCGACCTCGCAGCGCAAGGCCTGCCAAAGCGTGATCCGACGACCATCCTCGGCCCCGCGGTCCATCTTGACCCGCTCCGACATGCCCATTGCCGGACCGTCCAGAACTTCCAGGCGCCCGCGCTCGAACCATTTCGGCGCGAACTCCCGATGCGTGGCAAACCGATAGGTCGCATCGCGTTCCACCGTCTCGACAGTCGTCTCCAGAACGAAACTCGGTCCCAGCGCCTTGCGGCAGCGGCCATCGCCCAGCACCGCATCGCAACGACCCTGAAAGACGCGACCGCGCACGCGGTTCAACGCCTCCGCCAAACCACGCAGCTCGGCCGAGAACATCCCGCCGCCCCAGCTGATCTCGCCCAGCGACCCCTGGAACAGGATTTCCCGCATTTCGGTGTCTTCCCAGTTCACCAGCCAGGCCGTGACCTCCGCCGCGTCCCAGCGTCCGGCGCGCAGGTCCTCCTCGCGGATGACGTCGTGGCTCAGCGCGCCGTGCGCCTCGGCGTTGTCCACCGCCAGACCGGTTCCCGCCTGCAATGCGCCCGCCGCCAGACCCGACGACGCCCGGCATTCCACGCCGTCGATCCGGATAGGCGTGTCGTGATCGGTGAAGCCGAAGACCTGCCCGTCCCTGCGCTCTACCACCCAAGCGCGGCAGACGGTGCTTCCGCCGGCCGCCAGATGTTCGCCAAGCCCGGTCACAACCGCACCTCCAGAACCGGGACATCCGGTATCTCGCCGGCCTGGAAGCTCGCCACCGAAGTCAGAATCGAGTCTGTGTCGAAACGTACCGGCACATCGAACTCGAAACCGGCCGTGACATCCACGCCCAGATCGGGCGCCGTGGCGAAGATGACGCGCCCCGTGGTCGCGTCCACCTCGTAATGCACCGTGTCCTGCAGCTCGTCGTCCTCCAGTCCCACGCGCACGCTCCCTTCGACAGGCTTTACGATTGGGCGGACATAGGTCTCGACCCCCGAACGATAGGTCTTCGACAGCGCGAACACGGTGGTCGAGCCGTCCCCCTTGCCGATCAACTGATCGCGGAACGCGACCTCCCCCGACGGCCGGCATGATTTGAAATCAGCCCAGTCCTTCCAGCGGAACCCATGCAGGCGTCCCCTGCGCGCCTCGAAGAAGGCGATCATCTCGCCGACATCGTCCAGCGACCGCATCCCGACCCCGGCGTCATAGCGGCGGCGTGAATGCGCCCAGGGCGTGTTCCGCTCCTCGAACCCGTTGGCCAGCGTGACCACCTCGGTCAGGCGCTCGGGCCCGCCGATGGATCCCAGGGACATCCGGGGGGGAAATCGGATCTCGTGAAACGACATGTCTTGTTCCTTCAGCGGTTTCTGGATCCGCGCGACAGCGCGCGCGACATCTCGGCGGCGATCTGGCTGCGCGACCTGCGAAAGCCTTCGGCGTCGGGCGTGCTGATGTGCATCTGCACGTTCACCGACGACCCGCCCCCATGGGTCTGGACCCCCAGCCTGCCGTCGGGGCCCCGCGTCAGCGGCATGATGGCCTCGGGCCCGGCTTCGCCCATCAGGCCGGTGCCGCCGCGCATCGGAAACGTCGTCGGCCCGCCGATCACGCCGCCCTTGGCGAACGGCATCACCCGACCCTGGCTGAACGCCCCGCCCTCGGCGAAGGGCAGAACGCCCTCCAATCCGCTTGCAAGGGCGCCGCCAAGCGCCTGCCCGACCGGTCGCATCGCCGCGTTGTAGGTCGCGTTCAGCATCGAACGGGCCAGCCCCGACAGCGCGTCCGACAACTTTCGCCCATCGAAGACGACGCCATCGAACGCCCGCTTCAGCGACCCGCCGAACGACCGCGACAGACCCTGCACTTCCTTCTGGGTGTGCAGCATCTGCCCTTCCAGCGTGCCCAGTTCCGCCGTGAACCGCGCAACCACGGCCTCCGATCCGCCCAGGCGTGCCTCCAGCGCGTCAAGCGCGCCGTCGACACCGTCGAACTCGTCCCTGTCATCCATCGTCCATCTCCTGCTTGTCGGGGAACCGGGCGGCCAGCGCGTCCAGCCCCGCCCGATCCATCGGCAGACGTCCGTCGCCATGCCCCAAAAGAAAGGCCAGCTCCGCCGGCGTCAGCGCCCAGAACTCCGCGGGCCGCAGCCCCAGCCCGCGCATCCCGGCGGCCATCAGCGCGTTCCAGTCGAACCGCGCGCTCATGCCGGAAATGCGAAGGCCCGGCCGAGCAGAAGCGCCGCGACGCGCGTCGCCTCGACCGGACCGCCCTCGATCTCGGCGGACAGCAGGTCGCGGGCGTCGCCCTGCCACCCCCCGCCGCGCAGGCCGGCCAGCAACAGGCGCGCCACGTCGCGCGCCCGGAACCCGCCCGCCTCGAACCGGCCGACCAGCGCGACCAGGCTGTCGGCCTCCAGCTCGGCCTCCAACTCCGCCAGCGCCCCCAGCGTCAGCTTCAGCACCCGTCGTTCGCCATCCAGCACCAGGGCGACCTCGCCGGCGAACGGGTTCCCGCCCCCCATCAGAGCGGCGTGAAGATCATCTCGCCGGCCGAGGCCAGCGCGATTTCATAGGTGGCCTCACCGTCATGCGTGCCTCCGTATTCAAGCGAGGTGATCTGGAACGGCCCCTCCACGATGCCGAAATCGGGGATGATCACCTGGAACGCCGGCACCTCGCCGTCGAAGAACAGCTGCCGTGCCCGCGCATCCGTGTCCGCATCGCGAAAGATGCCCGATCCGCTGACCTGCGCCGATTTCACGCCGCCACCGCCCAGCAATTCGCGCCAGCCGCCCGCGCTTTCGGTCGACGTCACGTCGATCGACCCCGCATTGAACGTCAGCCGCGTCGCCCGCAGACCGGCCAGCGTCACGAATACGCCGGTGCCGTCCTGATCCACCTTCAGCAGAAGGTCCTTGCCCGCTTGCACACCCATCTCGTCTCTCCTTGAATTGAAGTCTCGCTCAGTTCCGGTCGTCCAGCCGCGCCCGGAACCACAGGTCGATCCGGCGCGTCCCCTCGCCCTCGTCGCGCTTGGCCTGCGCCTTCAGGAACCGCATCGACACCAGTCGCCCCCGGGCCAGCGGCATCGCCGCGCCCGACAGGATATCCGACACCCGCCCGGCCACCGCCTTGGCGGCCATGAATCCCTGGCGCCGGGTCACGACGCTAATGCGAACCTGATGGATGGCCCCACCGGCGGTCGCGTCCGAACGGTCGCTGGCCTTTTCCGGGCCCAGCGCCACGAACAGGTCGGGTGCGCGCTCAGGGACGGAATCGAACACCGCCCCCGCGACCAGCGCGTCCAGATCGGCATCGCCCGACAACCGGTCATAGACCGCCGATTGCAGGCTCTCGCTCATCGCATAGGTCATGCCTGTTCCTCCCGCGGGACTTCGCCCGCCAGGATCACCAGCTCATGCCGCGCGCCTTCGTGAACGGCCTGCACCTCGTAGGACCGCATCCCGTCCCGCAGACGGTCGCCCGGCTCCGGACGCATCGGGTCCCCTTCGGGCAGCCCATGCGTCACGATCCGCACCTGCAGGCGCGGCGTGCGCCCGAACTCCGTATGCCGCAGGGCGCCCGACCGCATGCGGACCGACGCCCAGAACGCACCGCGCACGACCCAGTCGCGCACGAACCCGCCGCCGCCATCGGCCGCGCGGGCCGGCACCACCAACGTCATGCGCCGCGTAAGGACCCGCCCCATCAGCGTGCCCCCCCGATGCGCAATGGCCGGAACGGCGCCATCATCGCCTCCGCCATCCGCCGCGCCTCGGCGTCGCCGCCCATGTCCAGCGCCTCCGCCAGCAACAGCGCCGCCTGACGCAACGGCCCCGGCACGTCGGACCAGACGCCATAGCCGGCCCGCACCCGCAACTGCAGGACCTCCCCGTCGCTCACCGCGCGCGCCAGAACGGCCTCCGTGCCCCGCGCTCCGGCCTCGACCGTCGCCGCATCCAGCGCGAACAGCGCGCCCGCGCGCGAAATCGCGGCCGACAATACCGCCTCGACCGGCGCAATGGGCAGCGGCACACGTCGCCCGCCCAAAACTTCGCCCGACAGCAGGAATTCGCGCGCGATCAGCGCCCGGCCCAACCGCCGTTCGACCGCCTCGATCCCGGCGCGAAGCCGCAGCCGCAGGCGATCCGCCTGACCGGGAACGACCTCGAACCCGTCCGCCAGTCGCATCTGCGCCGCCAGCTCCGCCAGCGGCAGCATTTCATCCGCGATCCCCTCGGAATCGATCACCGTCATCGTCATGGTCTCTCCGCCTGCATGTTCCTCGAAAGTCGACGGGGCCGGCACACATCGCGTGCGGACCAGGCCGGAAGCCCACCGGCCCCGCCTCCCCCCGCGCCGCCCGACCGGCGCGAAGGGGTCAGGGGCCGCCCCCCGCCAGGACGGCCCCCCTCCCCGTCAGACGACGGAGAACTTCAACAGCTTGATCGCGGCGAAGTCGGTCACGTCCCCACCCACGCGCTTGGTGGCGTAGAACAGGACATGCGGCTTGGCACTGAACGGGTCACGCAGGACGCGCAGATCGGGCCGCTCGGCCACGGTGTAGCCGGCCCCGAAATCGCCGAAGGCGACAGCGGTGGCATCCGCGCCGATATCGGGCATGTCCTCGGCGATCAGCACCGGATAACCCATCAGCTGCGCCGGCTGGCCCGCGGCCAGGCTGTCGGTCCACAGGAAGCGCCCATCGGCGTCCTTCATTTTGCGCACCGCACCCGCGGTCTTGGAGTTCATGACGAAGCTCGCGTTGGCGCGGTACTTCGCCCCCAGCGCATAGACCAGGTCCACCACGGCATCGGCCGGACGGCTCGCGTCGAAATCGCCCGAGGCGCCCGTCGCGACATAGCCCAGCAAGCCCCAGTTCCAGGACTGCTCCTCGACATGGCCATAGGTCAGGAAGCCCGTGGGTTTGTCGACGCCGTCGCCGTTGACGAAGGCCGCCGCCTCGGCGGTGGCGAAACGGTCGGCGATCCGACCGGCCAGCCAGCCCTCGATGTCGAACGCCGCGTCGTCCAGCAGGCGCTGCGACGCCTTGGGCATCGCCGACAGCTCGTGCAGCGGGATCGAGATGCGGTCGAACAGCGGGCTGTCGGTCTCGGCCGTGGCGCCGTTCTCGGTGGCCCAGCCGGCGCCGGTCTCGGTGCGGTCGACCAGCACGTCGAACGACGTGGCCTCGACGTTGACGACCGACGCGATCGACCGGATCGACGCCGACGACGTCAGGACCGACTTCACCGTCTCCGCGGTCTGCGGATCGACCAGGTATCCGCCCTCGGCCGACACGGCGGTGTTCATCGACTTGCCGTCCAGCGTCAGGGCACGCAGGCCGTCATCGTCGCCCGACCGCAGATAGGCGTCCATCGCCTTCTGATGCGGGGCCTCCACCATCTCGGCGGTGGAAAGCTGGGGACGTTGGCTTTGATAGGTCATGTTCAGGCGCTCTTCCTGTTGCTGCATCTTTTGGGTGATCTTCTGTTGGAAGCCTTTGAAATCGCTGACGAGCCCCGCCAGCGCTTCCGTGACTTCCCCGACGCCGTCATGGCTCATCGGGTTCTCCTTTGGATGGTTGCGGCGGCGTCAGTCGCGCGCCAGTTCCAGACGCGCGGACCGGATCGCCCGCGCCAATTCGCGCGAGGGGTCCGCCTTGGCCCCGACCCGCGCACTGGGCAGCATCGGGAACGTCACCAGCGACACTTCCCAAAGCTCCAGTTCCTTCAGAAGCCTGCGCCCCTGGTTGTCCTTGACGGCCCGCCGGACCGTATAGCCGATCGACAGCCCGTCCAGCGCGCCCGCCTCGATCAGTTCCGCCGCCTCGCGCGCCTTCTCCACGCCCGGCAGCAAGCGGCCCTTCACGAACAGGCCGCGCGCGTCCTCGCGGACCTCTTCCCAAACCCCGATCACGCAGGCCGGGTCGTGCTGCCACAGCATCTTGACGCGCCGCCCCTCGGCGCTGATCCGCGCCAGGCTGTCGCAATAGGCGCCCGCTTCGACCACGTCGCGGCCGGTATCCTCGACCCCGAACAGCGACGCGTAACCCGCGATGCGGGCACCTTCCTCCAGCCGCACGCCGGTCTCGGCGCGCGCGAACTTCCGTTCCACTTTCATGACTTTCTCCTCGTCCGGCCTGCCCCGCCAAGGGCAGCCGTGGCCCCGATTTGGTTCCCGTCGCCGCCCTCAGACGCCGACCGCATTCCCCTGCAACGCGACCGACACGAAGCCGCCGACGATCGCCGCCACGATCAGCCAGACCAGCCGCGAGATCAGCGCGTCGATGCGGTCCAGCCGGTTGTCGATCTGGTTGAACCGCGTCTCCAGCCGGATCTGCTTCTCGGCATCGACGGCGCGGTCCGTCTCCAACCGTGCGATCACCGTCTCGACACAGGCCAGCCGCTCCTCGGTCAGGCGGAACGCCGTCTCGGTGTCCTGAAACGGCGCGTACAGGAACCGCGATCCGCCGGTCCGTTCCGCCGCGCTCATGCGTCCGCGGGCGGCAGGCCCAGCATCCGCCGCTTCTCGTCCGCCGTCAGGAAGTCGGCGCCCGCGATCCGGGTCCATTCGGCATCCCGCTCCGCCTGCAACGCAGGCACCCGGTCGCGATCCGGCGCCAGCGCCATCGCCTCGCCCGAATGCTGGCCCAGCCAATGCGCCAGCGCCTCGCAGACCTTCGTCACCAGCGGCAGCACCGTCAGCCGATAGAACGCCCGGTTCGCCTCGACATAATTGGCATAGGTCGCGTCCCCCGGGATCCCCAGCAGCATCGGCGGCACCCCGAAGGCCATCGCGATCTCGCGCGCGGCGGCCTCCTTGGTCTGGCGAAACTCCATGTCCGACGGGCTGAACCCCATCGGCTTCCAGTCCAGGCCCCCGTCCAGCAGCATCGGCCGCCCCGCATTGCGCGCGCCCTGGTGATGCGCCTCCAACTCCATCGACAGCCGATCGAACTGATCGGGCGACATCTCCTCGCCGCCGTTGACGATCGCGCCCGATGGTCGCGCGGCGTTGTCCAGCAACCCCTTCGACCAGCGCGAGGCGGCGTTGTGCACGTCGATCGCCGCGGCCGCCGCCTGCATCGGCGACAACCCGTAATGGTCGTCCTGCGGATGGAACGCCCGCACGTGCAGCACGGGCGACACCTCGCCCACTTGGAACCGATGCTTGCGCCCCGACACGGTGTAGTCATACGCCACCGGCCAGCCATCGGTCCCAGGCACCACCGACATCCGGTCCGCGCGCAGCACGTGCAACTCGCGCGGCAGACCGCCCGGCCCCACCGCCTCGACGAAGGCGTTTCCCGACAGCAGGAACTGTCCGAACAGCGCCTCGAGGAACTCGCCGCGCCCCTGCGCCCCGT